>NZ_JBDZDK010000003.1:0-368270 GCF_040049155.1 Sphingomonas silueang
GCTCCCCCACCCGGCCACCCACGCGAGTATCCTGATGGGTGGCCGGGTGGGGGAGCGGGCCGGTGCCGCCCGAAACTCGCACTTCCGCGAGTTTTCAAACAGACTTTGAGCAAACCGTATAATCGAACGGCGTTCGGGGTCCGGGACGGCAATTCCCCCGCGACAACCGGCCCCGAACGCTGCATAACCGCCAGCCTGCCGCGCGCCCAGCGAGGCGTGTGGCCCTGTAGGGGGATTTAGGGAGATTATCATGGCCAAGGAACCCAAGACGACCGCCGCCACCGGCGGTGCCAAGGGCGGGATCGCCAAGCCGGTCACGCCGTCGGTCGAACTCGCCAAGATCACCGGCTCCGATCCGCTGCCGCGCAGCGAGGTCGTGAGCAAGATGTGGGAATACATCAAGAAGCACGACCTTCAGAACCCGAAGGACAAGCGCGAGATCCTGGCCGACGAGACGCTGGAGAAGCTGTTCGGCAAGAAGTCGTGCAGCATGTTCGAGATGAACAAGCTGCTCAGCGCGCACATGAAGTGAGCGCTTTTCTGAAAACGTGCTGACGGCACGTTTTGCGGTGCCGGCCCGCTCCCCCACCCGGCCACCCATCGAAGATACCGTGTGGGTGGCCGGGTGGGGGAGCGGGCCGGCACCGCCTCGAACCTCGCGCGTAGCGAGGTTCCCGACAAACTGCACGCCGCCCGGAGCCGATGGGTTCCGGGCGGCGTCGTTCGTTTCGGGATGGAACCGTTCCGCGCTGGAATGATTGGTTTTTTGCGGGCAGGCTGCCCGTACGGCCACCGGTAGAGCCGGGGCCGTCCGCAGGATGAAAGCAAGGAGACGGACATGTTCTTCGCCTTGGTCGCACTCGCGATCGCACCCGTGAACCCGGCGCAGGGCGGCGCCATCGAGCATCGCACGCAGGTGGCGCACGCCAGCGGCGCGGTCGACACGCATTACCGCGCCGACGTGCGGATCGAGCATCGCCAGATCGGCAGCGTCGGGGTCGGCGGGCGTCCGTCCACGCTGCGCTGCCTGTGGCGCGCGGGGCTGGTGGTCGATCGGGCGGCGCGCCATGCGTCGGGCGCGACGATGGCGCGCTCGTTCGCGCATGACGACGCGGTCACGGGCAGCCGTCCGGGCTGGTGCAGCGCGCAGAAGGCCGGAATCGCGCGTGAGGTCGCGAGCCGCAGCGACGAACTGCGCGCCGCGCTCGTCCGCGTGGCGCAGGAGGATCACGGCGTGCTCCATGCCGAGGTCGACCGCCTGCACGGGACGACGCAGGCCGGATGATCCTCCGGTCGGTATCGGTGGCGGTGCTGTCGTTGCTCGGCAGCGTCGCCCATGCGCAATCGCTGCCGCAGGTCGGCGTGGAAGCGACGAGCGACGAACGCCGTCGCGGCCTGAGCTGGAGCGGGGGGCGGGCGTCGATCTCCGGCGATGTCGCGGCGACGCTCGGCGGGATCGATCTCGACGCACGGGTCGCGGCGCTGCGGGAATCGGACCGGCAGTATGGCGCCGATGCGGTGGCCGATATCGGTGCGGCGTTCGGACAATCGCTGGGGCCGGTCGAACTGCGCGCGCTGGCGATCGGCCATGTGTTCGCCGGTGCCATGACGCGCGCCGATTACGGCGAGGTCGGCGTGGAGGCGCGCTATACTCTCGGCCCGGTCGAGGCGAGCGCGGGCGCGACCTGGGCCCCGCCGCAGCGCGCGATCGGGGGCAGCAACCTGTATCTGTCGGCAAGGGCGGTGGCGGGTATCCCGGCGACGCCGTTCACGCTGGTCGCCTCGATAGGGCGGTCGTCGGGCACGGTCGACGATCCGGTACGCGCCAACCGGCTGCGGCCTGGCGGGGCGTATAGCGACTGGCGGCTGGGCGTGGATCACGTGACCGGGCCGCTGACGCTGGGGGTCGACTATGTCGGCACCGACCTCCGCGACGATGCGGTGGTGCCGGTGGTCGGCGACCGGCGGCACAGCGGCGACGCGGTACTGGCCCGGGCGCGGCTGTCGTTCTAACCTTGCGCCGCCCAACAAGCCGGACCGTTCGTGCTGAGTAGGGACTGAGCGAAGTCGAAGGCCCGTATCGAAGCACCGTTCGCGGTCCTCCGATACGCCGTTTCGGCAAGCGCAACGGCTACTCAGGACGAACGGGATGGCCCGACCCGGTCGTGACGGTCAGACTATCCCCGCCCCGCCGCATTCGCCGCGCTCAGCGCCGCGCGGACCGTCGCGGTCGCCACGTCGCCGTCGATGCCGACGCCGAACACCCGCCGCCCGTCGGGGAGGCTGCATTCGAGATAGGCCGCCGCCTGCGCGTCTGCGCCGTGGCCGATCGCATGTTCGCTGTAATCCACCACGTCCATGTCGATCCCGCCGTCCTCGCGCAGCGCGGCGAGCAGGCCGGAGAGCAGCCCGTTGCCCTTGCCCGAGATCGAGCGCTCCTCGCCGTCCAGCCGGACCCGCCCAACGAAGGTACGCGGCGGCCCGCCGTTCGGCCCGTGCGTCTCGGCATAGTCGATCAGCGCATAGCGATCCGCGCCGCCGGGCAGATAGGCGGCGGCGAAGGCGGTCCAGATATCGGCGGCGTTGAGTTCGCGGCCGAGATCGTCGGCCATCGCCTGGACATGGCGGCTGAAATCGGCCTGCAACCGCTTGGGCAGCTTCAGCCCCTTGTCCTGTTCCAGCACCCAGGCCACGCCACCCTTGCCCGATTGCGAATTGACGCGGATCACCGCTTCATAGCTGCGGCCAAGGTCGGCGGGATCGATCGGCAGATAGGGGACTTCCCACAGCCCGTCGTTGCGCACCGCCTGCGCCGCCATGCCCTTCTTGATCGCGTCCTGATGGCTGCCCGAAAAGGCGGTGAACACGAGGTCGCCCGCGTACGGCGTGCGCGGATGCACCGGCAGGCTGGTGCAATAGTTGACCGTGTTCACCACCGCATCGATGTCCGACAGGTCGAGCCTGGGATCGACGCCCTGCGTGTACAGGTTCAGCGCCACGGTCACGAGGTCGCAGTTGCCGGTACGCTCGCCGTTACCGAGCAGGCAGCCCTCGACCCGGTCGGCGCCCGCCATCAGCCCCAGCTCCGCCGCCGCCACGCCGGTGCCGCGATCATTGTGGGTGTGCAGCGAGATCACCACGCTGTCGCGGTTCGGTACGTTGCGACAGAACCATTCGATCTGGTCGGCATAGACGTTGGGCGTCGCCGCCTCGACGGTCGCGGGCAGGTTCAGGATCAGCGGCTTGTCCGGCGTCGGCCGGAGCACGTCCATTACCGCCGCGCAGACCTCGACCGAGAAATCGAGCTCGGCGGTGGAGAAGGTTTCCGGGCTGTACTCGAACCGCCAGTCGGTGTCGGGGCGCTTGCCCGCCTCGTCGCGCAGCACCTTGGCCCCGGCGACGGCGATCGCCTTTACCTCGCTACGCTCCATGCCGAACACGATCCGCCGCCATGCCGGGCTGACCGCATTGTAGAGGTGGACGATCGCCTGTTTCGCACCGTCGAGGCTCTCGAAGCTGCGCTCGATCAGGTCGCGGCGTGACTGGGTCAGCACCTGCACCCATACGTCGTCGGGGATGCGATCCTCGCGCACCAGCCCGGAGATGAAGTCGAACTCGGTCGCGCCCGCCGAGGGAAAGCCGACCTCGATCTCCTTCAGGCCGACCTTGAGCAGCAGGTCGAAGAAGCGGGTCTTCTTCTCCGCGCCCATCGGGTCGATCAGCGCCTGGTTGCCGTCGCGCAGGTCGGTGGAGAGCCAGCGCGGCGCCCGGGTGATCGTGCGCGACGGCCACTGCCGGTCGGGCAGGTCGATGGTGGGGAAGGGGCGATATTTGGTCGAAGGATCACGCAGCATGTCGTCTCTAGCCTGTCAGGGGCGCAGGGGATGCGCCGGTATCTGCCGATGGGTCGGATACTCCCTCAGGGAAGGCGCACGTACGCGCGTTCCTCCCCTAAGGGCGGCTAAGTCGTAGGATGCGGATCGCCAGCGCGGCCATGCTGCGTCTGTGGCGGCTGGCGGCGCGAATGTCCAGTAGCGATGCGGGGCAGGCGCGATGCCCGCCCCGCCGGGGCCTCACGCGGCGACGAACGCGGCGTTGATCGTCAGGTCGACCTTGTCCGACACGGCGGGCACGGCGTAGCCGAGGCCGAACTGGCTGCGCTGGATGCTGCCGGTGGCGGTGAAGCCGACGTTCGCCTTCTTGTTCATCGGGTTCTGACCGGCACCCATGAAGCGGACGGTCAGCTGCACCGGCTTCGTCTGGTCCTTGATCGTCAGATTGCCGGTCATCATCCAGTGGTCGCCCATCGGGGTGATGCGGGTGGAGACGAACTTGGCGGTCGGATAGGTCGCGACGTCGAAAAAATCCTTCGACTTCAGATGGCCCGCGAACTGCGGGCTGGTGACGGTCAGCGAATCGGCGATGTTGAAGTCGATGCTGACCTTGCTCGCCGCCGGGTTCTTCGGATCGATCACGGCGCTGCCGCCGCTCGCGCCGAACAGTCCGTCGAGCATCGAGAAGCCCATGTGGTTCACCCGCCACGCGACCTGGGTATGCGCGGTGTCGACGGTGTAGTTGCCCGCAGCGACGCGCGACTTGTCGGGCGCGCCGGGCATCTGGGCGACCGTGGGGGCGGCGACCGCGAACAGCGCGGCGGCGAGGATCAGGGGGGTGCGCATGAGGACAGGCTCTCCGGTTTCGGGGGCGAAGGACGATGCCGCCTTGTCGGGGGCGGGGGCCTTCGGGTCAAATACCGGATGCGAAACGAACGGTTTCGCGGATGGTGCCGTGGGGGTGGGGGCCGCCGCACCAGTCTCGTCATTCCGGCGTGGGGCGCGAACCGTAAACGGCCGCTGCTTCGTCATTCCGGCGCAGGCCGGAATCCATTGTGTCGGGCGCTGTCGATCGATCCGCGACCGTGCCGCGTCCATGGATCCCGGCCTGCGCCGGGATGACGGGGGGCGCTATCGTCGTTCCCGCGCAGGCGGGAACCCATACACGCAGCGCCGCTGTTGGAGCCGGCAGGTCGGCGTCTATCGATTCCCGCCTGCGCGGGAAGGACGGGTGGGGGAGGCGCTGGCTCCCTTTACCGCCCGCCCGTCGGTCGCGGCGAAGCCGCGCCCCGAGGGGCGGGCTCCGTCGCGCCGGCCGGTTGGCCGATCAGTACGAACTAACGCCGTTAGTTCTTGGTCTGATCGACCAACTTGTTCGCGCCGATCCACGGCATCATCGCGCGCAGTTCGCTGCCGGTCTTCTCGATCGGATGCGCCGCCGCCTGCTTGCGCGCCGCCTTCAGCTCGGGCTGGCCCGCGCGGTTGTCGAGCACGAAGTTGCGCACGAAACGGCCCGACTGGATGTCGGCCAGCACACGCTTCATTTCCTTCTTCGTCTCGTCGGTGATGATCCGCGGACCGGTCACGATGTCGCCGTATTCGGCGGTGTTCGAGATCGAATAGCGCATGTTGGCGATGCCGCCCTCATACAGCAGGTCGACGATCAGCTTGGTTTCGTGGAGGCACTCGAAATAGGCCATTTCGGGGGCATAGCCCGCCTCGACCAGCGTCTCGAAACCCGCCTGGATCAGGTGGGTGATGCCGCCGCACAGCACGGCCTGCTCGCCGAACAGGTCGGTTTCGCATTCCTCGCGGAAGTTCGTCTCGATGATGCCCGAACGCCCGCCGCCGACGCCGCTGGCATAGGCGAGCGCGATGTCGTGCGCGTTGCCGCTGGCATCCTGATGGATCGCGACGAGGCAGGGGACGCCGCCGCCCTTCACATATTCGCTGCGCACGGTGTGGCCGGGCCCCTTGGGCGCGATCATGATGACGTCGACGTCGGCGCGCGGCTCGATCAGCCCGAAGTGGACGTTCAGGCCGTGCGCGAACGCCAGCGCCGAACCCGGCTTCAGGTTCGCGTGGATATCGTCGGCATAGATCGCCGCCTGATGCTCGTCGGGGGCGAGGATCATCAGGATGTCGGCCCATGCCGCGGCTTCGGCGTTCGGCATCACCTTGAAGCCCGCACCCTCCGCCTTGGCGGCGCTGGCCGAACCGGGGCGCAGCGCGATCGCGACATTCTTCACGCCCGAATCGCGCAGGTTCTGCGCATGGGCATGGCCTTGCGACCCGTAGCCGAGGATCGCGATCTTCTTGTCGGAGATCAGGTTCAGATCGGCGTCGCGATCGTAATAGACACGCATGTTGGTTCCCTTTGCAATGTTGGTCGCGCCGCGCACGGGCGCATCGGATGGGTTCAGGCGGCCTCTCGTCCGCGGGCGATGGCGGCGATTCCGGTGCGGGCGACCTCGACCAGCCCCACCTCGGCCATCAATTCGGTGAACTTGTCGATCTTTTCGATCGATCCCGTCACCTCGAACACGAAGCTCGATACCGTCGCGTCGACCACGCGGGCGCGGTAGACCTCGGCCAGACGCAGCGCCTCGATCCGCTGCTCGCCGGTGCCGACGACCTTGACCAGCGCCAGCTCGCGCTCGACATGCGCGCCCTGCACCGTCAGGTCGATGACCTTGTGGACGGGCACCAGCCGGTCGAGCTGGGCGATGATCTGTTCCATCACCGGCGGCGATGCGCTGGTGACGATGGTGATCCGGCTGACCGCCTTGTCGGCCGTGATCTCCGACACGGTCAGGCTCTCGATATTGTAGCCGCGGCCCGAGAACAGCCCGGCGATCCGCGCGAGGATGCCGGGTTCGTTGTCGACGAGCACGGCCAGCGTGTGCCGTTCGGTCTGTTCGGTCTTGATATGCATGTGAAAGTTCCTCCCCGGCACGGGGAGGGGGACCGCTCGCGCAGCGAGGGGTGGAGGGGGCCTCCACCGGCGATGCGCTTGGGGCGATCCCCCTCCACCGCTCTTCGAGCGGTCCCCCTCCCCGTTCCGGGGAGGAGCTGAAAGATTACACCAGCGCCTTCGCCTCGTCGTCCATCTCGCCCGAGACTTCGTTGGCCTGCAGGATCATGTCGGTGTGCGCCGCGCCCGACGGGATCATCGGGAAGCAGTTGGCGAGCTTCGCCACCATGCAGTCCACCAGCACCGGTCCGTCATGGTCGAGCATCGCCTGGATGCCCGCGTCGAGCTGGTCCGGCCCCTCGATGCGGATGCCCTTCCAGCCGTATGCCTCGGCCAGCTTCACGAAATCGGGCAGCGAGTCCGAATAGCTTTCCGAATAGCGCGACGAATAGGTCAGCTCCTGCCACTGGCGGACCATGCCCATATATTCGTTGTTCAGGATGAACACCTTGACCGGCAGGCGATATTGCGTCGCCGTGGCCAGTTCCTGAATGTTCATCTGGATCGACGCCTCGCCCGCGATGTCGATGCACAAGGCGCCCGGATTGCCCAGCTGCGCGCCGATCGCCGCGGGCAGGCCATAGCCCATGGTGCCGAGGCCACCGCTGGTCAGCCACTTGTTCGGCGCCTCGAACCCGAAATGCTGCGCAGCCCACATCTGGTGCTGGCCGACCTCGGTCGAGACGATCGGGGCGCGGTGCTTGGTCGCCTCGTACAGCGCGCGGACGGCGCGCTGCGGCATGATTTCCTTGCGGTTCTCGGGGAAGTCGAGGCAGCGCCTGGCGCGCCAGCCCTCGATTTTCGCCCACCATGGCTTGAGATCGGGCTTGGGATGCTGCCGCGCCTTCCACACGCGGATCATGTCCTCCATCGCATGGCCCGCATCGGCGATGATGCCGAGGTCGGCGCGAACGATCTTGTTCACGCTGGAGCGATCGATGTCGATGTGGACCTTGCTGCTGCGGGGCGAGAAGGCGTCGAGCCGCCCCGTCACGCGATCGTCGAAGCGCGCGCCGATCGCGACGACCAGATCGGCCTCGTTCATCGCGAGGTTCGCCTCATAGGTGCCGTGCATCCCCAGCATCCCCAGCCATTGTGGGCTGGAGGCGGGCAGGGCGCCCAGCCCCATCAGCGTCGACGTGACCGGCGCACCGGTGATCCGCGCCAGTTCGCGCAGCAGCTGCGACGCCGCCGGACCCGAATTGATGATCCCGCCGCCGGTGTAGAGGACCGGGCGTTCGGCGGCGGCCAGCATGTCGACGACCTGCTCGATCGCCGCACGGTCGGCCTTCACCTTCGGGCGATAGGTCTTGTGCTGGATCGGGCCGGGCCTGGCGTAGCGCGCGGTCGCGACCTGCACGTCCTTGGGGATGTCGACCACGACCGGGCCGGGACGACCCGCGGTGGCGATATGGAACGCCTCGTGGATGACATGGCCGAGCTTGGCCGGGTCCTTCACGAGGTAATTATGCTTGCAGCAGTGGCGCGTGATGCCGACGGTATCGGCCTCCTGAAACGCATCGGTGCCGATCAGCGCGGTCGGGACCTGGCCGGTGATGACGACCATCGGGATCGAATCGAGCAGCGCGTCGGTGATGCCGGTGATCGCGTTGGTCGCGCCCGGACCCGAGGTGACGAGCACGACGCCGGGCTTGCCGGTCGAGCGGGCATAGCCCTCCGCCGCATGGGTCGCCGCCTGTTCGTGGCGGACGAGGATGTGCTTGATCCGGCTGTGCTGGAACAGCGCGTCATAGATCGGCAGCACCGCCCCGCCGGGATAGCCGAACACGACTTCCACGCCGAGGTCGACCAGCGCTTCGACCAATATGTCGGCTCCGCTCTTCTCGGGCATGGGACGGCTCCTTCACCCAACAAATTTCGCAGGCGCGATACCAGAATTGGAGTGGCGTCGCTAGTAGCATTAAACGTGCGTGTCAACTCTTAATTGCGTAATAAAGTGTCGAATTGGGCGGCAAGGGCGCACGTTTCGGTTTCGCTGGTGCGAAGCCAGTCGGCGGGGGGCTGGTTGCGGAACCAGGTATACTGCCGCTTGGCATATTGCCGCGTCGCGAAGCGGGCGGCGGTGAGTGCCGCATCGTGGGTCCATTCGCCCGACAGCCAGCGCGCGACCTCGCCCACGCCGATCGCGCGGCGGACCGGCGCGTCGGGGGCTATGTCGTCGCGCGCGAGCAGCGCCGCCACTTCCTCGCGCGCGCCATGGTCGAACATCGCCGCCAGCCGCCGGTCGCACCGTTCGGTCAGCCAGTCGCGCTCGGGCAGCAGCAGCATGGCGCGCACGTCGATCCGCTCGCCGATGCCGCCGGTGCGGTCCTGTTGCCAGTCGGCGAGGGTCCGTCCCGTCGATCGCACCACCTCCAGCGCGCGCGCCACCCGCGTCGTGTCGCCGGACAGCAGCCGTGCCGCCGCTGCCGGATCGGCGACGGCAAGTGCGGCATGCGCCGCTGCCACCGGCAGTGCGCGCACCGCCGCACGGACGTCGGGATCGATCTCCGGCACCGGTGCGATCCCGTCGAGCAGGGTGCGCAGATACAGGCCGGTCCCGCCGACCAGCACCGGCAGCTTGCCCGCCGCCACCGCCGCGTCGATTTCCGCCGTCGCGTCACGCGCCCAGGCGGCGGCGGAATAGCTGTCCGCACCATCGACATGGCCGAACAGCCGGTGCGGCGCGCTCGCTTCTTCCTCCGGCGAGGGGCGGGCGGACAGTATGCGCAGGTCGCGGTACACCTGCGCGCTGTCGGCGTTGACGACCACGCCGTCCTTCGCCCGTGCGATCGCGATCGCCAGCGCGGACTTGCCGCTGGCGGTCGGGCCTGCGATGAGCGCCACCCTTGGACGGTCACGGGAGTTCGCCATGTTCATCGCCACGCTGATAGCAGCCGAATCGATCGCCGCGGGCGATATTTCGGATGCCGCCGACCGGCTGGATGCGGCGGGCTGCGGCGTGACCGGCCGGGAATGGCTGGACGAGGGCCGCGCCGCCGATATCCGCTTCGCGACCGACCCCGCCGCCGCCCGTGCCGCGATCGAGGGCGTGTTCCCCGCGACCGACGTGGCGGTGCAGCCCGCCGCTGCGCGCGAGAAGACGCTGCTCGTCGCCGACATGGATTCGACGATGATCACCGTCGAGTGCATCGACGAACTGGCCGATTATGCGGGCATCAAGCCGCAGATCGCCGAAGTGACCGAACGGGCGATGCGCGGCGAACTCGACTTCGCGTCGGCGCTCGATGCGCGGGTGGCGCTATTGGCGGGGCTGGAGGAAGCGGCGATCCGGCGCTGCCTCGACGAGCGCGTCAAGCTGATGCCCGGTGCCAAGACCCTCATTCAGACCATGCGCGCGCGCGGCGCCACGACGATCCTCGTGTCGGGCGGCTTCACCCGCTTCGCCGAGCCGGTCGGCCACGCGCTTGGTTTCCACCGCATGATCGCCAACCGCCTGCTGATCGAGGACGGACGGCTGACCGGCAAGGTCCGCAAACCGATCGTCGATGCGACGACCAAGGAAGTGACGCTGCTGGCGGCGATCGACGAACTCGGCATCGAGCCCCAGGCGACGCTGGCGGTGGGCGACGGGGCCAACGACCTGCCGATGATCCGCCGCGCAGGGGTAGGCGTCGCCTATCGCGCCAAGCCGGTGGTGGCGGCGGAGGCCGGGGTGCGGATCGATCATAACGACCTGACCGCGCTGCTGTATCTTCAGGGGATTGCGCGGGGGGAATGGGTCGCGGGCTGACCCCCGTTACCCGGAACCCCGTTCGTCCCGAGCGCAGTCGAGGGACGTGCCGCAAGCGCCGCGTCCCGGCCAGGCCGGACCCGAACGGGCAGGCTGCTGTTCACTCCCGATCGCACAGCTTCTTCGTCTCGGCACACATCCGGGTGGCGATCCGGTCCTGCAAGTCGATCTCGCCCAGCCCCGCGATCGTCTCGGCGATCACCGCCGGTTCGATCGCGCGTCGCCGGACCGCCGCCGGGCTCTCCGCCTGTGCGACGAGTTCGCGCAGCTCGGCGATCGTCAGCCGCTTCGCATAGGCCGCCGTCAGCACGCGCATCGCGCCGGCCAGCGCGCGGTCGCGTTCCTGCGCGCCGATCGCCGCGATCCGCTGCCGTTCCGCTGCGCTCAGCCCCGGCGTTTCGGTCAGTTCGTCGATATCCTTCTGCGCCTGGAGCGGCGCGACGGTGGCGAGGATGCCGGTGCGCGCCAGCCGCTCGCCGAGCGCCAGCGCCTCCGCGCCCGGCGCAGCGCCCTGCACCGCCAGCAGCAGCGCGGCGATCACCGCTTCACCGGAACGCAGGTGGTCGGGCGGATCGCCGCGCAGGCGCGGCTCGCCTCGGCGCCGGAGGCGAACGGGCCGATCTGGAGCCGCGTCACGCCGCCCGCCGCTTCGTAGAACGGCTTGCGACCGGCGAACTTGCCCGACACCTGCGACCACAGGCTGCGCGCGTTGCCCGCGTCGCGGAACGCGCCGAGCTGTACCCGCCAGTCGCCGCTCGCCGCCGGGACAGCCGCGGGCGCGCGGGGGCGGGACGGCGGCGCGGCGGGGGCGGCGTCGGCGACCTGCACCGGGGCACGCCGGGGCGTGGTGATCCGCGGTGGGGCTTCGGCAGGCACCTGCGCGACGGTGGTGCTCGCCAGCTTGCCCGCATTCGCTTCATACTGGCGCGCCACGGTGAGCGCCGCCTGCCGATCGGCCAAGGGGACATAGCGGTCCATCTCCGCCAGCGTCGCCGCCGCCTGCGGCAGGCCCGCCGACGACGCCCGCGTCATCAGCGCATAGGCCCGCCGCCAGTCCTTCGCCACCGCATCGCCGTTGAACAGCATCGTGCCCAGCACGAACTGGCTGCGCGCCTCGCCGCGCTTCGCGGACTTCTCCAGCCATTGCACCGCCTCGGCGCGCTTGCCGTTCTGGAACAGCATCAGGCCGTAATTGTCCTCCGCCTGCGGATGGCCCTGCAGCGCGGCCTTGGCATACCATTGCTCCGCCTGCGTCAGGTCGAGCGGGACGCCGCGGCCCAGCTTGTACGCCTGGCCCAGGTTGAACTGCGCATCGGCATCGCCCGCCACCGCCGGTTGCCGCCATTCGCGCACCGCCGTCGCCCAGTCGCCGCGGGTCCATGCGTCCACCCCGGCCTTCACATCGGCCTGCGCCGGGACCGCGGCCAACGCCGCCCCCGCCACTGCCAGACCCATTGCTACGCGCATGTACATCCCCTTTGCGGTTCGTCGCGGACGATATCAGCCGTTCACCATGTTCGGAAAGACCCTGTGTGCGGCGCGGCACCGGCCCGTGCCCGTTAACCGGTTTTTATCCCCGGCGGTTGCATCACGCTGGCGAGTATCGGGGACGGGGATCGGCGGACGGCATGCGCGTTCTGGCAGTGGCATCGCAAAAGGGGGGATCGGGCAAGACCACGCTGTCCGGCCACCTTGCCGTGCAGGCCGGACGGGCCGGGGCCGGGCCGGTGGTGATGATCGACATCGATCCGCAGGGGTCGCTGGCAGACTGGTGGAACGCGCGGGCGACCGACGAACCCGCCTTCGCCCAGACGCTGGTCGCCCGCCTCGCCGCCGATCTGGAGATATTGCGCGCGCACGGGTTCAGGCTGGCGGTGATCGACACGCCGCCCGCGATCACCATGGCGATCCAGAGCGTGATCGCCGTCGCCGAACTGGTCGTCGTGCCGACGCGCCCCAGCCCGCACGATCTGCGCGCCGTCGGCGCGACCGTCGACCTGTGCGACCGCGCGGGCAAGCCGCTGGTGTTCGTCGTCAACGCCGCGACGCCGGGAACGCGCGTCACCGCCGAGGCGACCATGGCGCTGTCGACGCACGGCACGGTCGCGCCGGTCATCGTCCACCACCGCGTCGATTTCGCCTCGTCGATGGTCGACGGGCGCACCGTGATGGAACTCGATCCCGAATCGAAGTCCAGCGAAGAGATCGCCCAGCTCTGGGCCTATCTGCACGACCGGCTGGAAAAGAATTTCCGCCGCACCGTCTTCGCCGTCCCCGGCGGCGTCCGAGGCCCGCGCGGCCCCGGCGGCTTCGGGCGGCGCGGGGTGGGGCAGGGCTGATGGCGCCCCCCGAACGCCCCGCGCCGATGCTCCCCGGCCTGCTCGCCCGCAAGGGGGAGGCGCGCCCGGCGATGCGCAACAACGGCCTCGCCGCCGCGCTGGTGCAGGACGACGACTTCGGCTGGAACGACTTCGGCGGCGAAGGCACGCGCGTGCCCGCCGTGCCGCCGGTCGACACCGGCAGCGATGCGAGCGGGGCGACGCTGCACGTCGCATTGGACGCCGTCCGCCTCGCCCGGCTGCACGCCGTCGCCGCCGCGCGGGGCTGCACGATCGACGCGCTGCTCGCCGACCTCATCGACCGGCTGATCGCCGGTGATCCCGATCCTTCCAGGGTGGAACCATGAACCGTCGTCTTCTCCTGCCCATCGGCGTCGCCGCCGCCATGCTCGGCGGTGCGCTCGGCCTCGTCGCCACCGGTACCGGGGCGGTCGCGGTCGAGAGCGACGACGCCGCGCGCTATGCGGACAGGGCTGCCGCCGCGCTGGCGAAGCGCAACGGCGCGGTCGCGGTGCGCTTCGCCGAACAGGCGGTGGCGCTGGCACCGCAGGACGCCGTGCGCCGCGCGCTGCTCGGGCGCGCCTATCTGGCCGCCGGACGCTTCGCCTCGGCGGTGCAGGCGTTCTCCGACGTGCTGGCGATCGATCCCGCCGACGGGCGATCCGCGCTGAACCTCGCGCTGGCGCAGACCGCGACCGGCGACTGGGTCGGCGCGCGCGGCACCCTTACCGCCCATGCCGAGCGGATCGGCGCAGCGGATCGCGGGCTGGCGCTGGCGCTGGCGGGCGACCCGGCGGGCGGCATCGCACTCCTGGCGCAGGCCGCGCGCGATCCCGCCGCGACCGCGACCGTGCGGCAGAATCTGGCGCTGGCACTCGCGCTCGACGGGCGCTGGGTGGAGGCGCGCTCGGTTGCATCGATCGACATGAGCGGCGATCAGGTCGACCGGCGGCTCGGCGAATGGGCGCAGTTCGCGCGGCCCGCCA
The DNA here is from genome assembly GCF_040049155.1 of Sphingomonas silueang. Taxonomy (NCBI): domain Bacteria; kingdom Pseudomonadati; phylum Pseudomonadota; class Alphaproteobacteria; order Sphingomonadales; family Sphingomonadaceae; genus Sphingomonas; species Sphingomonas silueang. Next base: position 13,887 of record NZ_JBDZDK010000003.1, read on the forward strand.
ATGCCGCGCAGCAGGTCGCGACGCTGCTCGGCGTCACGCCCGTCGCGGATCGCGGCCAGCCGGTGCAGCTGGCGCTCGCGCCACCGCCCGCCGTGCCCGCCCGGGCGGCGGTCGCTGCCGTCGCGCCGCTCGCCGCGCCCGCGGCCGTCGCCACCCCCGTCGCGGTTGCGGCGACCGACACGCCGCAACCGGCGATCCGCTTCGCCCCCCGGCAGGAGATCGTGCAGGCGCTGCCCGCGCAATACGCACAGGCCGCGCCGGTCCGTACCGCCGCCCGTGCCGCGCCACCCGAGCCCCGCACCCCGGCAACCAGCAGCTATTACGTCCAGCTCGGCGCGTATGCGAATGTGGCGGTCGCGCGCGACGCATGGACCCGCCTCAGCCGCCGCAGCCCGGCGCTCGGGCGGATGCAGCCGCAGGGGATCCATGCGAGCATCGGCGGCAACCGTTTCTATCGCCTGTCGGTCGGCGGCCTCGCCCGCGCCGACGCCGCCGGGCTGTGCCGCGACCTGCGCGCGCAGCGTGCCCGCTGCTTCGTACGCGCCCGTGCGGGCGAGCAGCTCGCGCAATGGGCACGACCTGCGCAATACGCCCGCCGCTAACCCGTTTCCCGAGCCTCTCCCAGGAGGAGGCGGCGCGTTCCCCCTAAAGGAACGCGCCGCCTTTCATCACGCGCAGCGCGCGGCCCTGCACCGGCAGCCCGTCGAACGGGGTATTGCCCGCCTTGCCCGCGAACGCATCGGCGCGGACCTGCCACGGCGCATCGGCATCGATCACGATCAGGTCGGCGGGCGCGCCCACCGCCAGCGTGCCGCTGTCCAGCCCCAGCAGCCTCGCCGGGTTGGCGCTGAGCAGCGCGAACAGCCGCTCCAGCGTCACCAGCCCGTCGCGCACCAGCCCGAGGCCCAGCGCCAGCAGCGTCTCCGCCCCCGCCATGCCGGGTTCCGAATCGGCGAAGGGCAGCCGCTTCGCCTCCGGCCCGCGCGGGTCGTGGCCCGAACACAGCACGTCGACCGTCCCGTCGGAGAGGGCCGCGCGTGCCGCCTGCCGGTCGCTCTCGTCACGCAACGGCGGCGAGAGGTGGGCGAAGGTGCGGAAATCGCTCATCGCGATGTCGGAGAGGTACAGGTGCGCAGGCGTGATGCCGCACGTCACCCGGACGCCGCGTCGCTTCGCGCTGCGGATCAGATCGAACCCCGCCGCCGTCGTCACCTGCCGGAAATGCAGCCGCGCGCCGGTTTCCTCCGCCAGCATCACGTCGCGCGCGATCGCCAGCGCCTCGGCCAGCGCGGGGGCGGCGGGCAGGCCGAGGCGTGAGGCGGTTTCGCCCGCCGTCGCCACGGCGTCACCGGCAAGCCCGCCGTCCTCGGCATGGGCGATCACGACGAGGCCGCAGTCGCGGGCATAGGCCAGCACCTTGCGCATCACGCCGCTGTCGGCGATCCAGCGCCTGCCGGTCGCGACCGCACCCGCGCCCGCTTCGGCATTGATCGCCATTTCGGCGAGGTCGGTGCCCCGCAACCCCTGCGTCGCCGCCGCGATCGGGTGAATCCACAGGTCGGGCTTGCCCATGTGCGCGGCGCGCGCGACGATGCCGGGATCGTCGAGCACCGGCGCCTGATCGGGCATCAGCCCGACGCGCACGATCCCGCCCGCGCGGCATGCCGCCGGGTCGCTGGCGAACACGCCCAGATCGACGATCGCGGGGGCCAGCAGCTTGCCCGACAGGTCGATCGCTTCGCCCCCCGGCGCGTCGGCGACGATCGTGTCGCCTGCGACATGCAGGTCGCCGGTCGAGACGCCGCCCGCCGGGCACACGCGCGTCGTGTTCAGGAAGGAAACGCTCATGCCCAGCCCTCCACGCCGCGGCTTCGCCGTGTCAGCACGTCGAGGCAGGCCATGCGCACCGCGACGCCCATCTCGACCTGTTCGGTGATCGCCGACACGTTGGGATCGTCGGCCACGTCGCTGGTGATCTCGATCCCCCGGTTCATCGGCCCCGGATGCATGACCAGCGCCCCCGGCTCGGCGCGCTTCAGCCGTTCGCGGGTGAGGCCGTAGCGCAGGTGATATTCGCGGGTGGAGGGGATGAAGCCGCCGTTCATCCGCTCGTTCTGAAGCCGGAGCATCATCACCACGTCCGCGCCTGCCAATGCCGCGTCGAAATCGGTGAAGGGGGTGACGCCCATCCGCTCGATCGCGGCGGGCATCAGCGTGGTGGGCGCGACCACCCGTACCTCGGCGGCAAGCGTGGTCAGCGCGAGGATGTTCGAGCGTGCGACCCGGCTGTGGAGGATGTCGCCGCAGATCACGACCCGCTTGTGCGCGATCCCGCCCAGCCGCCGCCGGATCGTCAGCGCATCTAGCAAAGCCTGCGTCGGATGCTCGTGCCAGCCGTCGCCGGCGTTCAGCACCGGGCAGTCGACCTTGTCGGCGATCAGCTGCACCGCGCCCGACGAGCTGTGACGGATGACGATCACGTCGGCGCGCATCGCGTTGAGCGTCACCGCCGTATCGATCAGCGTCTCGCCCTTCTTCACGCTCGACTGGCCCGCGTGCATGTTCACCACGTCCGCGCCCAGCCGCTTGCCCGCGATCTCGAACGACAGCAGGGTGCGGGTGCTGTTCTCGAAAAAGGCGTTGATCTGGGTGATGCCCGCCAGCCGCCGGTCGCCGGCGCTGCGGTTGCGGTTCGCCTCGATCCATTGTTCCGCCTCGTCCAGCAGGAACAGGATCTCGTGCGGCTGCAATCCCTCGATGCCGGTCAGATGGCGATGCGGAAAGACGGCGCCGCCGTCGATCATGGCGGCGGGGCGGTGGTCGGATGCGCGCATGAACGCGGGCGTTAGGCTGCCGCGCCGCCGCGCGCAAGCCGAACCCAGCCGCGCCCCTCGTGCCCGAACGAAAAAGCCGCCGGGTGGATCACCTCCGCCAGTATCTCGGCAGATTCGACCAGCCGGGGGCCGGGGCGGTTGAAGAAATGATGTCCGTCCGCCACGAACACCCGATCCTCGCGCACCGCCTTCAGCTTCGCCCAGCCCGGCCGGTCGGTCAGCGGTGACAGGTCGCCCAGCGTCTGCGGAATCTGGAAGCCGCACGGCATCATCACGATCACGTCGGGATCGGCGGCGACCAGCGCATCCCATTCCGCCCATGGCGAATGCTGCCCGGCCTCGGCGAACAGGCTGGTCCCGCCCGCCGCCTCGATCAGCTCGGGCACCCAGTTGCCCGCGACCATCAGCGGATCGATCCATTCGATCGCGGCCACCGTGGGTCGCGTCGGCTGCGCGGCGGCGGTTGCGGCGATCGCGGACAGCCGCGCCTGAAGCGCCGCCACCACCGGCGCGGCGCGCTCCGGCACGCCCAGTGCATCGGCCACGCGCTGGAAATCGCCCCACACGTCGCTCAGGTCGTCCGGCGCGAGCGACACGAGGACCGGCGCGCTCCCCTGCCAGTCGGTGAGTGCTTCGGTCAGGTCGTCGGGCGTGACCGCACACACCGCGCATTGCGACTGGGTCAGCACCGCATTGGGCTGCAGCGCGCGCAAGCCCGGCGCATCGACCTCGTAGCAGGACAGCCCGGCGGTCACGATCGCCTGCACCCGATCGTCGATCAGGCGGGAGGGCAGGCCCTTCTCGATCCTGGTCGCGGTCAGGCGGGGGAGGGCGGCGACTTCCGGCGGAAAGTCGCATTCATGACTGCGCCCGACCAGTTCGGGGCCGAAGCCCAGCGCCACCGCGATCTCGGTGGCGCTGGGCAGGAGCGAGACGATACGGGCCATGGGGTTTCCTGACGGGATACGAAGGGGTTGAGAGCGCCGATAAGCTGGACCGATCCGAACCGCAAACGCTCCCCTCCCTTCCAGGGAGGGGAGCCCGGCAGGCTCACCCCAGCCACCACCACCCGATCGTACCCAGCAGCAGCAGCGCCATCCAGCCGCCATCGGCGCGCAACAGGTAGAAGACGCCGAATACCCCGACCGTCAGCAACGCCCCCGACAGCGCCGCCCCGTCGGCGATCTGCCCCAGCACCACCGCACCGCCCAGCAGGTTGCCAGCCGCATTGGCCGCGATCCAGCCATAGGACAGCGCCGTCCCGATCGAGCCGAACAGCGGCAGCTTGATCGTCGCGAACCCGCGCATGCTGCCCGGAAACAGGTCGGCGGCGAGATGCAGCCCGATGCCGAACCCCAGCCCGGCGGCTACGCCCCATGTCCGCGGATCGAGCAGCGCCACCAGCATCGGCAGCACGCCGTGCAGCACCGCGCTGCGATGGCCGAGCTTCAGCGGCGTATCGAGATCGGGCAGGCGGGTGCCCGCGATCGTCGCACTCGCCACGGTCGCCACCGTGACCCATGGCGCGCCGCCGCCGGTAAATGCCAGGATTACGCTCAGCAACAGGAACAGGGACGCGGCCATAGCCGCCCCGTATCGGCAATGTACCCGTTATGTCCACTCACCCCAGCGGAACATTGACCAAAGCGTCGATCGCCCCTTGCAGGATATAGGCGGCGGCCAGCTTGTCGACGCGCTCGGCACGCTTGGCGCGGCTGAGATCCTCGGCGATCATCTGCCGCTCGACCGCGACGGTCGACCAGCGTTCGTCCCACAGGAAGATCGGCAGGTTCAGGTCCGCCATGTTGCGCGCGAACGCCCGCACCGACTGGGTGCGCGGGGAATCGCTGCCGTCCATGTTGAGCGGCAGGCCGATGACGATCCCGCGCACCGACTGCTGCCGGATCAGCGTCTGCACCTTTGCCTTGTCCGCGGCGAACTTCGTACGACTGACCAGTACCGCCGGGCTGGCGAAGCTCCACCCGGCGTCGCACAGCGCGGTGCCGATCGTCTTCGTGCCGACATCCAGCCCGATCAGCCGCCCGCCCTCGGGCAGCGCTTCGCGGAACAGGCTGCGGTCCTCGGTAATCATCGCTTCGCCTTCCACGTCGCCAGCCGCGCCAGCGCATCGGCGCGGACGTTCGCCCAGAACAGGCTGTAGTCGTACACATGCCAGTTGTTGCCCGGCAGCACATAGGGGCCGAGGTCCGGCGTCTCCGCCCCGATCGACAGGATGCCGCGCCCCTCGCACCGCGCAGGCACCAGCCCCGGCACCAGCGTCGCGCTCTCCAGCGCCTTGTCGGGCACCAGCGTCCCGCGATTGGCGCCGGCGGGGGCGGCGGCATCGGGCGTGCCGGTCAGCGGGTTGGTGCACACCATCGCCGTATTCGCCCGCGGCCTGCCGTCGAACCCGGTGGTCGCGTCATAGGTGTCGAAGATCAGCGACGGATCGGCGGGCTCGCCGAAGCTCTGCCACGACAGGATGCACCCGGCCTGCGCGGCGCTGCGACATTCGGGCAGCCCCAGCGCGGCAAGATCGGTGCTGCGCGACACCGGCCAGCCGACGACATAGGCCGCGACCACCCGGGCGGCCAGTGGCCTGCCCGCCACCTTCTCGCGCAGCAGCCGCGTCAGGTGCAGCGCCCCCTGGCTATGTCCGGCGAGGATCAGCGGGCGTTCCGGATCGGCCTCGCGCACGAACTGGTCGAACGCCGCCGCCACGTCGCGATAGGCGAGGTCGAGCGCCTGGGTCGCCGCACCCTCGCCGGTCAGGAACGCGCCGAACGTCGCCTGGCGATAGCGCGGCGCCCATACCCGCCCGGCGGCGCTGAACGCGCTCGCCTGTCCGCGCAGGAAGACCTGCGCCCGCCCGTTGGTGTCGCCGTCGTCCAGCGCCGCGTTCCAGCGATCGGTGCCGGTGAACGAGGTCGGGTGGATGAAGAACACCTCCGCCTCGCCCGGCGCGGTCGGCGCGACGCCGGGCGGCAGCCAGTCGGCGGGCGTGTTGGTGAGCCCGGGCCGCGCGAACCACATGCCGCGATCGGCATAGGCATTGGCCGCCATCGCCGGTTCGCTGCGGAACGCGACGCCCGGCACCAGCGCGCGGCGCATCAGGTCGACGCCGAACAGGCGATAGGCGAAGGCGGCGACGATCACGAGGACGATCAGACCCGCCACGACATACAGGAACTTGCGCGCCAACCGGCTCTCCCTTGGTTGCAGATCACCTGCGCGAAAGCGGGGGCGAGTGCAACGCTTGGCCCGTCTCCAACGCCGTCATTCCGGCGCAGGCCGGAATCCACGGACACGGCACGGTTGCGGCCCATCGACGCCGCCCGCATCCATGGATCCCGGCCTCCGCCGGGATGACGGTGCGGGGTAAGCAACTGACGCCCCCTTCGTCATTCCCGCGAAGGCGGGAATCCATAGACGCAGGTGATGCCGGATTGTCCGCTACGCCAGCGTCTATGGATTCCCGCCTCCGCGGGAATGACGAAATCGGCCCCGTTCACGCCGATCCTTGTCCCGACGCCCCACATTCTCTAGGGCATACCCCCACGCGCGCCCGTTTCCGGCGCTCTGGGAATCCGCATGCTGCTCGCGATCGACGCCGGCAATACGAACGTGGTCTGCGCGCTGGTCGACGGCGACGCCATCGTCGCGCGCTGGCGGATCGCCACCGATCCGCGTCGCACCGCCGACGAATATGCGGTATGGCTGCACCAGCTCCTCGCGCTCGACGGGCGCGACCGGTCGTGCGTCGAGGCGGTCATCATCGGCACCGTTGTCCCGCGCGCGCTGCACAACCTCCAGGTGCTGGCGTCCAAATATTTCGGCGTGGAGGCGCTGGTCGCGGGGCGCGGCGACGCCGACTACGGCATCGCGCTCGACGTGGACGAACCCCATGCGGTGGGCGCGGACCGTGCGCTCAACGCCATCGCCGCGCATGCCGCCCATGCGGGCGACCTGATCGTCGTCGATTTCGGCACCGCCGCCACGTTCGACGTGGTTGACTATACCGGCGCCTACAAGGGCGGGATCATCGCGCCGGGCATCAACCTGTCGCTCGACGCGCTCGTCACCGCCGCCGCCAAGCTGCCGCGCATCGCGATCGAGGCGCCCGCGACCACCTCGGTCATCGGTCGCAATACGGTGGACCAGATGCACATCGGCATCTATTGGGGCTATATCGCGATGATCGAGGGGCTGGTCGCGCGCATGAAGGCCGAGATCGGCCGACCCGTGCGCGTGATCGCCACCGGCGGTCTCGCCATATTATTCGAGAAACATACGCAGGTCTTCGATGCGATCGAACAGGACCTGACGATCACGGGACTGGCGATGCTGTGGCGCCGAACCCATATATCCACGGCAAACAACGACTGAAACCAAGACCCTCGCGAATAGGCGCGAGTAGTGAAAGAGACTGAGTGACCCCCAAGAAAGAATTGCTCTTCGTCGCGCTCGGCGGATCGGGCGAGATCGGCATGAACGTCAACCTGTACGGCACCGCCGGCAAATGGCTGATGGTCGATTGCGGCGTGACCTTCGCCGACCCGGCCTATCCCGGCATCGACGTGATGCTCCCCGACCTCCAGTTCATCGAGGAACGCGGCGACGCGCTGACCGGCATCGTCATCACCCATGGGCATGAGGATCATATCGGCGCGCTGCCGTATCTCGCCGCCGATCTGGGCGTGCCGATCTATGCCACGCCGTTCACCGCGGGCCTCATCCGCGGCAAGCTGGACGAGGAAGGCATCGCCGACCGCGTGAAACTGAAGATCGTGCCGCTCGGCGGCGAGACGAAGGTCGGCCCGTTCGGCGTCCGCTTCGTGCCGATGGCGCATTCGATTCCCGAAGCGACCGCACTGGTCATCGACACCCCGCACGGCAAGGTGTTCCATTCGGGCGACTGGAAGCTCGACCGCGAACCGATGGTCGCCACCCCCGCCACCCCGGAGGAACTGACCGCGATCGGCGACGAGGGCATTCTCGCGCTGGTGTGCGATTCGACCAACGTCTTCAACAACGAGGCGTCGGGTTCCGAAGCCGATGTCCGCAAGGGCCTGTTCGAGCAGGTGTCGTCGGCCAAGGGCCGCCGCGTGATGGTGACGAGCTTCGCCTCGAACGCCGCGCGGCTCCACACGCTGGGGCAGGTGGCGCGCGACACCAACCGCAAGATCTGCGTCGCGGGCCGCTCGCTCGACCGCATCCTGAAGGTCGCCAAGGCCACCGGCTATCTCAAGGACTTCCCGCAGCCGGTCGATTACGACACCGCGATGCGCCTGCCGCGCGATCAGCTGCTCATCATCGCCACCGGCGGGCAGGGGGAGGAGCGCGCCGCGCTCGCCCGCGTCGCCAACCGCGAGCATCAGCTGTCGCTCGAATCGGGCGACCGGGTGATCTTCTCGTCGAAGCAGATTCCGGGCAACGAGGTCGCAATCGGCCGCATCCAGAACCGGCTGGCCGCCGCCGGTATCGAGATGGTCACCGACCGGCAGGCGCACGTCCATGTCTCCGGCCATCCGGGTCGCCCCGAACTGGCCAAGCTGTACAAGTGGCTGCGCCCGAAGGTGCTGATGCCGGTGCACGGCGAGATGCGCCACCTGATGGAGCATGCCCGCTACGGCCTTGCGCAGGGCATCGGGCAGGCGCTGGTCCAGACCAACGGCGATATCGTGCGCCTCGCGCCGGGCAACGCGACCAAGGTCGGCCATGCGACGGTCGGTCGCCTCGCGCTCGACGGTGACGTGATCCTGCCCGCCGACGGCAATACGATCAACGAACGGCGCAAGCTCGCCGCCTTCGGTCACATGTCGGTCGCGGTGGCGATCGATCGCCGGGGCCAGCTGGTCGGCGATCCGCAGATCCGCGTGCAGGGCGTGCCGGTCGAGGAAGACCGCGAACCCTTCCTCGAGGAAGCGGTCGACGCCGCCGCCGAGACGGTCGCCGCCAAGGGGCGCGAGCGCGGCAAGCTGCCCGAGGCGATCCGCCTCGCCGTCCGCCGCGTCGCGACCCGCTGGACCGGCAAGAAGCCGGTGGTCGACGTCCTCATCATCAACGCCTGAGGCTGAGGGGGCGGGCGCATGGCATGGCAGTCGGCGCTCGCCATCTGGATGCTGTTCTGGGTGCTGGCGCTGTTCCTCGTCCTCCCCTTCGGCGTGCGCACCACGCATGAAGCGGGCGAGCCGCCGGTCCCGGGACAGGCCGACAGCGCACCCGCCGGTTTCCGCGTCGGCCGCATGCTGTGGCGCACGACGATCGTGTCGCTCGTGCTGTTCGGGGGCTTCTACCTGAACTATGTCTACGGCTGGGTGACCGCCGACATGCTGGACTATTATAACTGAAGCATGATGCCGGAAGGTTGACCCGTATCGAAGCATCTGGTCACAGGTCCTTCGATACGCCGCTTCGACGTCGCTCAGCAGCTACTCAGGACGAACGGGTCCGCTTCAAGTCATCAACTCCAGAGGCAATCCTGCGTATCGAACCGTTCGTGTCGAGCGTAGTCGAGACACCGCGGCGCGACGCCCGAGGCCCGTCCCTCGACTTCGCTCGGGACGAACGGGTCGGCTTGGGTAGTGGCGGCTGACCGCAGCTTCACACCACCCACCGTCCCGCCAGCATCGCCAGCAGCAGGTCGCCATAGTCCCACCCGTCCGCCCGCGCCGCGATCGCCGACAGGCAGTCCTGATCGTCGCGCCCCGGTCGGCCCGGTCCGGTCATGTTGGGCTTCATGTTCAGGTCGAACAGCAGCAACCGCCCATCCGCACCGGCGCGGCAATCGATGCGGATCGCGGTGCGGGCATCCACCCGTTCCGCCGCCGCGATACAGGCGTCGAGCATCGCCGCCACCGCCGGATCGCCCATCCGCCCGGCGTCGATCGCCGCGCTGTTGGCGGTGACGGGCACGTCGCCGTTATAGGGGGCCACCCCGTCCCGCTGGTCGAACCGCCGCACCGGGCGCAGCGCGAACGGGCGGGCGCCGTGCGTGCCGTCGGGGCGCGGACAGGCCGCGGGCAGGATCGTCACCGTCATCTCCTCGCCGTCCAGAAACTGCTCGACCATCAGCACGTCGCCGAACCGGGCCCCGGCGATCAGCGCCTCCGCCGCGGCGAGCAACGCGGGCAGGTCCGCGACCAGCGTCACCCCCTGGCTGCCGCGCCCGCGCACCGGCTTGACGATCAGGGGGAAGGGGAGGGCGTGTGCCTCCAGCACCCCGGCCACCTCGGTCAGCGCATGGACACCGTCGCGGGCCGTACCGCCCAGCAGGAACGACCGTGCTACCGGCAGTCCGGCGGCGGCGAGCATGGCGTTGGTGGCGAACTTGTCGTCGAACCGCTGCATCGCCGCCGCGTCCTGCCCGACGATCGCAGTGCCCGGCGGAACGGCCTCGATCGGATGCCCGGTGAACAGCACGGTATTGGCCCACAGCGTATCCGCCCCGGCGGCAAGCGCGGCGGCGATGCCCTCCGGCGTATCGGGGAATACCCAGTCCAGCGCCCGCGCCGGATCGGGGGCGGCGACCGGGGTGACGATCCGTACCCCGCGCGCCCGCAACGCGACCGCGATATCCGCCCCGCCGTCGGAATAGCCGCCGGGCTTGGCATCCTTGCGCAGCCCGTCGATCACCGGGGGCGGGGTCGCCTGATAGAGGATGGCGACGGCGGGTTGCGACATGGGGACAGGCTCCGTGGAGGGAGTATCCCGCTGTAGTCCCGATACTTAGTTCCGCAACCGCTCGATCGCCTGCGCCAGCACGACGTACAGCTTGCCCATGTCGGACGACAGCAACGTCACTCCCATCGACGATCCGTCGCGCAGGCCCAGCACCTGGCGCAGCATCGCCTCGAAATCATGGATGTAGCGGTTCACCTGATCGCGGAACGTCGCGTCGCCGTCATAGAGCGCGGCGATCTCGCGCGCTTCGGCGCCGTCGACCAGCCGCACCGCACGCCGGGTGAACACGCCGCGATCGCCCTTGAGGTACGCGGCCCATGCGGTGTCCGACACATCGGCCGACAGCGACTTGGCGATATCGATCGATGCGGAGTGCATCGCCTCGATCAGCGTGGTGACCCGGCGCGAGAATTGCTCGCTGTCCGCCGCCTCGCGCTCGGCGCGGGCCGCGGCCATGCGCGTCTCCAGCTCGTCGCCGGTCGCGGTGATCTTCACCATCTGGCGCTGCAACCGCTCCGCCGCCTCGACCGTCGATGCGACCGCGCGGTCGGCGATGGTCGACAGCTCGCTCACCTGCGTCGCCACCGCGCGGTCGACCGCATTGGCCAGCGCGCGGGTGCCCTGCGCCTCGAGGTCGCGGGCGACGTCGGGCAGCACCTTGGCCAGCGTCTGGCGCGCCTTGGCGCTGGCGGTCTCGGCGGTGTCGCGGATGCGCAGCATCGCCTCCGCCAGGCGCGGTGCGGCGTCCTCGGCGAAGCGCACCGTGGTCGCGATCGTCTCGTCGGCGATGCCGCGCACCTCGGAGATGCGGTCCTTGCCGAGGTCGAGCGTGTCGAGCAGCGACTGCTGCACGCTCGACAGCGTCTGGCGCTGCATGTCGACCACGCCCGCGATCGCCTCGATCGCCTCGTGCGTGCTCTCGGCGGCGGTGACGAGCGCCAGCAGTTCGGGCTTGGCGCGCGCCACCCCGTCGCGGCTCGACGCGATCCGCCGGTCCAGCCGTTCCAGCGCGCCGGGCAGCGTCTCGTCCATCTCGCGCGCGGCGGCGTCGAGTGCGGTCAGCACCTCCTCGGCGGTGCCGATCACCCGGCGCGCGGTCGCGTCGTTGCCGTCCAGCGCCTCGGTCAGCGCGTCGGCGACCTGCGACAGCACCTCGATCGATCCCGCCACCGCCTGTACCCGCGCCACGCCGCGGTCGTGCAGCGTGTCGAACCGGTCGTCGAAGCCGTCCAGCCCGTCGTTCAGCGCCGCGATCAGCGCCTCGCCGTCGCGCCGCCGCTCGGCCAGCTTCGCCTCGATCGTGCCCGCGATCGACTGGACCCGCGCGATGCCGTCCTCGCGCATCGTGTCGAACCGCCGGTCGAACCCGTCGAGCCCGGCGCCCAATGTTTCCAGCATCGCCGCGCCGTCCTGCCGCCGGGCGTCGAGCCGCGCCTCGATCGCCGCCGACAGCCCCTCGACCTGCGCCTCGGCGGAGGCGCGCAGCGCGTCGAACCGCCGGTCGAACCCGTCGAGCCCCGCGTCCAGCGTCGCCAGCACCGCCTCGCCGTCGCGGCGGCGTGCCTCCAGCCGGTTCGCGACCGATGTCGCGACCTGATCGACATGCATCTCGGCGGCGGCGCGCATCCGGTCGAACCGCTGGTCGATCGCGTCCAGCCCGGCCCCGACGCCCGCCAGCATCGCATCGCCGTCCGCACGCCGCGCGTCGAGCCGCGCCGCGATCTCGCGCGATACCGCATCGACCCGCGCGATCCCGTTCGCCTCCAGCGCGGCGAAGCGTTCGTCGAACGCCGCCAGCCCGCCCTGCAACGTCGCCAGCAGCGCCTCGCTGTCGCGGCGGCGGGCATCGATCCTGGCGGCCAGCGTGCCGATCGCGCCGTCGATCTCGGTCATCCGCTCGGCGAGCTGTTCCGCGCCCTCACGGCCCGCGCGTTCGATCGCCGATCCGTTCGCCTCGATCATCGCGATCGTCGCATCGCCCTGCGCGGTGATCGCCTTGCGCGATTCATCGATCGCCGCCGCCGCGCGGTCGAGCACGCCGTCGATCGCGCCGGACATGGTGGCGATCACCGATTCCAGCCGCGCGCCCGCGCTTTCGCTGGTGGCTTCCATCCGGGTGATATGCGCCGCCAGCCGCTGCGCCGCGCCGCCCGCGACCTCGTCCGCATCGCGCCCGCGCGCCGCCACCGCCGCGAGTGCGGCGTCGAGCGCGGCGATCCGTTCGCTGGCGGCGAGACCGGTGGCCTCCAGCCGCTGCGCGATCGCTTCGGTCTCGGCATGGGCGCGGGGCAGGGTGTCGAGCACGGTGCCCAGCCGATGCTCGGCATGGGTCGCGGCACCCGCCAGCGCATCGGTCGTCGCCGCCAGCGCCGCCACCTGCTCGGCGATCCCCGCACGCACGCCGCGCAGCCGGTCGGTCGCGCCCTCGCCCAGATGCATCAGCGCGCCGGTCTGCTCGACCAGTTCGCGGCGTGATTCGGCAAGGTTGCGGCGCACGGTCACGACGACCTGTTCCAGCGCCAGCGCCTCGCTGCGCATCGCCTGCGCGGTGGCGGTGAAGCGGCGCGATTCCGCCCGGCTGCCCTGGCGCAGCAGCAGCCAGACGATGCCGATCAGCAGCGGCGGCACGCACAGCGCCGCGACGAACGACGCCAGCTCAACGGGTTGCAACCGGCCGAGCGTCGCCCCGGCCCACACCAGCATGCCGCCGACCCACAGGATGACCGCGACCATCGCCAGCGTCGGCGCGATCCATTCGCGCGGCATCGGTTCCGGCTCCAGCGGTGCTTCGGCCAGCCAGTGCGGGGCGGCCTCCTGCGCGACGAATTCATCCTCATCGTGGTCGTTCTGCGTCTGTTCGCGCAGTCCGGTGATAGTGCCCCCGTTCATGGGCAGGGCGCTTACCATGAACCTCCCACCGGTGACAGATGTCGTAACGTCCGCTTAACCTTTTGGCGGCTAGGCGTGGTGCCATGGTCTATGATCCGGGAGCGATCGACGCCGCGCTGGCGGCGGCGGTGGGCGACGAGCCGCAGTTGATCGCCGAACTGCGCGCGGCGTTCCGCGACAGTGCGCAGCGCGCGCTGGCGGTGCTGGTCGCGGCGGGTGCGGACGAGTGGAGCGGGGCGGCCTTCCGGCTGAAGGGGCTGGCGGCCAGTTTCGGCGCGGTCCGGATGATGGAGCTGGCGACCCAGGCGGCGGCGGGGCCGGTCGGCGACGCGGTGGTCCTGCGCAAGCTGCACCGCGCGGTGGCGCGGGTCTGATCTTTGAGTCTGTTCGGAAACTCGCCGAAGGACGAGTTTCGCGCGGTGCCTGCCCGCTCCCCCGCCCGGCCACCCATCGAGTGTACCCTGTGGGTGGCCGGGCGGGGGAGCGGGCAGGCACCGTAAAACGTGCAACATGCACGTTTTCCAACAACTTCTCAGCGCCGGGCGTACAGCCGCCAGTGGGTGCCTGACAGGCCGCTCGGATCGCCGCGCGTCACTTCGCCATACGCATGGCCGCAGACCGCCGGTTGCGCGGGGAAGGCGGCATCGCCGTCGCGCTCGACGAAGTGGAACGCCGCGGCGGGGCAGGGCGGGGCGATCGCCAGGGCATAGCCGTGTGTGCGCGCCGCGGCGATCAGGATCGCGCCCGACCGCTCCTGCTCCAGCGATGTGTTCGTCCCGCCCGGCGCGGCGGCGATCATCGCCCGGACCGGACGGTCCGGGTCGCCGCGCAGGTTGGCGACGAGTTGCCCGTCGCGCACGATGCTCGCCGTCAGAAAGCTGATGGCGACGATCGCCGCCGCCGGGCGCATGGCCGCGCGCGGCAGCAGCACCGCCGCCCACAGCAGCACCGGCGGCACCGCCACGGCATAATAGCGCGCCGCGCCGCTGTTCGGCAGCGCCGCCAGTGCGACCAGCAGCGGCAGTCCGACGCCCGCGCCCAGCGCGAGCCCGCCCAGCCGGTCGCGCGACGTCGCCCCCAGCGCGACCAGCAGCAGGACAAGCGCGGCGACGCCCAGCCCATAGTCCCACAGCTGCACCATCGCCTGCATCCAGCGCAGCCAGTCGTGCGCCTCGCGATTGCCGAAGCGCAGCCCGCCCGCCGCATCCGCCGCCGCCCACACCAGCACCGCGAAGCCGAGCGTCAGCACGGCGGCGGGCGCGAACAGCCGCGCGGTGCCGATCACGCCCGACGGCACGCCCGCCGCGCGTATACGGGCGATCAGCACCCACAGCCCCAGCGCGCCCAGACCGAACGCCATCGTCGCCTGCGCCATGCAGCCGAGCAGCGCCGCCAGCGCCATCGCCGTGGCGCGCGGCGGCTCGGCGGGCCGTTCGAGGAACCGGTCGGCGATGCCGATCGCGACCGTCCACGCGCACAGCATCGGCGCATAGCCGCGCGCCTCCGCGCCATAGGTGACGAGGAACGGCGACAGCGCGAACGCCACCGCCGCGACGATCGCTGCGGCGCGCCCGCGCCGCCCCGCGATCGCCGCCGCGACCGGGATCGTCGCCGTGCCGCTCAGGATCGACAGCGCGCGCTGCACGACCGGCGAGGCATCCGCGCCGACCCATTGCAGCCACAGGCTGTTGAGATGATGGTTGTTGTCGTGGTTGATGCCGAGGAACACGGCCGCAGGCGTTGCGACATCGGCGGCGAACGATGCCGACCATGCCTCGTCCAGCCACAATCCCCCGCGCGCGGCGGCGATGCGCAGTGCCAGTCCGGCCAGCGTGATCGCGACCACCCACCCCGCCGTGATCGCCCGTACCCCAGTCGCCATCGCCGCCCCCGTTCAGGGCAGGGGACTAACGCCTGCGAGCGGGCGGCGAAAGCTCAGCGGGCATAGGCGTCGATCAGCGATCCGACATAATCCGGGTTGTCGCTGCTGATCCCCTTCACCGGGCCGGGGCCGTAGATGAAGCCGTGCGTCGGATATTCCGATCCGCCCAGCCCCTGCGAATCGCGGTACCACACCTTGACGCGCGTCCAGTCGCCCTTGCGCGACACGTCGAACACGGTGACGTCCTGTTCCACGCCGCCGCGCACGCCGTTGATCCGCGACCAGTTGGCATGCGTCACCATCGCCACCCGCGGCTCGACCACGCGGCTGACCACCAGCACATGGCCGAGCGGCAGCCGCTGCGTCTTGGCGAAGGCGAGGACCGCGCCGACCTTCGGTTCATGGCCGCGCGGATAGCGGCCCGCTGCCTGGTCCCACCACGTCCAGGCGTCGCCATAGATCTGGATGCCCGAAGCCGCGCGCGCGAAGGGCACGCACTGCCCGACATAGTCGAGGATCGACCGCGCATGGAGCGGGACCGCCGCGGCCACGGCGAAGGCGAGGAGCAGAACGCTCCGAAAAAGCGTACCGAACATGGCCCGAGGCTGCACCGGAAAGGGTGACGAAGCCATTGCTTAAAATGGTTAACGGTGAAGTGCGCGCCGATTTTGGGCAAGGGAGGTTCAGCCGCGTGCGTCCGCCCGCGCCTCCAGCAGGTCCCACAGCCCGCGATGCTGCGCCAGCAACTGCTGTACGCCGAAGGTCATCGCCCGCACCGGCACGGCGTCGCGCGCCAGCAGGTCGATCAGCCGCACCGTCTCGATCGCCGTGGGCAGCGCCGATTCGAGCGGCTCGATCCCCAGCCGCAGCGCCGCCCGGTCGAGCGGCAGGCGGATCGCGGGCCAGTCGAGCACCAGCGCGGCGGCGGTGCCGATCGCGCAGCCCGGACGCGCCGATTGTGCCAGCAGGTCGACGGCGTGGCGCTGCGCCGACATCGCGGCTTCGGCGGCGGCGTGTCCCGGCGTGCTGGGCGCCGGACCGGCAGCGGCGGCGAGACGCACCAGATAGCCGCGCTCGTCGGCAAAGGCGGCGGCGGCGGTGCGCAGCCACGGCCCGGCCAGGTCCCCGGCAGCGCCGCGCAACGCATGGCCGACCACGCCGGGATGGCGCGCGTGCAGCCCGGCCAGCTGGTGCAGCGTATCCGCCACGTCCTGCGGCGGCGGCATCCGTTCGGCCAGCCTGGCGGGAAAGCGATGCGCGGCGGTCCCGTCGGTCGCGACCATCCGCGCGATCCCGTTCCCCGGACTGGAGGCCGCATTGTCGCCTGCCGCCGCAATCATCGCTCACCCCCCCATGGTCCCAGGGCGCGGGACCGATGGCGGCATCATGGCGGCAAAGCCTTGCCGATTCCGGTAGAGACAGGGTTAACGGATCGTAAACGCGCGGCGATCGGTACGAAGGGTACCGATCGCCGCCGATTTGCCCTTGGGGGACGGCCGTCACCGCCTCCCGATCGTCACCCCGGAACAGGTCCGGGATGACGAAACCCATGGTCGCATCGACCGACCCCGCTGCCGTCCGGACCCGTACCTACTGGTCGAGGAACGAGCGCATCTTGCGGCTGCGGCTCGGGTGCTTGAGCTTGCGCAGCGCCTTCGCCTCGATCTGACGGATGCGTTCGCGGGTCACGCTGAACTGCTGGCCGACTTCCTCGAGGGTGTGGTCGGTGTTCATGCCGATGCCGAAGCGCATGCGCAGCACGCGCTCCTCGCGCGGGGTGAGCGACGCCAGCACCCGCGTGACCGTCTCCTTCAGGTTCGCCTGGATCGCCGCATCCACCGGGATGATCGCGTTCTTGTCCTCGATGAAGTCGCCGAGGTGCGAATCCTCCTCGTCGCCGATCGGCGTTTCGAGGGAGATCGGCTCCTTGGCGATCTTCATCACCTTGCGCACCTTCTCCAGCGGCATGGACAGGCGCTCGGCCATCTCCTCCGGGGTCGGTTCGCGGCCCTGCTCGTGCAGGAACTGGCGGGAGGTCCGCACCAGCTTGTTGATCGTCTCGATCATGTGGACGGGAATGCGGATGGTGCGCGCCTGATCGGCGATCGAGCGGGTGATCGCCTGCCGGATCCACCATGTCGCATAGGTGCTGAACTTGTAGCCGCGGCGATACTCGAACTTGTCGACCGCCTTCATCAGCCCGATGTTCCCCTCCTGGATCAGGTCGAGGAACTGCAGACCGCGATTGGTGTATTTCTTCGCGATCGAGATGACGAGGCGCAGGTTGGCCTCGACCATTTCCTTCTTGGCGATGCGCGCCTCGCGCTCGCCCTTCTGCACCATGTTGACGATGCGACGGAATTCGCCGAGCGCCATGCCGGTCTGCTGCGCGATCTCGGCGATTTCGGTGCGGATGCGGTCGACCGATCCGGCCTCGTTCTCGGCGAACGCCTTCCACTTCTTGTCGATCTTCGCGACCGATGCCAGCCACTGCTCGTCCAGCTCATGGTCGACATAGCTGTCGAGGAACGCCTTGCGCGGCACCTTGTGCCGCTCGGCAAGGCGCAGCATCTGCCCGCCCAGCGTCGTCAGGCGGCGGTTGTAGGCATAGAGCTGATCGACCAGATATTCGATCTTCGCCTGGTGGAACTGCACGCTCTCCACCTCGGCGGTCAGCTCCTCGCGCAGCTTCTGGTACTTGCGCTCCTCGGCGGTCGACAGCCCGTCGCCGGTCGCCATCGCGTCGAGCCGCTGCGACTGCATCTTCGAGAATTTCTTGAAGATCGCGGTGATGTTGGCGAACTTCTCCAGCGCCTGCGGCTTGAGCTGTTCCTCCATCTGCGCGAGGCTGAGGGTGTTGTCCTCGTCCTCGTCGTCGCTGGGACGCGGGGCACGGCGCTCGCCGTCGTCGTCCTCGTCGGCCGAGGCTTCCTCCGGCTCTTCCTCTTCCTTGAAGCTCGGCCCGGCGTTCTTCGACGAAATCTCGCCGTTGTCGTCGCCGTCGTCGTCGTCGCTCAGCGACTCCGGCGCGGGATCCTTCGACAGCATCGCGTCGAGATCGAGGATCTCGCGCAGCTGCATCGTGCCCTCGTTCAGCGCGGTCGACCAGCCGATGATCGCGTTGAAGGTGATCGGCGATTCGCACAGGCCGAAGATCATCGTGTCGCGACCGGCCTCGATCCGCTTGGCGATGGCGATCTCGCCCTCGCGGCTCAGCAGTTCGACCGCGCCCATCTCGCGCAGGTACATGCGCACCGGATCGTCGGTGCGGTCGGCGACTTCCTTCTTCTTGACCGGCTCGAACGCGGCGGAGGCGTCGTCCTGCTCGCCCGAGGCTTCCTCGTCGTCGGCCTCGTCCTGCTTGGCGCGCTCGTCGCTCTCGCCGTCCTCGCCCGCGTCCTCGTTCTCGACGACGTTGACGCCCATGTCGTTCAGCGCCGACATGATGTCCTCGATCTGCTCCGAGGTCATCTGGTCCTGCGGCAGCATCTCGTTGAGCTGGTCGACGGTGATGTAGCCGCGCTTCTTCGCGCGAGCGACCAGCTTCTTGATCGACCCCTCGTTCAGGTCGATCAGCGGCGCGTCGCCCGTTTCGATCGTGTCGTCGCCGCCACCATTCGCCTTGGCCATCAATAACCCTCAAAGAAATCAGGAGCGCCGTATTCGCGCCCTATTTTACCCGCCGTCTTCGTCCGCCGCGCCGCGATTTGCAAGTCGCCCCGCCGTGCAAAGCACAGATGGCCGAACATACGGGTGTCGATATGGCGCGGATATGGGAGCCGCAGGGGCAGGGATCAAGCCGCTTCGTCCAGCTCGTCCATCCAGTCGCGGATGCGCGCCTGCACCGCCGCATGGTCCTGGCGCGCCTGCTGGAAATCGGCGAAGGTCCGCTCGGTCGTGTCGCGGCGGCAGCGTTCGTGCGCGGCGCGCTCGGCACGGGTGCAGGCATGTTCCTCGACAAGGATCTGGATCATGCGCAGCAGGTCGGTCTGCGCCACGGCCGCGTCGGCATTCTTCTGCCAGAAGCTGAAGGCGAGGTCGGTCTGCACGTCGCGCCGCGCCGCCTCCACCAGTTGCCGGTCGGTCATCACCGCATCGTGGAGCAGGCTGTCGGTCAGGTCGTCACGGTAGATCGCAAGGTCGATCAGATGGTCGCGCCAGCGCCGCAGCGTGCCGTTGACGATCGGCAGCTGCGCGATCAGCTCGCAATGCTGTTTGAGCACCGACACATGCTGCATCAGCCCCATCAGGATCGCCCGCTGGAACGCGAAGACCAGATCGACCTGCCGCATCTCCGCCGCCTGCGCCATGTCGTTGGCGACGATGCGCAGCCGCCGGTCCTTCGCCCCGAACAGCGCGAAGAAATGGTCCTTGAAGGTGCGGAAATATTCGCGGCGGATGCCTTCGTGCGTGATGGTGCCCGCCAGCCGCGCCAGTTCATGCTCGAACGCCGCGCGCTCGTCCGGCCCGGCCTGCGGCGGCAGGTTGGCGAGTTCCATCCGCCACAGGAAGTCGGAGAGCGATTCCTTCGTCGCCAGCAGTTCCTCGAACGCCTGCGGCCCCTGGTCGCGGACCAGATCGTCGGGGTCCATGCCGTTCGGGATCGTCACGATCGCCACGCTCTTGCCCGGTGTCAGCAGCGGCAGCGCGCGTTCCGCCGCACGCCTGGCGGCCTTGATCCCCGCCGCATCGCCGTCGAAGCACAGGATCGGGCAGTCGGCCATCCGCCACAGCCGCTCCAGCTGATGTTCGGTCAGCGCGGTGCCGAGCGGGGCGACCACCTCGTCATAGCCCGCCTGCGCGAGGGCAATGACGTCCATATAGCCCTCGACCGCGATCACGCGGCGGGCCTTGCGCGCGGCGGCCTGCGCCCGGTCGATGTTGTAGAGGGTGCGCCCCTTGTCGAACAGCGGGGTTTCGGGCGAGTTCAGATACTTCGGCTCGCCCTCGCCGATAATCCGCCCGCCGAACGCGATCGTCCGCCCCCGCGCATCGCGGATCGGGATCATCAGGCGACCGCGGAACCGGTCGTACGGCTCCTTGCCCTCGACCGAGATCAGCATGCCGCTCTCGACCAGCATCGCATCGCCGTAGGAGGCGAGCGCCGCCTTCAGCCGCCCGCGCGAGTCGGGGGCATAGCCCATGCCGAACGCCCGCGCCGTCTCGGGCTTGATGCCGCGCTTCGCCAGCGCATCGCGCGCGACCGCACCGTCGTCGCCGAGCCGCTCGGCGAACCACGTCTGCGCGTCGGCCATCAGCTCGTGCAGGCCCCTGGCGCGTTCCGCCTGCCGGGCCGAACGGGCATCCTGCTGCGGCATCTCCATGCCGGCGGCGGCGACCAGTTCCTTCACCGCATCGATGAAGGGCAGCCCCCGCTGGTCGGTCATCCAGCGGATCGCATCGCCATGCGCCCCGCAGCCGAAACAATGGTAGAAGCCCTTGTCGTCATTGACCCAGAAGCTCGGCGTCTTCTCGGTATGGAACGGGCAGCAGGCCTTCCACTCGTTGCCCGAGCGCTGGAGCTTCACCGACTTGCTCACCAGCGCCGACAGCGTGGTGCGCGCCCGAAGTTCGTCGAGAAATTGGGGCGAAAGAGTCATGCCGTCATATGGCCCATACGGAACGTATTGGGCAATACGTTCCGTATTGGTTCGCAGCCTCAGGCCAGCGCCGCCTTCACCGCCGCGCTCGCCTTGCTCATGTCGAGCTGCGATCCGTGGCGGGCCTTCAGTTCGGCCATCACCCGGCCCATGTCCTTCATGCCCGATGCGCCCAGATCGGCCTTGATGGCCTCGATCGCCGCCGCCGTCGCCTCGGCGTCCATCTGCGCGGGCAGGAAGCGTTCGATCACCGCCACCTCGCGCGCTTCCGCCGCCGCCAGTTCGGGGCGGTTGCCCTTTTCGTACATCTCGATCGATTCGCGGCGCTGCTTGACCATCTTCTGCAGGACCTCGACGACCAGCGTGTCGTCGTCCGCCGGGGCCGATCCGGTGCGTGCCTCGATGTCGCGGTTCTTGATCGCCGATTGGATCAGGCGGATCGTGGCGGTCGTCTCCTTGTCGCCGCCCTTCATGGCGGTGACGAGCGCGTCCTTGATGGTGTCGCGAATCATGGGGTGTCCGATATCGTTCATTGGGTCCAAGCGACCGCCCTTAGCGCCAATCGATCCGCGATCACAGGATTGACGGGGGCTCCCCATGCGACTAGCCGCCACCGCTTAGCGACATCATCAGACAAGTATCAGGAGTGCCCGCCCATCATGGCCGACGCCAAGCCATTCGCCATGCCCGAAGGAGCCACCGGGGTCCTCGTCCTTGCCGATGGCAGCGTGCTGTGGGGCCGTGGCTTCGGGGCCGAGGGCGCAGCGGTGGGCGAGGTGTGCTTCCACACCGCGATGACCGGCTATCAGGAGATCATGACCGACCCGTCGTTCGCGGGGCAGATCATCACCTTCACCTTCCCGCACATCGGCAACGTCGGCACCAACGTCGACGATGTGGAGGCGAACGATCCGCACGCGCTCGGCATGATCGTGCGCGAGGATGTGACCGCCCCGTCCAACTTCCGCGCGAGCGAGGATCTGACCGGCTGGATGGCGCGGCACAACCGCATCGGCCTGTCGGGCATCGACACCCGCGCGCTCACCCGCCGCATCCGGCAGGGCGGGGCGCCCAACGGCGTCATCGCCCATTCGGCAACGGGGGAGTTCGACATTCCCGCGCTGCTCAAACAGGCGCGGGCGTGGCCGGGCCTCGAAGGCATGGACCTTGCGAAAACCGTGTCGTGCGAGACGCACTATGGCTGGCAGGGCGGGGCATGGCATCTCGGCAAGGGCTATGACGACAGCACGCAGCCCGAAGTTGGCGAAGTTGCCGCAGAAAGCCCGTCGCGCCCGCATGTCGTCGCGATCGATTACGGCAGCAAGCGCAATATCTTCCGCAACCTTGTGCATGCGGGTGCTGAAGTAACCGTGCTGCCCGCCACCGCGACCTATGAACAGGTGATGGCGGCGAACCCCGACGGCATCTTCCTGTCGAACGGTCCGGGCGATCCCGCCGCGACCGGCGAGTACGCCGTGCCGGTGATCCGGCAGTTGCTGGAGACGGGCAAGCCGCTGTTCGGCATCTGTCTCGGCCACCAGCTGCTGGGGTTGGCGGTGGGGGCGACCACCACCAAGATGCATCAGGGCCACCGCGGCGCGAACCACCCGGTCAAGCGGCTGAGCGACGGCGCGGTCGAGATCACCAGCATGAACCACGGCTTCGCGGTCGAACGCGACAGTTTGCCCGAGGGTGTGCGCGAGACGCATGTGTCGCTGTTCGACGGATCGAACGCCGGGCTGGAACTGGCCGACGGTCGCGCGTTCAGCGTGCAGTACCACCCCGAGGCGTCGCCGGGGCCGCAGGACAGCTTCTACCTGTTCGAGCGGTTCGTGGGGATGATGCGATAGTGAAATCGCTTCTGCCATCGTTCTTGATGCTGGCTGGGTGCAGCGCTCCCACGGACCTCCAGTCTGGCCAGGCAGAACTGGACAGGTTTGCTCGGGCTTGTGGGTTGCCAGCCGGCTCCTTCGCCTTGCAGGCGGATGGCTTGACGGTCGTCAGATTCACCCCGGACACACCGTCGAAGGCTGCCGATTGCGGCCTGAAGAAACTCTTTGAATCGCCGTACCGATCGAAGCTCGGCTTCGTCGGAAACGAAGTCTACCAGTCGGAAACCAAATAAAATGCCCAAACGCACCGACATTTCGTCCATCCTCGTCATCGGCGCGGGGCCGATCGTCATCGGCCAGGCCTGCGAGTTCGATTATTCGGGCGTGCAGGCGATCAAGGCGTTGAAGGAGGAGGGCTATCGCATCGTCCTCGTCAACTCCAACCCCGCGACGATCATGACCGATCCGGAGCTGGCCGACGCGACCTATGTCGAGCCGATCACCCCGGCGGTGGTCGCCAGGATCATCGAGAAGGAGCGCCCCGACGCCGTCCTCCCGACGATGGGCGGGCAGACCGCGCTCAACACCGCGCTGGCGCTGGCCAATGACGGCACGCTCGCGAAGTTCGGCGTGACGATGATCGGCGCCGATGCGGAAGCGATCGACAAGGCCGAGGACCGCCAGAAATTCAAGGTGGCGATGGAGAAGATCGGGCTGGAATCCGCCCGCAGCCATATCGCCCATAGCGAGGCCGAGGCGCTGGCGGGCCTCGAGCATGTCGGGCTGCCCGCGATCATCCGCCCGTCGTTCACGCTGGGCGGCACCGGCGGCGGCGTCGCCTATAATCGTGACGAGTTCCTGCGCATCGTCCGCGAAGGCCTCGACGCATCGCCCACCACCGAGGTGCTGATCGAGGAATCGCTGCTCGGCTGGAAGGAATATGAGATGGAAGTCGTGCGCGACCGCGCCGACAACGCCATCATCGTCTGCTCGATCGAGAATATCGATCCGATGGGCGTCCACACCGGCGATTCGATCACCGTCGCCCCGGCGCTGACGCTGACCGACAAGGAATATCAGATCATGCGCAACGCATCGATCGCGGTACTCCGGGAAATCGGCGTCGAGACCGGCGGGTCGAACGTGCAGTTCGCGGTGAACCCGAAGGACGGCCGCCTGATCGTCATCGAGATGAACCCGCGCGTGTCGCGTTCCTCCGCGCTGGCGTCGAAGGCCACCGGCTTCCCGATCGCCAAGGTCGCCGCCAAGCTCGCGGTCGGCTATACCCTCGACGAGATCGACAACGACATCACCGGTGCCACGCCCGCGTCGTTCGAGCCGACGATCGATTACGTCGTAACCAAGATCCCGCGCTTCGCCTTCGAGAAGTTCAAGGGCTCGCAGGCGGTGCTCTCCACCGCGATGAAGTCGGTCGGCGAGGTGATGGCGATCGGCCGCAACATCCATGAATCGCTGCAAAAGGCGCTGCGGGGGCTGGAGACCGGCCTGTCCGGCTTCAACGGCGTCGAGCGGCTGATCGGCGCGCCCCGCGCGGAGATCGAGGCGGCGCTGGCCGTCGCCACGCCGGACCGGCTGCTGGTCGCCGCACAGGCGCTGCGCGAAGGCTTCTCGGTCGCCGAGGTCCATGCGATCGCGAAATACGACCCGTGGTTCCTCGAACGCATCGCCGAGATCGTGGCGGCGGAAACCGAGGTCTGCACCAACGGCCTGCCGCAGGATGCGGCGGGCATGCGGCGGCTGAAGGCGATGGGCTTCAGCGACAAGCGCCTCGCGTGGCTGGCGCTGCAATCGGCCAATCTGCGCGGCATGGAGCGCGGCATCGCCCGCGGATCGGGCCTGATCCATGAGGTCGTCAAGATGATGACCGGCGGCGTGACCGAGGACGAGGTGCGCGCGCATCGCCACAAGCTGGGCGTGCGCCCGGTCTTCAAGCGCATCGACACCTGCGCCGCCGAGTTCGAGGCGAAGACGCCGTACATGTATTCGACCTACGAAGCGCCGACCTTCGGCGAGCCGGAGGACGAGAGCCAGCCGTCCGACCGCCGCAAGATCGTGATCCTCGGCGGCGGGCCGAACCGCATCGGGCAGGGGATCGAGTTCGACTACTGCTGCTGCCACGCGTGCTTCGCGCTGAGCGACGCGGGGTATGAGACCATCATGGTCAACTGCAACCCGGAGACGGTCAGCACCGACTATGACACCTCCGACCGGCTGTATTTCGAGCCGCTGACCGCCGAGGACGTGCTGGAGATCCTGCATGTCGAGGCGTCGCGGGGCGAGCTGGTCGGCGTGATCGTGCAGTTCGGCGGGCAGACCCCGCTGAACCTCGCCCGCGCCCTTGAAGCGGCGGGCATCCCGATCCTCGGCACCACCCCGGATTCGATCGATCTGGCCGAGGATCGCGAGCGCTTCGCCGATCTGGTCACGCGGCTGGGGCTGCTCCAGCCCGCCAACGGCCTCGCGCGCAGCCGCGACGAGGCGGCGGCGATCGCCGAGCGGATCGGCTATCCGGTGCTGATGCGCCCCAGCTATGTGCTGGGCGGGCGCGCGATGGAGATCGTCGATTCGCTCCAGCAGCTCGACGACTATATCCAGACCGCGGTGCAGGTGTCGGGCGACAGCCCGGTCCTGATCGACCAGTATCTGCGCGACGCGATCGAGGTCGATGTCGATGCGGTGGCCGACGGCGACGATGTGGTCGTCGCGGGCGTGCTCCAGCATATCGAGGAAGCGGGCGTCCATTCGGGCGACAGCGCGTGCTCGATGCCGCCCTATTCGCTCTCCGCCGAGATCATCGCCGAGATCGAGCGGCAGACAGTGGCGCTGGCCCGTGCGCTGAACGTCAAGGGGCTGATGAACATCCAGTTCGCGGTCAAGGACGGCAAGGTGTACCTGATCGAGGTCAACCCGCGCGCCAGCCGCACCGTGCCCTTCGTCGCCAAGGCGATCGGCACGCCGGTCGCCAAGATCGCCGCGCGGGTGATGGCGGGCGAGAAGCTCAGCGCCCTGCCGGTGATCGACCGCGCGATCGATCATGTCGCGGTCAAGGAAGCGGTGTTCCCATGGGGCCGCTTCCCCGGCGTCGATCCGGTGCTGTCGCCGGAGATGAAGTCGACCGGCGAGGTGATGGGCATCGACCGCGATTTCGCCACCGCCTTCGCCAAGGCGCAGATGGGGGCGAGCATCGTGCTCCCGACCACGGGCACGGTGTTCGTGTCGGTCAAGTCGAGCGACAAGCCGGTGATCCTGCCCGGCGTCCAGCTGCTGGTGCAGATGGGCTTCCGCATCGTCGCGACCGGCGGCACCGCCGATTACCTTGCCGAGCACGGCGTGCCGGTGGAACGGGTCAACAAGGTCGCACAAGGCCGCCCGCACATCGTCGACAAGATCTTCGACGGCGATATCGCGATGATCTTCAACACGACCGAGGGGTGGCAGTCGCTGAAGGATTCGGAATCGATCCGCGCCTCGGCCCAATCGCAGAAGGTCCCCTATTTCACCACCGCCCCTGCCAGCGTCGCCGTGGCGCGGGCGATCGAGGCGCTGGCCAACCGCTCCCTTGAAGTGCGACCGCTCCAGTCCTATTATTCGCAATCGCACAACTGATCCCCGTCAGCGACGTAAGATTGTGTGCGGGTGGACCGGCCATGGTCCGCCCGCAGCGGGGTACATGACAAAAGGGACGCGCGCGCGATGGCGACGGTCGACAAGATGCCGATGTTGCAGGAAGGCTATGACCGCCTGACTGCCCACCTCAAGCAGCTGAAGGTGGAACGACCGCAGATCATCGACGCGATCGAGGAAGCGCGCGCCCACGGCGATCTGTCGGAAAACGCCGAATATCACGCCGCCAAGGAACGCCAGGGCCAGATCGAGGCGTCGATCGCCGACATCGAGGACAAGCTGACCCGCGCGCAGGTGATCGACCCGCGCGACCTGTCGGGCGACAAGGTGGTGTTCGGCGCGACCGTCACCATGCTCGACGAGGACGACAAGCCGGTGAAGTACCAGATCGTCGGCCAGACCGAGGCGGATGCCAAGTCGGGCCGCATCTCGTACAACTCGCCGCTCGGCCGGGCGCTGATCGGGCGCAAGGTCGACGACGAGGTGGAAGTGACGGTGCCGTCGGGCGACCGCTATTACCTGATCTCGAAGATCGAGTTTATCTAAACGCCATGTTCGAGCGGCGGCCCAGTCCCTTCGTGCTGCTGCTCGCCCTGATCGTGGCGCTGCCGGGCGCGGTGCTGATCCTGACCGGGTACGTCGATTTCGCCGCTGCGTTCGGCGGGTTCATTCCCCGGCGCGTCGGGGCGGGCGGCGGCCTGCCCGCGGACGTGCCGCTGGTGCTCACGCCGCTCACCGCGACGCTGATCCATGACGGCTGGCTGCACCTCGCCTTCAACCTGCTGTCGCTGCTGATCGTCGCCACGCCTACCGAGCGCGCGGTCGGCAAGCGGGGGCTGGCGGTGCTGTGGCTGGTCGGGGCCTATGCCTCGGTCGCCGCTGAGTGGGCGATCGATCCGTCGTCGCCGGTGGCGATGGTCGGGGCGAGCGGGGCGATCTCGGCGATCATCGGGGCCTATGCGCTGCTGTTCGGGCAGGGCAAGGCGAAGGCGATCGGACCCGTCCCGGCGCATGTCGTCCATGCACTGTGGCTGGGGGCGAGCTGGACGGTGCTCAACCTGCTCGTCGGCTGGACCAGCGCGATGGGTGGCATGCCGATCGCGGGCGCGGCACATGTCGGCGGGTTCCTCGCGGGGATGCTGCTGCTGCGCCCGCTGCTGGTGTGGCGCTGGGGGCGCGTGCAGCGGGCGGGCTGAGCCAAGCCGGATCGATATTCAGCAATTCCGGCATATCTCGCGATCGAGATCGCCATTCTCTCGTCACCCCGGACTTGTTCCGGGGTCCACGGTGCGGCGATCGGTACGGTTCGCGCCGCTATCGACAGCGTTTGCAGCCCGGTGGACCCCGGAACAAGTCCGGGGTGACGATGTGGCTATGAATGTCGATAGCGCCTGAGCCACCAAGCTCGTGCCGTTCGTCCCGAGCGAAGTCGAGAGACGTGCCGCAGGCGTCGCGCGCGGTGTCTCGACTGCGCTCGACACGAACGGTTGTCGCTCCCCTCCCTGACAAGGAGTGCCCTGCGAACGTCACCCTTCCGTACCCCGGCCTTCGCCGGGGTACGGGCAGGTTCGGGCGAAGCGCGACTTTCGCACGGCAATCCTGACAAGGGAGGGACCGCGGTGGGTCGGCCCGCGAGGAACCGCCGCGCTCGCCCCCGGCCAACCCACCCCCGACCCGGCTTCGGGTAAACGGTGCCCCGCACGGTTACGGCCATGCCGGGGGCATGACCGGCCCGACGCTCTTGTCAGGGGGGGGGCGGATGCCGCGTTGCGCCGCCCGGATCACCCGTCATTCATCGGCGTTGTGCCACCACCATGGCGATGACCGCGACGCTTCCCGACCGGACCAAAGGCACCGCGTTGGCGGTAACGATCGGCCTGCATGTGCTGCTCGGCTGGGCGCTGATCGTCGGGCTGGGGGTGGACGTGCCGCGCGCGGCGCAGAGTGCGCTGGCGACCTTCGATATTCTCCCGCCGCCGCCCGATCCGCCGCCGCCCCCGCCGGTGCCGCAGGTCGTACGGCAGGGCCGCCCCGAGGGCCGCGCCGCCCCGCCCAACATCCGCTCCAAGGCGACCGAAATCGTCGCCGCGCCCCCGGCCGTGCCATTGCCGGTGCCGCCGCCGGTCGTCACCGCGCCGGTGGCGGGTCCGGGCAACGACGCCTCGTCCGGCGCGACCGATACGGTCGGCCCCGGTACCGGCGCGGGCGGGATCGGCGACGGGCTCGGCAGCGGCGGGGAGGGCGACGGCGACGGATCGGGCGGCGGCGACACGCCCCCCGAACAGATCGCCGGATCGATGCAGGGCGCGCGCCTGCCCCGCGAACTGGAGGAATATGGCTTCGAGGGCAGTGTCGAGGTCGACTACCTCGTCGAACCCAATGGCCGCGCCACCGATTGCCGCATCCGCCGCTCGAGCGGCAACCGCGCGATCGATATCGAAACCTGCCGCCAGATCGAACGCGCCTTCCGCTTCCGCCCCTCGCGCGACGCACGCGGACGCGCGGTGCCCGCGGTCATGGTGTCGAGCTACGACTGGGCGGTGGAGCGGGAGTAGGGCCTCAAGGATATTCTCGACGCAATATTGCCCGCTCGTCTAGCGCTGCGGCGTATCTCCTAACGAATTCCGTTTCTTCATTCCCTTGAAGCGGATAACGGTCAACGGAAAAAGTTATCCCTCTGATCATGTCGAGGATTCGTATCTCTTCAAACGGCACATTGGGAAGTGCAATCGATAGCAGCCAAATTCCCAGTCGAGCAGACTCCGCAGATAGTTCGGGGGAAGGTGAAAAATAGGGGTATATTACATGTCGTTCGCCAGTCCCATCTATTACGCACAATACGTTATCGACCTTGACCGTCGCGTTTAGGTCGGGAAAATCTACTGTTCCGCTTACTGATGGTCCGGGCATGAAGGGTTCGTTTGTCCAGCGGCGACGGACGTTCCACCACGCTAAAAACCCGTCTCGCAGTTGAGGATAGAGGTTGGCCCGGCGATCATTGGCTTCAATCCGGTCTTCGACCAGCGCGTGCAAATCTGCCACGCCGAACACATGGCGCTTCGCGTCCGACCAAAATGGACCATAAAAATCGGGTCCGCTACTGGACGTTCCGGTTTCGTGGGAAATCTCGTCTCGAATATCTGCTCTTATTTCACCGCGTCTGGCATTCGGATCAAGGAATAATATTTTAAGGAGTTTACGTAGTTGGATACGGTTCAGCGCCATTTGACCCTCCTGCCACGCTGTAAAACGTAGTTAATACATCGGTGCGTGCAATGGGTTGAGGGTCAAACGGTAGAGCCTACTCCTCCCCCTGATACTTGATCTGCAGGAACCGCTCGCGCGTCGCGAGGCTGTCGAGATCGCCCTGCGCCAGCTGTTCGGTCATCGCCGCGATTTCGCCGTCGATGACCTTCAGCCCCTCGACCAGCTGCTCGTCGGGGGTGCGGCCGTTGCGGGGCACCCGGCGCAGCGGTTCGGGCACGCGCTGGTAGCCTCGCACCAGTTCGGGGAGCTGTTCCCCCACAAGCTTGCGCACTTCCGCCGCCGCCGGTTCGCCCTCGTTCAATCCCGCCAGCTGCGCCGAGAGCGTGTCGAGCTTCACCCCGATCGCATCCGCCAGCGTGACGGCGGGCGCGGGTAGGGCGGGGCGCTGCGCCGAGAGCCAGCGTTCGGTCTGCGCGGGCAGCGACTTCAAGGGCGCCTGCACCAGCTGCTCGACCACCACCTCGCGCGTGACCGGCATCAGCGCGAACAGCGCGGTGGCGGCGATCAGCAGCGCCATCACCAGCATCGCGCCGCCAAGGCCCAGCGGCACGAACCAGCCGATCACCAGCGCGCCGATAATGATCGCGAGGTCCGCCGCCGCGATCCGCCCGAGGCGCCTGAGCACCTCCGCCTCGCGCCGCCGCCTTGCGCGCGGGGCGACCGCGCCGTGGCGTTCGCGCGCACGCTCCAGCGTCAGGCTGGCGCGCTCCAGCACCTCGTCGGACCGGCCCATGGCCTACATTGCCTCCAGCTTGAACGTCTCGCCCCGGCCGCCCGCCGCCGCATTCTGCGCCGCGCCCTCGGCCCGCGCGATATAGCCCTTCGACTTCTCGACCTCGCCCGACAGGATGGTGACGGTGGTCTTCATCGAATCGAGCGCCTTCAGCTTGAAGGTGTCGATCGCGTCCATCGTGTCGTAGACGTTCTGGAACGCGCGTTGCAGCACCTCGACCGGAATCGCCGATGCCGCCGCCTGCTCGTGGATCTGCGCGGTCTGCGACCGCAGCAGCTTGCCGGTCGAATCGATGATGTTGGCGGTGGTGGTGTTGAGCGCGGTGATCTGTTCGAGCACCAGCTTCTGGTTGGTCAGCGCCTGCGCCACCGTCACCGCCGTGCGCAGCGCGCCGACCGTGGTGGTGCTGGCGCGATCGACGCCCTTCACCAGCTCGACATTGTTCTTCTTGACCAGATCGAGCGCCAGATAGCCCTGCACCGTCACCGCCATCTGCGTCAGCAGGTCCTGCGAACGCTGGCGGACATAGAACAGCGCGGTCTCGCGGATCGCCTTGGCCTTGGCCGGGTCGCTGTGGTCCAGTTCGTTGGCCTTGTCCTCCAGCTTCTGGTCCATCTCCTTCGAGAGATAGATCATCTGCTCCAGCCGCCCCATCGCGGTCCACAGGTTCGCGCGTTCGGTGTCGATGGCGGCATTGTCCATCAACAGCTCGTCCTTGCCGGACTGCAACCGCTTCAGGATTTCGGCGATGTGGCTCTGCGCCGATTTATAGCCGTCGAAATAGTCGCGGACCTTGCTGCCGAACGGGATCATCCCGAACAGCCGCTTGGGCTCCATCAGATTGCCCTGTTTGCCCGGATCGAGGTCCTCGATCGTGCGGCGGAGCTGCGCCAGGTCGGCGCCGACGCCCGATTCCTGGTCCATCGCCCGCACCGGGCGGTCGAGGAAGCGGTTCGACTGGCCCGCCGCCTCGCGGATCTCGCGCGCGCCGAGGTTGCTGATCGCATCGACGCGCTTGCCGAATTCGGGCGAGTTCACGTCCTGCGCGATCAGCTGGTCGATGAAATCGTCGACGCGGTTCTGCAACTCGGTCTTCTTGGTATCGTCCACCGGCACCAGCCCGGCGGCCTTGGCCGGGGCCACCGTCGGCACCGGATCGGGCGGGGTCAGCACCAGCGTCGGTTCGTCGGTCGTCTGCGTCGCCATAATCCCTCCAGCGGTCGTCCCCGCCTAAATGCCGGGGAACGCGACCGCGTTCAACTGTGGTATTTAGGTAATACACCGGTACGCCGCAAGTTCTTGTCTTGCGCTGTCATCCGCGATAGCCAGCAGGGAGGAGGGGGAATCCTATGGTAAAAGCCGCTGCCAACCTGTTCCTTGCGGTCCTGCTGGCGCTGGTCGCCCAGCCTGCCCGGGCGCAGGAACAGTTCGTCGATCCCAATACCCTCCGGCCCTCGCTGGATCCGACGCGGCAGGCCAACGGCCTCGCGCGCACCCCGCCGATGGGGTGGAACAGCTGGAACAGATACGGCTGCACCATCGACGAGACAATCGTGCGCGCCATGGCCGATGCGATGGCGACCAACGGCATGAAAGACGCGGGCTACCGCTATATCGTCATCGACGATTGCTGGCACGGGAAACGCGACGCGGACGGTTTCATCACCGCCGACGCGGCCAAGTTCCCGAGCGGGATCAAGGCGCTGGCCGACTATATCCATGCGAAGGGCCTCAAGTTCGGCATCTATTCCGATGCGGGCCGGACGACCTGCGGCGGCAAGCCCGGCAGCCAGGGGCATGAATATCAGGA
This sequence comes from Sphingomonas silueang, assembly GCF_040049155.1. Taxonomy (NCBI): domain Bacteria; kingdom Pseudomonadati; phylum Pseudomonadota; class Alphaproteobacteria; order Sphingomonadales; family Sphingomonadaceae; genus Sphingomonas; species Sphingomonas silueang. Next base: position 46,062 of record NZ_JBDZDK010000003.1, read on the forward strand.
CGCACTGACCTATGCCCGCTGGGGCGTCGATTATCTGAAGTACGACTGGTGCGCGACCGGATCGCGCAATGCCGAGGAAGCCTATGCGCTGATGTCGGACGCGCTGAAGGCGAGCGGACGCCCGATCGTGCTGGCGATCTGCGAATGGGGCAACAACCGTCCGTGGGAATGGGCGAAGAAGATCGGCAACCTGTGGCGCACCGCGTCCGACATCCGCGACGGATGGAAGGGGCGCGAGAAATGGTCGATCGGCGTGGTCGATATCGTCGATCTCAACGAACCGCTCTATCCGCACGCAGGCCCCGGCCACTGGAACGATCCGGACATGCTGGAGGTCGGCAACGGCGGCATGACCGACACCGAATATCGCGCGCACTTCAGCCTGTGGGCCATGATGGCCGCACCGCTGATCGCGGGCAACGACATCGCCAACATGGACGATGCGACGAAGGCGATCCTGCTGAACCGGGAAGTGATCGCGGTCGACCAGGACACGCTCGGCGCACAGGGCCGCAGGGTGCGCGACGACGGCGATCAGGAGGTCTGGTCGCGCACCCTCGCCGACGGATCGCGCGCGCTGCTGCTGTTCAACCGGGGCGAGGCTCCGGCGCGGATCGCGGCGACATGGCCGGAGATCGGCTATCCGGCAGGCGTGAAGGCGGAGGTCCGCGACCTGTGGGCGCACCGGTCGCTCGGGCGGATGGCGGGCGCGTTCGCGGCGACGGTGCCTGCGCACGGCGTGGTCATGGTCCGGGTCACGCCGGGGAAGTAGAGAAAGATTTTTCGCGCAGAGGCGCAGAGGCGCAGAGAAGGAGCGATCGGGAGACCCTTCGTCCCGGTCGCACCGGAAGGCAGGCGACACCGGCACCCTCTCCGCGCCTCTGCGTCTCCGCGCGAACCATCCTTCCTTCTTCTCGCCCCGAACGAAGAAGGTAGTTTCCACGCGAAGGCGCGGAGACGCGAAGGAAATGCGTTCGCGTCTCCGGCATCTCCGCAAGCAGCGCGTTCCGATACCTGACCTGTGGTACGGCGTCTCCCGAACGCGATCCGCTCGACCGGCGCGCCGCTTCGCGTCTCCGCGCCTTCGCGTGAAAACGACTCTTCTTCCACCCCACGCCGCAGCGCACAAAACGCCCCCCTTCCGAAATCCGAAGAAATACGCTAAGCGCGCGGCCAACTGCACTCCCGCACGATCCAGGAAATATCATGAGCCTCCGCAACGTGGCGATCATCGCCCACGTCGATCACGGCAAGACCACGCTCGTCGATCAGCTGTTCCGCCAGTCCGGCACCTTCCGCGACAACCAGCGCGTCGAAGAGCGCGCGATGGATTCCAACGACCTCGAAAAGGAACGCGGGATCACCATTCTCGCCAAGCCGACGTCGGTCGAATGGACCCCGCCGAACGGTGGCGAGGCCGTCCGGATCAACATCGTCGACACGCCGGGCCACGCCGACTTCGGCGGCGAGGTGGAGCGCATCCTCTCGATGGTCGACGGCGTGGTGCTGCTGGTCGATTCGTCCGAAGGCGCGATGCCGCAGACCAAGTTCGTGACCGGCAAGGCGCTGGCGCTGGGCCTCCGCCCGATCGTGGTGGTCAACAAGGTCGACCGCAGCGACGCGCGCATCCAGGAAGTGCTGGACGAGGTGTTCGACCTGTTCGTGTCGCTCGACGCGAACGACGACCAGCTCGACTTCCCGGTGCTCTACGCCTCGGGCCGCAACGGCTATGCCTCGACCGACATGGACGCGCGCGAAGGCACGCTCCAGCCGATGTTCGAGACGATCGTCAACCACGTGCCGCCGCCCGCGCTGGACGAGGATGCGCCGTTCACCTTCCTCGTGACGCTGCTCGACCGTGACAACTTCCTCGGCCGCATCCTGACCGGTCGCGTCAACTCGGGGGTGGTGAAGCTGAACCAGCCGATCCACGCGCTCGACAACGACGGCAACGTGATCGAAACCGGCCGCGCGTCGAAGATCATGTCGTTCCGCGGGCTGGACCGCGTGCCGGTGGACGAAGCGCGCGCGGGCGACATCATCTCGCTCGCGGGCCTCGCGGTCGCGACCGTGGCGAACACCATCGCCGACACCTCGGTCAGCGAGCCGCTGCACGCGCAGCCGATCGATCCGCCGACGCTGTCGATGCGCTTCGCCGTCAACGACTCGCCGATGGCGGGTCGCGAGGGCACCAAGGTCACGTCGCGCATGATCCGCGACCGCCTGTTCCGCGAGGCGGAATCGAACGTGGCGGTGAAGGTCACGGAAGCCGACGACCGCGACAGCTTCGAGGTCGCCGGGCGCGGCGAACTCCAGCTCGGCGTGCTGATCGAGACGATGCGCCGCGAAGGGTTCGAGCTGGGCATCTCGCGTCCGCGCGTGCTGTTCGGCACCGACGAGAACGGCGGCAAGACCGAGCCGTACGAAACCGTCGTGATCGATGTGGACGAGGAATTCTCGGGCACGGTCGTCGACAAGATGAACCAGCGCAAGGCCGAGATGACCGACATGCGTCCCTCGGGCGGCGGCAAGACGCGCATCACCTTCTCGGCACCGTCGCGCGGCCTCATCGGCTATCACGGCGAATTCCTGTCGGATACGCGCGGCACCGGCATCATGAACCGGCTGTTCGAGAAGTACGGCCCCCACAAGGGCAATATCGAGGGCCGCAAGAACGGCGTGCTGATCTCGAACGGCGCGGGCGAGGCGCAGGGCTATGCGCTGGGGCCGCTCGAGGAGCGCGGCATCCTGTTCGTCGGCCACGGCGAGGCGCTGTACGAGGGCATGATCATCGGCGAGAACGCCAAGAACGATGACCTCGAAGTCAACCCGATGAAGGCGAAGCAGCTCACCAACTTCCGCGCTTCGGGCGGCAAGGACGACGCGATCCGCCTGACCCCGCCAAAGAAGATGACGCTGGAACAGGCGATTGCGTACATCGACGACGACGAGATGGTCGAAGTGACCCCGAAGTCGATCCGCCTGCGCAAGCGCCACCTCGATCCGCACGAGCGGAAGAAGGCGAGCCGGGCGAAGGCTGCGGCGTAAGCCGCGCCGAGCCGAACTAGGCTCGCCCGGCCGGCCTTGCCAAGGCAAGGACCGACGACGCGGCTTCGCCGCGGCGGGCGATGGGAGCAGGAACGGCCCCGGAAGCGATTCCGGGGCCGTCTGCTATCCGGGAAAAAACACCGTCATCGGCCGCGCGGCCCCCGGCGTACCCTCGATCACCGCTTGCGTCAGCGCCATGCCCCAGCGGCTGTAGGCGAACAGTTCGGCGAGCAGGAACATCGCGACGAAGAAGCCCCAGCCCCGCACCCATGCCGGATGGACCCGCCCGGTCCTCCGCCAATCGGCGATCATGCCGACGACCGGAAAGACCGACGGCGCGACCAGCGCCGCGATCCACCAGCCCCATGGGATCAGCAACGGCATCGGCAGCAGCCGCCCGAACCCCGGCCCGGTGATCGCCGCCATCGCGCAGAACATGATCCGGCGATGCCAGTCGGTGCGTCGGCGCAGCACGATCCCGGCACCGGCGAGCGCGGCGAAGGCGATGATCCCGGCGGCATTGCCGATCAGGAAGGAATGGACGTCGAACACTGGCGGCCCGCCATGATCGCGGACCGCCCGCACGGTGATCGTCAGCGCGAGCGCGACCATTACCGGCAACCACAACAGCGCCAGCCAGCCGAGTTGCCGGTGCCAGCGCAGGGCCCGCCCGGCGACCAGCGCGGTCTGCGTCACATAGAGTGCGATCCAGCCGAGGAACATGACGCCGTGGACATGATAGATCAGCGGCAGCGTGAACGACGATCGCCCGGCGGCGAGGTTCAGCGAAAACCCGGCGACCAGCACGACCGCCATCGCGATCGCCGAAACCAGAAAGAACCGATGTTCCCGCGTCGCGACCGACCGCGACATCATCCGTGTAGCCATGCGCCGTCCCCCGACAACTCACGGAACGACATCCTAGCGGAAGTTTCGGCGAAAGGCGATCGTTACGTCGGCGTTCCCGATCGTGCGCCGACGATCACGACGCCGGTGCCGCCTCCCGCAACAGCGGCACCAGCTCCCGGTTCAGGTCGTCCAGCGTCATCGCCCCGGCCTTGGCGTAGCGGACGATGCCGCTGCGATCGATGATATAGTTGGTCGGCACGGCGGGCATGTCCCCGGAAATGCCCTTGATCCCCTTGGCCGAGGGCATCGCCATGACCGAGAACAGCTGCTTGAGCTTGAACAGCGGCAGCGACCCCTCGGTCGTCACCGCGTACATCCTGAGCCCGTGCTTGCGCATCACCCGGTAATAGCCGTCGAGCATCGGCAGCTCGACCCGGCACGGCACGCACCATGTCGCCCAGAAGTTGATGAGCACCACCTGCCCGCGTAGGTCGGCAAGGTTCGCCTTGGTCCCGTCGGTCAGCGTCAGTTCGATCGGCGGGGCGGGCTGGCCCACCTTGATCGGCTTCGCCGTCGCCGGTGCCGTGGTCGTCAGAATCCCCGCCAGCAGCGGCACGATCCAGTTGCGCATGTCGTCCTATCCCCCCGCGCGCAGCTTCCGCCGAGTGCGGCGCGCGGTCAAGAGGATGCTCGCAACCCACCCCCCGCGCTGCTATCCCGGCACCCATGCCCCATCTCTATCTCGTCGACGGCTCCGGCTATATCTTTCGCGCCTATCACCGGCTGCCCCCGCTCACCAACCAGCATGGCGAGCCGGTCGGGGCGGTCTATGGCTATACGACCATGCTCTGGCGGCTGGCCGATGCGCTGCACAAGGCCGACGGGCCGACGCACATGGCGGTGATCCTCGACAAGTCGTCCAGGACCTTCCGCAACGACCTGTACGACCAGTACAAGGCGCACCGCCCGCCGCCGCCCGAAGACCTCGTGCCCCAATTCCCGATGATCCGCGACGCGACGCGCGCGTTCAGCATCCCCTGCATCGAGGAAGAGGGGCTGGAGGCCGACGACATCATCGCCTGCTATACCCAGGCGGCGCTGGCCGAGGGGTGGCAGGTCACGATCGTCAGTTCGGACAAGGATCTGATGCAGCTGATGACCGACCCGTCGGTCGACATGCTCGACACGATGAACAACCGGACGCTCGGCCCCGATCATGTGGTCGAGAAGTTCGGCGTGACCCCCGACAAGCTTGGCGACGTGCTGGCGCTGATGGGCGACAGCGTGGACAATGTGCCCGGCGTCCCCGGCGTCGGCCCCAAGACCGCGTCGAAGCTCATCAACGAACACGGCGACCTCGAAGCCGTGCTCGCCGCCGCGCCGGAGATGAAGAAGGGGAAGCTGCGCGACAACCTGATCGAACATGCCGACAACGCGCGGCTGTCGAAGGTGCTGGTGACGCTGAAGTGCGACGGGGGCCTGCCCGAACCGCTCGATGCGCTGGCGATGCAGGGCATTCCGGAGGCGCCCTTGCGCGCCTTCCTCGAACACCACGGCTTCCGCACGCTGCTGACCAAGCTCGGCACCGTCGCCGACGCGCCCGCCGCGCCTGCCGCCCCGGTCGCGCCGGACGAGGAAGTCGCCTGCGACCCCGACGCCTATGAAACCGTCACCGACCTCGAAACCCTCGACCGCTGGATCGCCGAGGCGCGCGCGCTGGGCCATGTCGCGATCGATACCGAGACGACCGGGCTGGACGCCACCCGCGCCGATCTGGTCGGGTTCAGCCTCGCGCTCGGCCCCAACCGCGCCTGTTACGTGCCCCTCGCGCATGGCGGCACCGACATGTTCGCCGAAAAGCCGGTGCAGATCGACCGCGACGCCGCCGTCGCCGCGCTCCAGCCGCTGCTCGCCGACCCCTCCGTGCTGAAGATCGGGCACAATCTGAAATACGACCTGATCGTCCTGTCGCGCCTCGGCCTGACGGTCGCGCCGTACGACGATACGATCGTGATGAGCTTCGACCTCGACGCCGGGAACCACGGCCATGGCATGGACGAACTCGCCGCCACGCATCTCCAGCACAGCTGCATCGCCTACAAGGACGTGGTCGGGACGGGGAAGAAGCAGGTCGGCTTCGGCGAGATCGACCTGAAGACCGCCACCCGCTATGCCGCCGAGGATGCCGACGTGACGCTGCGGCTGTGGCGGCGCTTCAAGCCCCGCCTGCCGTTCGAGGAAGTGACCCGCGTCTACGAACTGGTCGATCGCCCGCTGGTGCAGGTGGTCGCCGACATGGAGATCGCCGGGATCAAGGTCGATGCCGCCGCGCTCGCCCGCCTGTCCGACGAATTCTCCGCGCGCATCGCCGACCTCGAAACCGAGATCCACGAGCTGGCGGGCACGAAATTCACCATCGGATCGCCGAAACAGCTCGGCGACGTGCTGTTCGTGACGATGGGGATCAAGGGCGGGCGCAAGGGCAAGTCGGGCGTCTATTCGACCGACGTCAACGAACTGGAACGCATCGCCGCCGACAGGGACGGCCCCGGCGCGACGATCGCCGCCCGCGTGCTCGACTGGCGACAGCTGACCAAGCTCAAGAACACCTATACCGACGCGCTACAGGCGCAGATCAACCCGGCGACGGGCCGCGTCCATACGTCCTACAGCCTGACCGGCGCGCAGACCGGGCGGCTGTCCTCGACCGATCCGAACCTGCAGAATATCCCGATCCGCACCGAGATCGGCCGCCAGATCCGCGACGCCTTCGTGGCGGAGGCGGGCAATGTCATCCTCGCCGCCGACTATTCGCAGATCGAGCTGCGGCTGGCGGCGCATATCGCCGACGTGCCGCAACTGCGCGAGGCGTTCGCGCGGGGCGACGACATCCACAGCATCACGGCACAGGAACTGTTCGGCGAGGTCAACCGCGACACCCGCGGGCGGGCCAAGACGATCAACTTCGCGATCCTCTACGGCATCAGCCGCTGGGGGCTGGCCGGGCGGCTGGACGTGAGCGCGGACGAGGCGCAGGCAATGATCGACCGCTATTTCGATCGCTTCCCCGGCATCAACCGCTACATCGCCGAGACGACACAGGCCGTGCGCTCGTCGGGCTTCACCACCACGCTGTTCGGGCGCAAGACGCATTTCCCGCGCATCCAGTCGAAGGTCCAGCACGAGCGGCAGGGGGCGGAACGCGCCGCGATCAACGCCCCGATCCAGGGCACCAGCGCCGACATCATCAAGCGCGCGATGTGCCGCATGGGCCCGGCGCTGGCCGAAGCGGGTCTGGGCCAGGTGCGGATGCTGCTCCAGGTCCATGACGAACTGGTGTTCGAGCTGCCCGAGGGGCTGGTCGAGGCAGCGACCCCGGTCATCCGCCGGGTGATGGAGACGGCGGCGGAACCGCTGGTCGAGCTGTCGGTGCCGCTGGGCGTCGAGATCGGGACTGGGAGGAGCTGGGGCGCGGCGCATTGAGGGGTGGAGCGACCGTTGCCGTCCCTTGACGCGCCCCGGCGCAGGCCGGGAGCCGGTTGCATCGTGGCTGACGCCCCCCCCGCTTTCGGGATACCGCTGCGAGACGCCCGCACTTGACCCGAAGCCATCCGTACCCCGGCGAAGGCCGGGGTCCAGCCGGGATGGTTTTTTTACCGTACCAGCGCCCGCCAACTGGACCCCGGCCTTCGCCGCGGTGCAGAGGCGTTCCGCCCGACGCTTGGTCCCGGACGGGCAATGCACAGTACCCGACCGCGCCGCGCTACCCGCCCTTGGCCGCCAGCCAGCGGTTGATGACCGCGATCTCGCGGCGTTGCGCGGCGATCACCTCCTGCGCCAGCCGCCGTGCCTGCCGGTCCTTGCCGTGTGCCAGTTCGGCCTGCGCCATCGCAACGGCGGCGATATGATCCACCCGCATCTGGCGCATGAAATCGACATCGGCGTCGCCGGTATAGGCCGGCGCGTCGTGCATCATCGCCGCCATCGCTTCCTTGTACGCCTGCGTCGCGGCGCTGTCGCCCGCCGCGGGCTGCATCGCGGTCATCGCCCCGTCGTGCCGCTCGCCCGTCTCCGTCTCCGTCTCCGTCTCCGTCTTGCCGGAACAACCCGCCAGCAACAGCAGTGCCGCCGCCGCCATCATCGTCCGCATCGTCCCGCCTTTCGCTGTCGCATGTAACGGAAATCAATTCGCCGACCGCCCCGATCGTTCCCGACCGTTGCAGCCAAGACGCACCTGCCGCCCAAAGCGTAAACCGGGGCTATGGCGCGCCCGCGCCATCGCCTATGACCCGGCGATGACCTGCCGCCCGCGCGCCGCATGACCGACGCGCCGACCCCGCCCGCCGACGATATCGCCGCCCTCGCCAAGGGCGGACGGACCAACGTGTTCGGCTTCGTCCTGCGCCTCGTCGCGCGGCTGCCGTTCCTGTTCATCGCCGGGCGCATCTATGGGCCGGAGATCGTCGGGCGGTTCGCGCTCGCGGTGCTGGTGGTCGAACTGGCGGCGTTGATCGCGACGCTCGGCCTGAAACGCGGCCTCGCGCAGGCACTGTCCGCGACCGAGCGGCCCCATGCCCATGTGGTGTGGGATGCGCTGGCCGTCGCCTTCATCCTCTCGGTCGCGGCGAGCGCGGTGCTGTTCGTGTTCCCGCAGGTGATGTACCCCAACAGCCGGGTGATCGGGTTCGAGCGGCTGCTGCCGCTGATCGTCTTCGCCATCGCCTGGTCCGACGTCAGCCTCGCGGCGCTCGCCTACCGGCTGAACGTGAAGGCGGCGGTGACGGCGCGCGCCGTCGTCGAGCCGTGGACGATCTCGATCGCGGCATGGGGCTTCAGCTATTATTCGACGCGCGACGGGCTCATCATGTCCTACGTCCTGTCGATGGCGGCGGCGCTGACCGCCTCGCTCATCCCGTTCGTCCGCAGCTACGGCCTGCCCTATGGCTGGTCGCCGCATCTGGGGCCGATGCTGGCGCTGGTGAAGCGCAACATGCCGCTGGCCGGGGCGGATGCGATCGAATGGGCGACGCGCAACGTCGATCGCTTCATCCTCGGCCTGCTGTTCGGCCCGGCGATCGTCGGCGTCTATTACATGGCGCAGCAGGTCGCCTCGCTGCCGCAGAAGCTCAAGACCAGCTTCGATCCGGTGCTCGGGCCGGTCATCACCCACAGCCTTGCGGCGGGGGACAAGGCGGCGGTCGCGCGACAGGTGCGGCAGGTCGGCTTCTGGATCATCGCGGCACAGGCGGCGCTGGCGCTGGCCGGGAGCATCCCCGCATCGGGCGTGATGGGCGTGGTGGGCCGCGAGTTCGTCGGCGGGGCAGGGGCACTGTCGTTCCTGCTGGTGGCCGAAGTGTTCGCGGCGCGCGGCGCGGTGTCCGAAGCGGCGCTGGTCTATATGGCGCGGCACCGCAACCTGATGATCTCGCTCGGGCTGCTGACCTTCCAGGTGCTGCTCAGCTTCGCGCTGGTCGCGGTGATGCGCGCGCTCGGCTGGCCGGAGAAATGGGCGGCGGCGGGGCCTGCGGTGGCGCTCGTCACCTCGGTCGGGATCGGATCGGTCATCAAGTCGGGGCTGCTCGGGCGCCTGCTGGGCGAGAGCGTGCGCGATTTCCGCCCGGCGTTCCTCTGGGCGGTGCTCGCCGCCGCGCTGGTCGGATCGGCGATCATGCAACTGCCCAGGCGGTACGAATGGGCGGAGATGCTGTTCGGCATCCCCGTGATCCTCGCCACCTATTTCGCGATCCTGTGGCGCTGGGCGTTCCGCCCCGAGGACAAGGCGCTGTTCCACAAGAGCGCGGCGGCGAGCGAGGCGCAGATCCCGACGGACCGGTACAAGGTTTGAGCATCCCGGCCGTTGCGGTGGGGATGCGGACGGTGGAAGGTTTCGGCAAGGATTGCCTCGCTATCCCTGTCGGATCACGCCGCAGGGAATCTCAATGCCATACACACCGCAGGAAGTACGGGATCGGGTCGCGCAAATCTGGCCGCGGGGGCATGATGCCGTGGTCGGTGCAAAGGCGGCCGCGACGATGCGCGCTCGTCTGGAACGGGCGATGCAGGCGTTCGCCCTGCCGGAACATCAGCTGCCGACCGGCAAGGTTCTGCTCGACCTCATCCGCCAAGGCAGCAGCTACCGCGCCAAGCGGATTCCGACCCTGTATGTGACCCACCGGTTTCTGCACGAGCAGACCGATCTCGATGCCGCTGCGCTCGACCTGCTGGTACCTGACGAACGGGGATCCTGTTTCGAGCATGTCGTGCCGTTGCAGTTCACGCTCGACGCAGATGCGTTTCGGCTAGATCCGCAGGCGGCGATCGCACCGCCGCTGGAACCGGAATGGGCGGACTTGCCTTGGCTCAACCGGGTCGCGCGCGCGCTGCTTACGCCCGTCTGCCTCGTTGGCGCGCACGAAGATGCCCGGCTCGACCGAAAGACCCATCCCGATCCGGTGTATCCGTTCGCCCGCTACTATGGTCCGGCGCTGCGGATGGCGCAGGAAGCTCCGATGATCGTCTACGACAGCTTCACCGGCGAACGGATCGAGGTTCTCGCCGCGTTCACATGGCAGGACCATTTCGATCGTATGGCGGCGTCACCATTATTCCGTGGCCTGCAACCGGTGGTGGAGGCATATTTCGACGGTTTCGCGTCGCGTGAACCCACGCTCGCGGCGGCGATCGCGGCGCGGCCCGGCGGTGCGGTGTGGCCGGTGCCGCCGCTTGGCGGCGACAGGCCGGGCTGGTATACCGAGGCGGAGCAGGCCGGGCTTCGTGCCCTGATCCGCGAGCTGGTCGGCAACGGTCCGGTAGCCGGACCTGCCACCGCGATCGAACTGCCGGTCAATGCATCGCGCGTGACCGTGACCGTCCGGCACCCGACCGACCATGGACGCATCCTGCTGCGGATCAATATCGGCCCGGACCATGGAAAGCGCGAACTGTATTTCTGCGCGGGCAAGATGCACCCCGACGGGATGGGCTGGCTCGCGGGTATCGCGGACAGGGTGAATGCGCAGGACGGTCCCTGCCGCCTCCTGCCGCGCCTTGCCGACGGGAAGCCGTTCACCGGTTTCCGCATCGACTATCACGACGGGCGCGCCGGGCAGCCGGTCGATCGGATCAGCGGGGCGCTGCGCCAGATACTGCCGGTGTTGTCGGCCAGCTATCCGGTGGAGATGGTCGCCGCCTGATCCGCGACCGTTCCATGCCCGCAAGGCGTCAGTAGCGCGCCAGCCCCAGATCCTCCGTCGCGATCGCCGCCTTGCCGTGGGTCATCAGGTCGGCGATCACCGCCGCCGATCCGCAGGCCATCGTCCACCCCAGCGTCCCGTGGCCGGTGTTGAGCCACAGGTTGGCGAACCGGGTCGGCCCCACCACCGGGGTGCTGTCGGGCGTCATCGGCCTCAGCCCGCTCCAGTAGCTGCCCCGCGCGATGTCGCCTGCGCCGGGGAACAGGCTGCCGAGCGAATATTCCAGCGTCGCGCGCCGTGCCTCGGGCAGGTCGTTGTTGAACCCCGAAATCTCCGCCATGCCGCCCACGCGGATGCGGTCGCCCAGCCGGGTGATCGCGACCTTGTAGCTCTCGTCGAGCAGCGTCGAGACCGGCGCGCGCCCTTCGTCGACGATCGGCACGGTGATCGAATAGCCCTTCACCGGATACACCGGCACCCGCAGCCCGAGGGGTGCGAGCAGTTTCGGCGAATGGCTGCCCAATGCCACCAGATAGGCGTCGCCCGTCACCGGCCCGCCGCTGGTGTCCACGCCGGTGATGCGGTCGCCCGACCGGCGGATGGCGGTGATCGTCGTACCCATGCGGAACTCGACCCCCGCCGCCGCCGCCATATCGGCCAGCGCGTTGGTGAACTTGAAACAGTCGCCCGTCTCGTCGCCCGGCAGCCTCAGGCCGCCCGCGATATCCATGTTGCTGCCCGACAGGCCCGGCTCGGCGGCGATGCAGCCCGCGCGGTCGAGCACCTCATAGGCCACGCCGTCGGCCTTCAGCACTGCGATATCCTTGTCGATCCCGGCCAGCTGCTTCTCCTCGCGGAAGAGTTGCAGCGTGCCCTGCGACCGCTCGTCATAGGCGATGCCGGTGGCCCGGCGCAGCGCGATCAGCTGGTCGCGGCTGTATTCCGCCAACCGCACCATCCGCGCCTTGTTCACCGCATAGTCGCGCGCATTGCAGTTGCCGAGCATCGCGACCAGCCAGCGCAGCATCGCCATGTCGAGCTGCGGGCGCAGGATCAGCGGGGCGTGCTCCATGAACAGCCATTTCAGCGCCTTGCGCGGAATGCCCGGCGCGGCCCAGGGCGAGGCATAGCCCGGCGAAATCTCGCCCGCATTGGCGAAGCTCGTCTCCAGCGCCGGCCCCGCCTGCCGGTCGATCACCACGACCGCATGCCCCGCCTGTGCCAGATACCATGCCGAGGTGACGCCGATCACCCCGGCGCCAAGGATCACGATGCGCATGGGCTCTCCTCTCGCGCGGTGCGGACCGGCAGGATGCGCCGGGCGTGCCGGTGCCGAAGCCCGGTCAGTAGCTCATAGGAAATCGTGCCCGCGTCCGCTGCCACCTGGTCCAGCGTACGGTGCGGGCCGACCAGCTCGGCATGGGTCGCCCCGGCCAGCACCTCGGGCGGAACGCCGGTCACGTCGATGCAGATGCTGTCCATCGACACCCGCCCCGCGATCGGCGCGGGATGGCCGCCGACGTGCGTGATCCCCCTGTTGCCCAGCGCGCGCGGCCAGCCGTCGGCATAGCCGTAGGAGAGCGTCGCGATCCGCCGGTCATGCCCGGCGACCGAGGTGAGGCCATAGCCGACGCCGGTGCCCGCAGCCACATCGCGGACCTGTACGATCCGCGCTTCGATGGTGACGACCGGGCGCATCGCCAGCCCCGGCTGCGGATCGCCGCCGTACAGCGCGATTCCCGGTCGCACGAGGTCGCCGTGATGGTCTTGCCCAAGGAACGCCCCGCCCGAATTGGCGAGCGAGCGCCCGGCGGGCGGCAGCAGCGCGGCGAGTTCGGCGAACCGGTCGCGCTGCGCGGCATTGGCGGCGGTGCCGGGTTCGTCGGCGCAGGCGAAATGACTCATCACCAGCACCAGCGCGATCCCGTCCAGCAGCGCCGGATCGTCGGCGATCGCCCGCACCTCGCCCGGCGCGAGGCCGAGGCGCGACATGCCGCTGTCGACCTGCACCGCCGCCTGCAATCGCCTTCCCGCATCCTTCGCCGCCGCCCGCCAGCGCGCGATATCGGCAGGCGCGTTCAGCACCGGCACCGCATCCGCCGCGATCAGCGCCGCTTCCTCGCCCGGTGCGATGCCGTTCAGCACGAACAGCCGCGCATCGGCGGGCAGGGTGGGGCGCAGCGCCACCGCCTCCGACGTCAGCGCCACGAAGAAATCGCGGCAGCCCGCGCCGTACAGCGCATCGGCGACGATCCCCGCGCCCAGCCCATAGCCGTCGGCCTTGACCACGCCCGCCGTCCGCGCAGGCGCGACCGCGGCGGCGACCGTGCGGTAATTGGCGACCAGTGCGTCCAGATCGATCGTCACCACGCTCATGCGCTCTCCTTGTCGGGGCGATGCTACTACGGACCACGCGGCAGATGGTTCGCAACCGTCGCATGATCTGCCAAATCTGTTGCCTCACGCAATGCCCTGAGCGCATGACGCAACATCATGACCCTCGACGCGATCGACCGCAAACTGCTCAGCCTGTTGCGCCAAGACGCGCGCCGCCCCAACAACGCGCTCGCCGCCGAGGTCGGGCTGTCGCCGTCGGCCTGCCTGCGCCGCATCCGCCTGCTCGAGGATAACGGCGCGATCCGCGGCTATACCGTCGTCACCCGCGCCGACCCGGCGGATCATGGCGCGACCGTCATCGTGCAGGTCACGCTGGAGCGCCAGACCGAGGAATATCTCTCCCGCTTCGAGGCGGCGGTGCGCCGCCACCCGGAAATCGAGGAATGCTGGCTGATGACCGGCCAGTCCGACTACTGGCTGCGCGTCGCGGTGGAATCGGCGACCGCGTACGAGGCGCTGCACACCGACATATTGTCGCGCCTGCCCGGCGTGACGCGGATCAATTCGAACTTCGCGATGCGCAACGCGCTGCTGCCGCGGCGGCGGGGGTAGCCCTCACCCGATACCGTTCGGTTCGAGCAGCTTCGAGTGAAGTCGAGAAGCGTCCGTCGAGAACGCCGTGCCGGCAGAACCGCCTTCTCGACCGCGATCTCGACAGGCTCGATCGGCGCTCGAAGCAAACGGGGGGCAACGCACCCCCGCCCGATCCCTACCCCAGTCGCGCCAGCCGCCGTGCCGTCCGCACGTCATGCGCCACCACCGCGCCGCTCAGCCGTTCGATGATCTTGAGCAGCCGCCCGCCGCGCGCCGCTTCCTCGTCGCCCTCCGCGACCAGTTCGCTGCCCCATTCGCGCGCCAGATCGGCGATCGCGGCGGGGCCGTGGCGATCGACCGTGACCGATCGGAACGGCAGCGCGATGCCGGGCGAGGCGAAGCGGTCGCGCCCCGCCTCCACCGCCGGATCGACGAGGATCGCCCCCGCCACCCGCTGCACATAATGCGCCGGGGACAGCCGCGCCCACCACGCCGCAGCCCGACACCCCGCGCCATGCGCCAGCAGGATCACCGGCGCATCGCCGTCGCCGACGAAGCGGTCGATCCTCGCACCCAGCAGGTTGCGGTCCCCGTCCGTCGCGCGGCCCAGCGGCAGCAGCGTCGCGCGCAGCCGCTCGATCGCGTCGGCCATGGCGGGGGGCGGCGCCCCGTCGGCCAGCGCCAGCACCCGTGGACCGTTCGGCATTGCGATCGCGACCATCTTTCCGTCTCCCGGCGGACTCGTTCGCCCAAGCTATCACAGCCCTTGGCCGACGCAACAACGCATGTCGCGGCGATCGGTCGCCCTGGCGCTACAGCCCCGTCGCTACAACGGCAGCGCGGTCGTCGCCTTCACCTCCTCCAGCACCGCATAGGTCCGCGTCTCGCGCACGCCCGGCACCGTCGTCAGCGTGCGGCCGAGGAACGCGCGATACGCCTCCATGTCGGCCATGCGCACCTTCAGCAGATAATCGAACCCGCCCGCGACCATATGGCATTCCAGCACCTCGGGCAGGTCGCGGACATGGCTGCCGAAGGCGGTGAACACGTCCGCCGTCGTCCGGTCGAGCAGCACCTCGATGAACACCAGCAGCGACCGGTCGAGCTTCGCCGGATCGAGCAGCGCGGCATAGCCCCGGATGACCCCGCTCTCGCGCAGCCGACGCACCCGCTCGAACGCGGCAGCGGGGGAGAGGCCGCACTGCGCCGCCAATGCCTGATTGGTGATCCGCCCGTCGTGTTGCAGCACGCGCAGCAGCTTGCGGTCGGTCTGGTCCATGGGCGTGCGTCCAATCCCTTCGGTTCGTCATCCCGGCGCAGGCCGGGATCCATTGTGTCGGGTGCTGGCGACCTGCACGCGGCGTTCCGTGACCATGGATTCCGGCCTTCGCCGGATTGGCGAAGTTTTGCGACACGGAACGGCGAAATGCAACCACATCATCGCCACCACGCCCGAACAACCGAAGCACCTTCACCCCGATCCCCGATATACCGTCGATACCACATGGAGAGACCGATGCCTGCAATCGACTGGGACGCCCTCGATTCCGACAAGTTCACCGACGAATCGGTGCTGCTGCCCCAGTTGCTGGCCCAGGTGCCGCTGACCACCACCGACCGCGCCGATATCGTGCGCGACGCCGCGAAGCTGGTCGAGCGCACCCGCGCCGCCGCCGCCAAGCCCGGCGTGGTCGAAGGCTTCCTCCAGCAATTCTCATTGGGCACGCAGGAAGGCCTTGCGCTGATGTGCCTTGCCGAGGCGCTGCTGCGCACCCCCGATGCCGCGACCCGCGACCGGCTGATCGCCGAAAAGGTCGGCGCGGCGGACTGGGCGGCGCATCTGGGGCAGTCGTCCAGCCTGTTCGTCAACGCCTCGACCATCGGCCTGACCCTCACCGGCAAGCTGGTGGGCGAGGGCGGCGCGGCGGGCGTGGGCGAGACGATCCGGCGCTTGGCGGGGCGGCTGGGCGAGCCGGTGATCCGCCGCGCGCTGGCCGCCGCCGTCGGCATCATGGGCGACCAGTTCGTGCTGGGCGCCACCATCGAGGACGCGCTGAAGCGCGCCGCGAAGGAAGGCTATCTCTGCTCGTTCGACATGCTGGGCGAAGGTGCCCGCACCGCCGCCGATGCCGAGCGGTACGAGCGTATCTATGCCGCCGCGATCGAGGCGGTGGGCCGCGCCCGCGCGCCGGGCGGCACGCCCGAGGAGGGCCATGGCGTCTCGGTCAAGCTCTCCGCGCTGTGCCCCCGCTACGAAGCGGTGCGCGAGGGGGAGGTGTTCGCCGACCTCTATCCCCGCATGCACCGCCTCGCCCGGATCGGCGCGCGCCACAACCTGAACCTCGCGATCGATGCCGAGGAGGCCGATCGCCTCGCCCTGTCGCTGAAACTGATCGACCGGCTGGCCCGCGAGGCCGATCTCGGCGACTGGACCGGCCTCGGCGTCGTGGTGCAGGCGTACGGCAAGCGCGCGCGCGGCGTGATCGACGGCCTCGAACGCCTTGCGCGCGACACCGGGCGGCGGATCATGGTCCGCCTCGTCAAGGGCGCCTACTGGGACAGCGAGGTCAAGCGCGCGCAGGTGGCGGGGCATCCGGGCTATCCGGTGTTCACCTCCAAGGCGGCGACCGACCTGTCGTATCTGGTGTGCGGCCACAAGCTGATCGCCGCCGCGCCCGCGCTCTATCCGCAATTCGCCACGCACAATGCGCATACGCTGATGGCGGTGCGCCATATGGCCGCACGCGCGGGCGTGAAGATCGAGCACCAGCGCCTGCACGGCATGGGCGAGGGGCTGTACCGCGCGGCAGGCGCGGGCGGTGTCTCGACTGCGCTCGACACGAACGGGGCGGGGGGCGCTGCCCCGCTCGTCCTGCGTGCCTATGCGCCGGTCGGCGGGCATGAGGAACTGCTGCCCTATCTCGTCCGCCGCCTGCTGGAAAACGGCGCGAACAGCAGCTTCGTCAACGCGCTGCTGGACGAGGAGGTGCCCGCCGCGACGCTGGTCGCCGATCCGGTCGCTGCTGTCGCCGCCCAGCCGCACCAGCATCCGCGCCTGCCGTCGCCCGCCGCCATCTATCACGGCCGCGCCAATCCGGCGGGCCGCGACTATTCGATCGCCACCGTCCGCGCCGAAGCCGCAAGGGCCGCCGCTGCCTGCCGGCCGATCGCCGCCGGACCGCTCGTCGGCGGACAGGCCCGGCCCGGCAGCGCGGTGCCGATGACCAGCCCGTCCGACCGCAGCCGGACCATCGGCAGCATCGTCAACGCCACCCGCGCCGACATCGACGAAGCCGCCGCTCGCGCCCGCGCCGCGCAACCCGCCTGGGACGCTGCGGGCGGCTACCACCGCGGCAAGGTGCTGCGCGCCATGGCCGATGCGCTCGATGCGCAGATGGACCGCTTCATCGCCATTCTCTCCGCCGAAGCGGGCAAGACGCTGAACGATGCGGTGGCGGAAGTGCGCGAGGCGATCGACTTCTGCCGCTATTACGCGCTGCTCGCCGAAGACCGGTTCGCTGGCCCCACCGTCCTGCGCGGACCCGTCGGCGAGGTGAACCAGATCGAACTCCACGGGCGCGGCGTGTTCGTCTGCATCTCCCCGTGGAACTTCCCGCTGGCGATCTTCACCGGACAGGTCGCGGCGGCGCTGGCGGCGGGCAATGCCGTGCTGGCCAAGCCCGCCGAACAGACCCCGCTGGTGGCGTACGAGGCGGTCCGCCTGTTCCACGCCGCCGGGCTGAACCCGGACCTGCTGGCACTGCTGCCCGGTGAAGGCGCGGAGGTCGGCGCGGCGCTGGTCGGCCACCCGGCCATCGCGGGCGTCGCCTTCACCGGCGGCACCGACACCGCCTGGGCGATCAACCGCCAGCTCGCCAACCGGAAGGGGCCGATCCTGCCGTTCATCGCCGAGACCGGCGGGCTGAACGGCCTGTTCGTCGATACCAGCGCGCTGCGCGAACAGGTGGTCGACGACGTGCTGCTCTCCGCCTTCGGCTCGGCGGGGCAGCGTTGTTCGGCGCTCCGCCTGCTCTACCTGCCGAAGGACACCGCCGACGCGACGATCGAGACGCTGGTGGGGGCGGCGGCCTGCATGGCGATCGGCGATCCCGCAGACCCCGCGACCGACATCGGCCCGGTGATCGATGCGGAGGCGCGTGATGCGCTTGCCCGGCACGTCGAACGGCTGGAGCGCGAGGCGAAGATCCTCTTCCGCGCGGATACGCAGGGGCAGGAGGGCCGGGGCAGCTTCTTCGCCCCGGTCATCGCCGAGGTGCCGACGCCCGACTTCCTCGAGCGCGAGGTCTTCGGCCCGGTCCTCCACATCTACCGCTACGATCCCGCCGACCTGCCCGCGGTCGCGGGAGCCCTGGCGGCACGCGGCTATGGCCTGACGCTCGGCATCCACAGCCGGATCGACCGCTTCGCCGAGGAAGTGGCCGCGCTGGTCCCGGCGGGCAACGTGTACGTCAACCGCTCGATCATCGGCGCGGTCGTCGGCGTCCAGCCCTTCGGTGGCGAGGGGCTCTCGGGCACCGGCCCCAAGGCGGGCGGCCCCGACGCCCTCCTGCGCTATGCGGCGGAGCGGACGACATCGATCAACATCATGGCCAAGGGCGGCGATCCGGCGTTGTTGAATCTGTGACGGGGGTGGGGGGAGAGGACAGCGGCGCGCCAGCGCCTTTCCCCCTTCTATCATCACTGCTGCACGGTCACCGCCGCCCGGTACGTGACCCCTTCGCGTCTCCGCGCCTTTGCGTGAAACAACTTCTTCTCTTGAAAGAGACAAATCGCCACCAGCAGCGTTCCGCCCCCATGACCCAGGACGAACGCTGGATGCGCGAAGCCATCGCCGTTGCCCGCACCAAGGGCACCGACCCCGCCGACACCCCGATCGGCGCGGTGATCGTCCGCGACGGGCGCATCCTCTCCGCCGAGCCGAACCGGACGGAGGAACTCCCCGACGCCACGGCCCACGCCGAGATGATGGCGATCCGCCGCGCCTGTGAAGGCGTGGGCGACATGGAACTGCGCGGGGCGACGCTCTACACCACGCTGCAACCCTGCGGCATGTGCACGATGGCGACGATCTGGTCGAAGGTCGCGCGCGTCGTCTATGGCGCGGGCCGCGACGACGTGCACCGCATGTACTTCGAGGACCGCCATATCGACACGCTGTCGTTCATCGCGGATGCCTATCGCGACGATATAGCGATCGAGGGCGGCGTGCTGCGCGCGGAATGCGCCGCGCTCTACTATGGCCCCGACGACGAGGTGCCGGAGGAGGAGCAGGGCAACATCTGATCGGCACACGTCGTCATTCCGGCGAAGGCCGGAATCCATTGTGTCGGGTGCTCGCGATCGAAACGCCACGCACGAGAAAGGGGCCGGAAGCGCGATGCGTCCGACCCCTGTTTCCTGTGGCGGCCGACGCGGGAGCAAGTCCCGCGTCGTCGGCCGGAGGCTTGCGCCCCGCCGGCCGGCGCCATCCGTCTCCGTTTTAGCTTGGCGCTAAAACGGTGCGGATCAGGCGCCTGCGACCTCGGCCGTGTCCACCTTGATCCCCGGGCCCATCGACGAGCTGAGCGCGACCTTGCGCACATACTTGCCCTTGGCGCCCGACGGCTTGGCCTTCACCACCGCATCGACCAGCGCATCGAAGTTCGCGCGCAGGTCTTCGGCCGGGAACGACGCCTTGCCGATGCCCGAATGGATGATACCGGCCTTCTCGACGCGATACTCCACCTGACCGCCCTTGGCGGCTTCGACGGCGGCGGCGACGTTCATCGTCACGGTGCCGAGCTTCGGGTTCGGCATCAGGCCCTTCGGACCCAGGATCTTGCCGAGACGGCCGACGAGGCCCATCATGTCCGGCGTCGCGATGCAGCGGTCGAAGTCGATCTTGCCGCCCTGGATCGCGTCCATCAGATCCTCGGCGCCCACCACATCGGCACCCGCCGTGGTGGCTTCCTCGGCCTTGGCGCCGCGCGCGAACACGCCGACGCGCACCGTCTTGCCGGTGCCCTTGGGCAGCGTCACCACGCCGCGGACCATCTGGTCGGCGTGACGCGGATCGACGCCGAGGTTCAGCGCGACTTCGATCGTCTCGTCGAACTTGGCGGTCGCATGCGTCTTGGCGAGCGCGATGGCTTCATCGACGCCGTGCAGCTTCTGCGAATCGACGGCAGCGGCGAGGGCCTTCGCCTTCTTGGTCAGCTTGGCCATGATCTCAACCCTCCACCACTTCGAGGCCCATCGCGCGGGCCGAACCTTCGATGATCTTCGTCGCCGCGTCGATGTCGTTGGCGTTCAGATCCTTCATCTTCATCGTCGCGATGTCGCTCAGCTGCGAACGCTTGATCGTACCCGCCTTCACCTTGCCCGGCTCCTTCGAGCCCGACTTCAGGTTGATCGCCTGCTTGATGAGATAGGTCGCCGGCGGCGTCTTCGTCTCGAAGCTGAACGAACGGTCGGCATAGACGGTGATGATCGTCGGCAGCGGCGTGCCCTTGGGCGTGTCGCCCGCCGAGGTCTGCGCGTTGAACGCCTTGCAGAACTCCATGATGTTCACGCCGCGCTGACCCAGCGCCGGGCCGATCGGCGGCGACGGCTTGGCTTCGCCCGCGGGCACCTG
Organism: Sphingomonas silueang; assembly: GCF_040049155.1. NCBI lineage: Bacteria > Pseudomonadati > Pseudomonadota > Alphaproteobacteria > Sphingomonadales > Sphingomonadaceae > Sphingomonas > Sphingomonas silueang. The sequence goes on from NZ_JBDZDK010000003.1 coordinate 66,717, forward strand.
CAACTTGATATAGCCGGTAATCTTCTTGGCCATGGTTCACTCTCTTTCAAGTTTAGCGGTTCGTGCGGCGCAAGCCCGTTGCCGGTGCGCCTCCCGCCATGGTTTCCGAAACTGTCGTTTGGGAAGGGTGCGCGCATAGTCGAAACCATGCGCACTTGCAATGTAGGATTTGCCATGATCGGTTTCAGGGATGGCCCGCCGACCCTATACCCGCGCCCAGGCGCTGCAGAACGCCGCGTTCCTGACCGAACTCGAGCGCACCGGCAACGCCCGCGACGCCGCGCGCACGCTGAACCTCAACCGCTCGATGCTGACCAAGCGGCGGAACGCCGACCCCGATTTCGCCCAGCGCTGGGAAGCGGCCCTCGCCGTCGCCGCCGCCCGTCTGGCCGATCCCGCCCGCGCCGACGACACGGCGCATGTCGTCCGCGCCAAAGGCCGCCTGCAACTGCGCACCGGCAAGGCCCGCCGCATCGACCGCGACGCCGAGCAGCGCTTCCTCGCGGCGCTGAGCGCCACCGCCAACGTGCGCCTGTCGGCACAGGCGGCAGGCTTCGCCCATTCGAGCTTCTACGCCCGCGCCCGCACCCACCCCGGCTTCGCCCGCGAGATGCGCGTGGCGCTGGCCATGGGCGCCGAACGGCTGGAAGCGGCGCTGCTCGAAAGCTCGCTGCCCGAGGCGAACGTCCACGACCACTGGCGCCACAACGATCCCCCGCCGATCCCGCCGATGACGGTGCATCAGGCGATGCTGCTCATCGGCTGGAACGACCGGCGGGTGAAGGAACTGGCGGACCCTGCGTTCGGGCCGAAACGCGGCGAGAGCAACGCGGCATGGATCGAACGCCGCGTGCGCGAGAACGGGGTGCGCAGGATGCTCGACGAGGAGGAGGCGCGGATGGTGGAACATGCGCAGCTGGAGTGGCGGCGCGGTGGACGCAGGAGCCAGTGGGGTGGGAGGTGATGTTGGCGATGGCGCTTAGGGAGCGGTAGTTGAGATTTCGAAGGGCGAGCTTGAATTTCGATTTGAATAAAACACTGTTACTCAGTAAATTTCGCTATCCTACCTTTGGATTACGCTGATGGATTTAATATTGCTATTAGAGCAGGCAATTCAAGAGCTACCGAAGGGCGATCATTCTACAGGCCTGAATGCAATCGTCAGGCATGTAAAGGCGGCTATCCGTCACTATGAACGCGATAAAGCAGTCGATCCCGACGCGTGCACGGATGCTATATACCGAACAAATCAAGCTTATGAAGGATCTTTGAAAGAGGCTTACCGCGTTCTTGCTGGAAAAGATCCAGCAAAAGTTAGTCCATTTGATATTGAAAGCTATCTTGAGGGTAATGGAACTGTCAGGCCAAGGGTTTTAACCAAATTTACTAGGTACCGGCAAGATTACAGAAATCCTTCAACGCATGATTATAAATTGGATTTTGATCACGATGAAGCACTTTTAGCGATTATTGCAGTATGCGGTTTCGCAAATCTGCTTGTTCACCAGATAAAATCGAAAATTAATTCTGCGGCTGCCCAAGTTAGAGTGTCGCGTAATGCAGATAATGATTTTTTGAATAGTCTGAAGAATACAGATTTCCCCGAAGCTGTAGCGAGAATATGCTTTTCCTATACACAGGAGAGTGCCGGTGTAGATTGGTTTGAGTATGAGAAGGGTGTATCGGAGTCGATTAAAAGCTACGGAATCGAATCAAAACTATTCCTTCTTGAAGAAAACGACGACGATACTAATGACGCCAATCTTTGGGATGTAACTGCCACAAACGGAAAAGTTTCCGTAGGTATAGACTCTAGAATATATAGAGGGGATAAATCTTCTTCTGGGGCTATCAGTCTTCGCTATCGAATTAATATGCATAGCCTAGATACTGCGGGTGCTGCCATAGTTATAATAAGATCGTACCATCCCAAAGAGTACAGTATATACAGGATTAATAATCAGGTCAGAGAAGCGTATGTCATATTTCCTGAAGAAGATCAGGAGCAACTGGATTTGCTACAGTCCGAATTCGGGGATTTTGAGCAACTTTCTATTTCTGAAAAGTAAACGGCGCGGGGCCTACGCCCCGCGCCGCCAACGTCGGTCGGGTTGCACCCGCCGGCCGGTGTCCGCCGTCTCACGCTTAGCTGGCGCTAACCGTGTGCGGACAGCAAATAGGGCGTAGCCCTATTTGCTTCGTTCCACCTGCTCGAAGTCCAGTTCCACCGGGGTCGCGCGCCCGAAGATCGAGACCGAGACCTTCACCTTCGACTTGTCGAAGTCCAGTTCCTCGACCACGCCGTTGAAGCTCGCGAACGGGCCGTCGAGCACCTTGACCGAATCGCCGATCTCGAAATCGACCTTGATCTTGTGCTTGGTGGGCGACGCGGCGGCCTCTTCCTTGCTGTTGAGCATCCGCGTGGCTTCGGCCTCGCTGATCGCCTGCGGCTTGCCCGACGATCCGAGGAAGCCCGTCACCTTCGGCGTGTTCTTGACGAGGTGATACACCTGGTCGCTCAGGTCCAGCTTGGCGAGCACGTAACCGGGCATGAACTTGCGCTCGGATTGCACCTTCTTGCCGCGGCGGACCTCGGTCACATTCTCGGTCGGCACCTCGATCGCCTCGACGGCATGGTCGAGGCCGAGCCGCGTCGCCTCCGCCATGATCGAATCGCGAACCTTGCCCTCGAACCCCGAATAGGCGTGAATGATGTACCAGCGCGACATGAATTACCCTTGTGCTTGTTCGGGGATTACGTGGTCGGGGATTACTGGGCGAGGCGCAGCAGCGCCTTGACGATCGCGTCGAACGCCGAATCCACGCCGAGGAAGAAGATCGCCAGCAGCGTGGTCATGATGACCACCATCACCGCGGTCATCACCGTTTCCTTGCGGGTCGGCCACGTCACCTTGGCGGTTTCGGCACGGACCTGCCGCATGAACTCGACTGGGGAAACCTTGGCCACGCGCCCATCCTCGTTACTGTGTCGACCGCAGCGGGGCACAAGACCCCGACCGGTTCCTTCCGAAGGAAACCGGCGCGGCCCATCCACGCTGTCGGATTGGGCATGGTATCTAGCGACGAACCACCGGCAGCGCAAGCGCGCGGGGGGAGCGTCGCGCCGCTCGCCCCCGCGCGGCGGATCAGAACCGGTAGCCGAGGCCGACCGTGACGCTGCGCCGCTCGAAGTTCAGGTCTTCGTAGATGGTGTCGCCGGTGCCGAAGCTGGAGCCGATCACCTCGGCCTTCAGATACGCGCCGTTGCCGATGCCGTACTCGCCGCCGATGCCGTACTGCACGCCGCGATACGTCTCCTCGAACGCGGTGCCCGCCGCCGACAGGTTCAGCGTCAGCTGCGAATAGCCGAGCTTCGCATAGAGCTGCGACGCATAGCCGATCCGTCCGCCGACGCGCCCGCCGACCGCGATCTCGTTGCCCGCCTGCTGGCACAGCACGAACACGTCGAGGTCGTCGCACCGGTCGACGCTCGACCCGGTGTACGACGCATAGGCCCCCGCCACGACGCTGCCGATCGCGAAATCATAGCCGATTTCAGAGCCATAGCGGATGCCGTTGGCCCCGTCGTAATATTTCGTGTCGTCCTCGATGTAATAGGCTTCGAGCCGGTCATACCCCGCCGCCGCCTCGACCCGCAGGCCGGTCAGCGGGTCCTTGCCCGGTACGTCGGGCGCGACCGGCGGTTCGACCGGCGGCGCATCCTGCGCGACGGCCGGTTGCACGACGAAAACTGCCGCCGCGATCGCGGCGAGCGACATGAAACGCATGAATATATCCCCCAACAACCGCATGCGGGCGCATGCAGCGGCGAAGGCTATACCCGGAATAGTGTACGAATTGCCAGTATCGTATCCGAAACGGTTACAACATGCCGACGACGACGAACCCGCCGACCAGCGCCACCACCACCAGCGTGCCGATCAGCGTCAGCCGCTCCTCGATGAACTTCTGCACCGGCTGGCCATAGCGCTTGAGCAGGAAGGCGATCAGGAAGAAGCGGAACGCCCGCGTGATCGCGGCGGTCAGCACGAACAGCCCGAAATTGAACTTGGCGAGGCCCGAGGCGATCGTCACCAGCTTGAACGGGATCGGGGTGAGGCCCTTCAGCAGGATGATCGCCGCGCCGTATTTGGCGAACGACGCCTGGAACGCGGCGGCCTTGTCCTGCAATCCGTACAGGTCGATCACCCAGCGCCCGATCGTGTCCCACAGGAAATAGCCGATCCCGTAGCCCACGATCCCGCCGAGCACCGACGCGATCGTGCAGATCGCCGCGATCTGGTACGCGCGGGTGCGGTGCTGCAGGATGACCGGCACCAGCACGACATCGGGCGGGATCGGAAAGAACGAGCTTTCGCAAAAGGATACGACGGCAAGGCTGCGCACCGCATGGCGGTGGTTCGCAAGGCGGAGCGTCCAGTCGTACAGCGCACGGAACATCGTCGGCGTCCTGAAGGTTGGGCGCGCGAGTGCGCTGGCACGAGTGGAGGGATTCGAACCCCCGGCCCTCGGTTTTGGAGACCGATGCTCTACCAGCTGAGCTACACTCGTGTGCGGAGGCGGCCTCTATCCCGGTAGAACCGGAAGGGCAAGGCCGTTTGTTGCTTGTATCGATCGCGCGGGGTGTAGGACAGCGAAAAATGCCCCGCGCGCTGGATCAGGCGGCGATCGCATAGGGCTTGATCTCGCCGTCCAGATACAGCTTGCGCGCCTTCGCCCGGCTGAGCTTGCCCGAAGAGGTGCGCGGCAGGGTGCGCGGCGGGACCAGTTCGATCACGCAGTTCATGCCCGTGACCGATCGCACCCGCTCGCGAATCTCCTCGCGCAGTCGCTGGCGCTCGCCCTCGTCCGATGCACGGCACTGGACCAGCACCGCCGGGGTTTCCTCGCCGCCCGGCGTGGTGATCGCGAAGGCGGCGATGTCGCCCGCCTTGAAGCCGGGCAGCTGCTCCACCGCCCATTCGATGTCCTGCGGCCAGTGGTTCTTGCCGTTGACGATGATCATGTCCTTGGCACGGCCGACGATATAGACGTAACCGTCGGACATATAGGCCATGTCGCCGGTGTCGAGCCAGCCGTCGACCATGCAGGCGGCGGTCGCTTCGGGATCGCGGAAATAGCCCGTCATCAGCGAGGGGCCGCGGCACCACAGCTTGCCGATCGCGCGTTCGGGCAGGGGGGTGCCGTCCTCCTCGCGGATTTCGACGGTCATATCCTTGACCGGCTTGCCGCAGTTGACGATCGCGCGATAGCGCTGCGGCCGGTCCTCGCGGCCCGCATGGCCGGACAGTTCGGTTTCCTCGACCAGCTCGACGATGATCCCTTCGCCCGGCGGCATGATCGCCACCGCCAGCGTCGCCTCGGCAAGGCCGTAGGAGGGGAGGAAGGCCGATGCCTTGAACCCCGCGTCGGCAAAGGCGTCGACGAACGACTGCATCACGTCGGGCCGGATCATGTCCGCGCCGTTGCCCGCCAGCCGCCAGCGCGACAGGTCGAACCGGTCCGCCGCCTTGGTCTGGCTCGACATCCGCCTTGCGCAGATGTCGTAGCCGAAGGTCGGCGAATAGGAGATGGAATTCCCCTCGTTGCGGGTGATGAGGTCGAGCCACGCGAGCGGACGGCGCGCGAAATCCTCGGTCTTGAGATAATCGGTCGAAACCTGGTTGGCGACCACCGACAGGAAGCAGCCGACCAGCCCCATGTCGTGATACCACGGCAGCCACGAGATGCAGCGATCCTCGCCGACCAGCTGCATGCCGTGGCTGTGCGCCGACAGGTTGTTCAGCAGCGCGGCATGGGTGATCTCGGTCCCGTGCGGAAAGCGGGTCGAGCCGCTGGAATATTGCAGGTAGCAGATGTCGTCGGTGTCGGCCTGCGGCAGCTCCGCCGCCGGTGCGTCGGTGGTCGAGAAGCGCTCCCAGTCGATCCCCTCGACGCCCGCGACCCGCGCGGCTTCACCGGCCATCGCTTCGAGTTCGGCCGGGTAGAACAGCGTTTTGGGATCGCAGCTGGCCAGCTGCACGCGCAACTGCTCGACATAGGCCTCGCGCCCGCCGAACGAGGTGGGCAGCGGCAGCGGCACCGGCCATGCCCCGGCATAGACGACGCCGAAGAACAGCGCGGCGAATTCCGGCCCCGTCTCGGCGATCAGCGCGATGCGGTCCTTCGGGCGGACGCCGTGCGCGATCAGCCGGTGCGCCTGCGCGATCGCATCCTCGCGCATCTCGCGGAACGGATAGGGTCGCTTCAGCGTGCCGCGCGCATCATGGAAGTTCAGCCCGCGCGCGCCGGTGGCGGCATAATCCATCGCCTCGCCCAGCGTCGCGAAATCGGCGAAGCGGCGGGGAAGCGGGTCGACGGTCGGCGTCGCCACCGGCGCTGCTGCGGGGGATACTGCAATATTCGTCGTCATTCTCGTCCAACTCACGGCACCGATTACGGGCAACACGCGGCTCCCAAGCGGATCGCCATAGCGACAACCGGCCGCGCGGCACAGTCGCTTTGCAAAATCATCGGCCAGTGTGGCACAAACATGGCGCATGCCCCGCGAACCCCGCCGCCCGCCGCCGCCGCTCGACCAGCAGGCGCTCGAACGCCTCGCGCTGCGCTATGTCGAGCGGTTCGCGACGACGCGGGCGAAACTGGTCGATTACCTGCGCCGCAAGCTGCGCGAGCGGGGGCAGGCGGGGGCGGTCGATCCCGCCGCGCTGGCCGATCGCATGGTCGAACTGCGCTATATCGACGACGCAGCCTTTGCCGAGGGCAAGGCGGCGGCGATGGCGCGGCGCGGGCTGGGTCCGCGCCGGGTGCGCGACGCGCTGCGCCATGCCGGTGTCGCGCAGGCGGACAGCGCCGCACTGGACGAGGATATCGACGGCACGGCGTGGGCCGTCGCGATGGCGTTCGCCCGGCGGCGGCGGATCGGCCCGTTCGGACCGGCGGCGGTCGAACGCCCCGCGCGCGAGAAGCAGGTCGCGGCGATGGTGCGCGCGGGGCATGCCCCGGCGCTCGCCCGGCGAATCCTGTCGCTCGACCCCGTCGACATCGAAGCGCCGCCCGACGATTACACCTAAGTGCAAAGAAATCGTCGCCTTCACGAAACATCGTGATACAAAGGGTCGAGGGGGATTGCGAATACATGCGCGCGGAGGCACGACAAGTCAGCGACGAATTCTCGGTCGTTTCGGGCCGGACCATGGCCGTTCCCGGGGACGACGAGCATGTCGTGCTGGTCGCGGGTGTCGTCAAATGGTTCGACGTCACGCGCGGCTTCGGCTTCGTCGTGTCCGACGATGCGGACGTCGGCGACGTGCTCGTCCATTTCTCGGTATTGCAGGATCATGGTCGCCGCACCCTGCCCGAAGGGGCGCGGATAACCTGTCATGCGGTGCGCCGCGCGCGGGGGATGCAGGCGACCGAAATCCTCGACATCGATCTCACCAACGCCGTCGAGCCGGTGCGCCGCGCGCCCGAACGGGCCGAGCGTGCTGCGCTGGCCGATCAGGCGGGACCGTTCGAGCCGGTGACGGTCAAATGGTTCAACCGCCTGAAGGGCTATGGTTTCCTCATCCGCACCGGCAGGCCGGGCGACGTGTTCGTCCATATGGAGACCCTGCGGCGCGGCGGGATCGAGGAGGTCGATCCCGAGCAGCGGCTTGTCGCCCGCATCGTCGAGGGGCAGAAGGGCCCGTTGGCGGTAGTGGTCGAAAAGGGCGAGTGACGGCGTGACGATGCGAGGATTGGCGGGTCTGGCGGCGTGCGCGCTGCTGGCGACGCTGGGCGGGTGCCAGGGAAGCGCCCCCGGCAATGATTCGACCGCGAGCGGCGAACCGGCGCGGACCGAGGTGACGATCGCGACCGCCGCCGGACCGGCGCATCGCTTCAACGTCGATGTCGCCGCCAGCGAGGCGCAGCAGCAGCAGGGGCTGATGTACCGCACCGCGATTCCGGCGGACGGCGGCATGCTCTTCGCGCCCTATCCGCCGGGCGGCGGTCCGCCGAAGGCCGCCAGCTTCTGGATGAAGAACACGCCGAGCCCGCTCGACATCCTGTTCATCCGACCCGACGGCACGATCGCGACGATCGCGGAGAATACGGTGCCGTTCAGCGAAACCCCGGTCGCATCGGGCGAGCCGGTGTCGGCGGTGCTCGAACTGGCGGGCGGGCGCAGCGCCGAACTGGGTATCGCCGCGGGCGACAAGGTGACGTGGAAATGAACCGCCCCATTGTCGTGTCGGCGGCGGGGCGCTAAGCGGACGGCCATGGGTATCTTCGCGAACATCTTCACCTGGTGGAACGGTGCCACCTTCGGCACCTGGATGGGCCTGCGCGGCAAGAAGCAGGTCGGCACCGACCATCTCGGCAACGCCTATTACGAAGGCGGGCGGGATACCGCGGGGCGTCCGCGCCGCTGGGTGATCTATGCGGGATCGAACGATGCCAGCCGGGTGCCGCCCGACTGGTTCAGCTGGCTGCACCACCAGATCGAGGGAACGCCCGACGAATCGCTGCCGCCGGTGCGCCAGTGGCAGCAGCCGCCGATCGAGAACCAGACCGGCACCGCGCTCGCCTATCGCCCGCCCGGCGTGCTGGACAAGGGCGGCGCGCGCGTCCGCGCCACCGGCGACTATGAGGCGTGGAGCCCCGAGGCGTGAACGCCCGCCGCCGGCTGGCGGGGCTGGGGATCGCGCTGCTGGTCGCGGTGCTCGGCTGGTTCGGCTGGCAGAAATGGCAGGATCGCTCCACCGCCGACGCCCCGGTCGCGGCGGAAGCCACGGTGCCCGATGCCACCCGCCCACGCACCGGACAGGCGGCGGAAGTCGTCAGCGTCGATACCGGACTGGATGAAAAGCTGCTAGCGGGTGCCACCCCGATGGCGCAGCGCGTCGCGGTGGTCGGGCTGCTCAACAAGCGCAACGGCGAAACCCGCGACCTGACGCTGCGCCCCGGACAGGGGGTGCGGATCGGCGATGTCGTCGTCCGCCTGCGCGCGTGCGAGCGCACCGCGCCGTGGGAGCAGGAGCAATATACCGGCGCGTTCGTGCAACTCGACGTGCGCGGCGCGGACGCGAAGTGGCGGCGGGCGTTCTCGGGCTGGCTGTTCAAGGAGCGTCCGGCGCTCAACGTCGTGCCGCACCCGATCTATGACGTGTGGCCCAAGAGCTGCACGATGTCCTTCCCGGACAAGGGACCGGACACGGTATCGGTCGGAGGCGCTGCCACCGACGCACCGGCGGCGCGCCGCTCGAGCGCGCCGAAATCGGCGACTGCTGCGCCGTCCGAACCGGCCCCGTCCGAACCCAGCGCCCCCGCCAACAGCGCCGAATAACGCGCGCGCGGAATCTCTACTGCGCCCATCGTCGCCAGATGCGCGGTCTGGAACTGGCAGTCGAGCAGGCGGAACCCGCCGACGCGCAACCGCGCGACCAGCCATGCCAGCGCGACCTTCGATGCGCTCGGCGCGCGGCTGACCATGCTCTCGCCGAAGAACGCGCCGCCGAGGGCGAGGCCGTAGAGCCCGCCCGCCAGCCGGTCGCCGTCCCACACCTCGATCGAATGGGCATGGCCCATGGCGTGGAGGCGGAGGAAGGCGGCTTCGATCGCCGCGTTGATCCAGGTGTCGGGCCGGTCGGCGGCGGATTCGGCGCACAGGCGGATGATGTCGGCGAAGGCCCGGTCGGCGGTGACGCGATAGCGATCGCGCACGATCAGCTTGCGCAGCGAGCGCGACAGGTGGAACCCCTCCAACGGCAGGATGCCGCGATATTTCGGCTCGACCCAGTAGATATCGGGGGCATCGCGATCGTCGGCCATCGGAAAGATGCCCGCGGCATAGGCGCGCAGCAGGACCGCCGGATCGATCGCGGCGGGGCCGGGAGAAAGGGGTCGTTGCGCCATGGTCGACCCGACCCTAGAGCGTGTTCAGGCTGGGTAGAGGCATCGTGATTGCCCTGTCGTGTTCGTCCGGCAAGGAGCGTGGTGCAGCAGGTAGCGGGGCTACCTGCAAGGCGCGCAGCCGGGCCCCCGCAAAGTAATACTTTGCGGGGCACCCCGACGCAGCCGGCGGGCGCGACAGGGCAACCGCGAAGCGGCGGGCCGATTTTGGCCCAGCGCGGCGTCGCTCGTCGGTCACGATGCCATAGCATCGCTCCGCTCCTCGCTTCTTGCCCTGAACCAAAATCGGCTCCGTCACGATGCCTCTACCCAGCCTGAACACGCTCTAACGCCTCAGCCGCGCCAGTCGAGGGGGGCGTGGGGGCTTATTCCCCCGCCAGCACCCGCGCCACCCGGTCGATCATGTCCTCGGGGATGCGCCGCGCGATCACCGGCATCGTCGCTTGATCCTTGCGCGCGTCGACCACTTCCTTCTCGCCGCGCCAGTGGCGCAACCGCTGCGCGATATAGGCCGCGCGCTGCCCGTCGATCACCGGATAGCGGTTGGCGACGCCGGGCAGGTGGCAGCTGCGACAGGCGGGCAGTTGCTCGCGCGGCAGGCCGCGTTCGACGATCGCCAGCGCTTCGGCATCGCGGGCAGGACGCCCCGCCCCGCCGATTCCGTTCGGCATCGCGGCGAAGCGGCGGGCGAGGTCCACCCGCTCTTCCGGCGTCAGTTGCGCGGCGGCATTGCCCATCACTGCGCTCTGGCGACGCCCGGTGGCATAGGCTTCCAGCGCGGCGGCGAGATAGGCGGGGTTCTGCCCGGCCAGCACCGGAATATCCTTCTGCCCGCGGCCGAGGCCGTCTGGCCCATGGCAGCCCGCGCAACTGTCGAACCGGCCGTTGGCGGCACCGAACCCCTGCGCGTTGCTCCCGGCGAGCAGGCGATATTGCTGCGGCGTCATCGTCGGCAGCAGGCGGACGAACGCGACCATCCGCTTCACCTCGTCCGGGCGGTCCTTCGCGGCCCATGCGGGCATGCCGCTGAACTTCACGCCATGTTCGAGGATCCAGTAGAGCTGCTTGTCGGTCCATTCCTTCGCGTTCTTCGCGAGGTCCGGCGCAGGCGGCGTCGCCTGCTGCATCAGCGGCAGCGGGCGGACACCCGGTGCGCCGTGGCACGATGCGCAGGACGTGGCGTAATAGCCCGCCGCGCTGACCAGCCCGCTCGCATCCGACGCTTCGTCGGGCACGCTCAGCGCCGCGCGGGTCTGCACCGAATTGCGCATGACCCAGTGCAGGAACCAGTCGGTCACCGCCCAATGCCCCGACGACGCGGCGACGTTGAACAGCCCCGACCACGCATAGGCCATGCCGAGCGCGAACAGCCCCAGCAGCGTGACGATCACGCGCTTCCACGTCAGGCGGATGGTCATGGTTGCGGCTCCGGTTGCCTGAGCAGCGTTGCCAGCACCGCCAGCCCGCCGAGAAAATAGCTGGCCGCGCCGACCATCAGCATGACGACGCCACCCAGCTGCTGGTCGGCCAGCGCATCGTGCATGCCGTGGGCCATCGCCGGATAGAGCGGACGCGGGGCAAGGCCGATCAGCGCGCCGAGCAGGGTCATGTGCATCGAGGTCAGCAGCAGCGCGCCGACCCCGCCCGCGCGCCGATCCCGCCCGGTGCCGAGCACCGCGCTCCACAGCAGCAGCCCGGCGATGAGAAAGCACGCCTGCTCGATCACCATCGCCAGCTGCGACGTATCGGCGAGCATGCGCAGCGCGGGCAGGTGCCAGCCCCATACCGTCACCAGTTCGACCAGCGACATGGCGAGCGGGGTGACGATTCCGGGCCAGCGCCGCGCCGGATCATGGCGGCCGTCCATCAGTCCGATCGCGATCAGCGGTGCGGCGACGGCGACCGCGATCATATGGCCCGCCATGTGGCCGACCATCCCAGCCTGCGCGGCGGCGAACCACCCGACCGGCAGCAGCGTCAGCCCGGTCAGGAGCGCCCAGCGCCTCACCGGCAATCCGTCAGGAACAGCACCGGCGCGGCGGTGAAGATCACGCCGACGAAGCTCAGCGCCGCCAGCAGCACGGTCGAGAAGGCGAGGAAGCGGATGCGGTCGCGGTCGGTGCTCTCCTTGTGCGGGGGGTCGTCGCCCGGCACTCGCGACTGGAGATGCGCGACGATCCCCGACGCGAGGATGATCGCCAGCGCGGCGACGGTGCCGACCGCGTAGAGAATGGGGAGACGCGGAAAACCGCCGACCTTCGCGCAATGGATCGCCGCCCAGAGATAGGAGAAGAGGAAATGCACCGCCCACACCGTCGGCGGGACGATCAGCGACCAGAGCGTGACCTTCAGCCGCCCCACCATGCCGTGCAGCCCGTGCTTCATGCGACCCCCGGGAACAGGCCGATCGTCGCATAGGTGACGACGGCGGTCAGTGCCATGAAATGCTGGTAGACGGTGATGTTGCGCAGATCGGCGTCATGGCGCGGCGTCATCCGCCCGGCGATGCTGCGCGCCAGCGTATAGCCCTGCATGATCGCCCCGACCCCGGCGTGCGCGGTGGTCCAGATCACCAGCACCCACACGATCGCGGGATAGCTGTGCAGCTCGGGATCGAGCCCGGTGGTCAGCGGCCCCTGCAATCCCGCCCAGATCCCGGCAAGGCTGGCGGCGATGCCGATGCCCAGCAGCAACCGTGCCGCACCCACGCCGCCGCGCCGGTTCAGCCCGCGCGCCGCGACCGTCGCACCCCAGCTCAGCGCGGCAAGGCCCAGCGCCACCATCGGCCAGAAGGCGCCCGGCCCGTCCATCCCCGGTCCCGAGGGCGGGAATTCGGGATGTACCGTCCAGAAGAAATAATAGCCGAAGACGAGGCCGGAAAAGGCGGTCGCGTCGGCCATCATCGTGATGAACATCGCCCACCAGCCGGGCGCCGCCGATCCGGAGACATAGAGCGGCAGCTCGATGCCGTGGCCGATCGGCTTGCACTCCTTCTCCGGAATCTCCGCGGTGCCGGTCCACAGCCAGTAGAGCACGAACCCCAGCGTCGCGATCGCCCCGGCCAGCGACCACCAGTAGAGGTGATAGGTCGTCAGGATGAACACGCTGCCCAGCGCGATCGCGGTCAGCATCGGCACCCAGCTCGGCGTGCCGAGGCGCACGACATAGAGCGGGCGTGCGTCGAGCACGGTGGTGACGATCGTCTCGCGCCGTCCTTCCTCGGCATCGGGCAGGAAGAAGCGACCCTCGTCGACCTTCTTCACGAAATCCTTCTGGTCCCAGATCGGATAGCGCCCCTCGATCAGCGGGACCGAGCGGATGCCCCAATCCTCGTCGTCCGGATGCGCCAGCCATTCGAGCGTGCCCGCGTTCCACGGGTTGCGCGGCGCCTTGGCCCGCCACGGCGAGCGGGCGAGGTCGATGCAGATGATGAGCGTGCCGAGCGCGAACAGATAGGCACCGCAGGTGGAGGCAAGGTTCAGCCAGCCGATGCCCAGTTCGGCGGGGTAAGTGAACACCCGCCGCGGCATGCCGAACAACCCGCTGAAATGCATCGGGAAGAAGGTGAGGTTCGCCCCGACGAACAACACCCAGAAGGCGGTGCGCCCCATCCGGTCGGACAGCTTTTTCCCCGTTATCAGCGGCCAGTAATAGTACAGCCCGCCGAACAGCGGCAGCAGCGTGCCGCCGATCAGCACGTAATGCAGGTGCGCGACGACGAAATAGGTGTCGTGCGCCTGCCAGTCGAACGGCGCGATTGCGACCATCACGCCGGTGAGGCCGCCGATCACGAAGATGGCCAGCGACCCGCTGGCATAGAGCAACGGTGTCGACCATTTGACCTTGCCCGCCCATAGCGTGGCGATGAACGCGAAGATCTGGATGCCGGTCGGGATCGCCACCGCTTCGGACGCGGCGGAGAAGAAGGCGAGGCTGATCTTGGGCAGGCCGGTCGCGAACATGTGGTGGACCCACAGGCCGAACGACAGGAAGGCGGTGCCGACTGCCGCCAGCACGATCCACGGATAGCCGAGCAGGTGGCGCTGCGCGAACGTCGGGATCATCATCGCGAACAGCGCGATCGACGGCAGGAAGACGATATAGACCTCCGGATGGCCGAAGATCCAGAACAGGTGCTGCCACAGCAGCGGATCGCCGCCGCGCGCCGCATCGAAGAACGGCCAGTTCAGCAGCCGCTCCATCTCGAACAGCACGTCGCCCGCGATCAGCGGGGGAAAGGCGAACAGGATCATCACCGCGACGACGAGGATGTACCAGGCGTAGAGCGGCATCAGGTTCAGCCGCATGCCGGGCGGGCGGCATTTCAGCACGCCGACGATCAGCTCGACGGCGGCGGCCACCGACGACACCTCGATGAAGCTCAGGCCCAGCATCCAGATGTCGGCGCCCAGTCCCGACAGGTCGGTGCGGGTGGTGAGCGGCGGATACATGAACCAGCCGCCGTCGGGCGCGACGTTGAAGAAGATCGATCCGCCGACGAATACCCCGCCCAGCAGGAACGACCAGTATCCGAAGGCGGACAGACGCGGAAACGGCAGGTCGCGCGCACCCAGCAACTGCGGCAGCAGGATGATCGACACCGCCTCGAACATCGGCACGGCGAACAGGAACATCATCATCGAACCGTGCAGCGTGAACAGCTGGTTGAAGCTGTTCGCCGACACGAGATCGTTGTCGGGCACCGCCAGCTGCGTGCGCATGACGAGTGCCAGCACGCCCGCGAACAGCATGAAGCCGAACGCGGTCAGCGTGTACCACGCGCCGACGCGGTTGTTGTTGCAGTCGGTCCAGCGCAGGAAGATGCCCTGCGGCGCCTTCCATACCGCGCGCAGCCGTTCTTCCTGCGCGGCGCGGAGCGCGGGATCGTCTTGCGCGTGCAGGCTCATTTCAGGCTTTCCAGATAGGCGGCGATGGCCTGTGCCTCTTCGCGCGGGAGATGGGTGTAGGCGGGCATCCGCGCGCCGGGCTTCACGGCGGGCGCGTTCAGGATGAAGCGGACGAGCGCGTCGCGGGTCATCGGCTGCGTACCCGCGCCCAGCGAGGTCCGGCTGGCGAAGTGGGTGAGGTCGGGCGCGATCCGGGCCTTCGCGGCAGTGCCCGCAATCGCATGGCATCCGGCGCAGCCCTCGGCGACGAAAGCCCGTGCGCCTGCCGCCGCGACGCTGCCGCCAGGTGGCGCGGGGGCGGGGCGTGCTTCTGCCGCGAGCCATGCGTCGAACGCGGCGGGCTCCATCGCCACCACGTCGAACGCCATCAGCGCGTGGCTCAGCCCGCAGAATTCGGTGCAGACGCCGCGGAACTTGCCTGCCCTGGTCGCGCGCACCACCAGCCGGTTGGTGCGGCCGGGGATCATGTCCATCTTGCCCGCGAGGCCGGGAATCCAGAAGCTGTGGATCACGTCGCCTGCGGTCAGGTCGAACTGCACGGTGCGACCGACCGGAATCCGCACTTCGTTGGCGCTCTCTACGGGGGTGCCGCCCGGCGGCTGGTAGCGGACGCGCCACCAGAATTGCTCGCCCTCCACCGCGATGCGCAGGTCGCCCGCCGCCACCGGCAACGGACGCATCGCGGGCAGGCTGTAGAGCAGCAGGCCGAGCAGCACCACGACCGGCACGAAGCCGCCCAGCCAGCCGACCATCCGCATGCCCCCGGACAGGGTCAGTCGGCCCTCCGGCGCACGGACGGCGGCGATCATCAGCCCGGCGACCCCGGCGGCGATCACCACCGCGCCGATCAGCATCACCACGGTCAGGTGACGGACGGTCGCCGCCTCCTCGCCGAACACCGACAGCGCCGATTGATGGCGGTTGCACGCCGCCAGCGCGATGCACGCCGATATCCCGATCCAGACCCGTGGCCGCCCCATGTTCCCCCTTCGCGCCGTTCCGTCTTGGTATACGACGCGCAGGCGTAACGAGTTGCGGTGGCTAGCGTTCCATCACGACGGCGATCCGTCCCGCGCGTGCCGGGACTCGCACGGTATCGCCGTCGATCGGCACCGGCCTGCCGTCGATCGTCGCGCGCTTCGCCCGGCCCGCCAGCGGCCAGCGCAGCACGAACCCGCCCGGCGGCATCGCCCCGCCGCCGATGGTGGCGAGCACCCGGTCGCCGTCGCTGCGCATCGCCAGATCGACGGTGCCATAGGGGGTGCGCAGGCCCTTCACGTCCGATCCGTTCCCGGCCAGCCAGTCGTCGTCCAGCCCGCCGCCGAGCACGATCGCTTGGCGGTCCTGATCGACATGGGCGAACAGGTCGAGCGCGGCGCGGATGAAGTCCGATGCGACCCACGCATGCGGCAGGTCGCCGAGGAAGCGGATGTCGCGTGGGGATCGCCCGACGACCTCGGCCCAGCCGTTCCAGCCGCCGGGCCGCCGGTCGCCCATGTAGAAATCCAGCATCCGGTTCGCCCGGTCGCGCCGGCCCAGCCGCACCATCGCCGACACGTTGCGCAGTTCATACGGGGTGTAGTCGGTCCAGTCGCTGCCGACCGGTCGGGCGATCACCCGCCGCCATTGCCGGTCGAACGTGTGGGCGAGCAGGACCGGGTCGAGCCGTGCCTGCTCTCCCGCCGGGTCGAGCGCCATGGTGGTCGAGGTCGCGTCGAAATCGCCCATGCTGGTCGCGCCGGGGATATAGTCGATCTTCCAGTGCCGGACCGCCGCGGCGATGGCGGCATGCAGATCGGCCTGGAACCGGTCGCGCTGCGCCGCGATCTCCGCCGCCTCGGGCCGGTTCAGTACGCGCGCGGCATAGGCGGCGTCCTTGTAGCCGGTCAGCGCCCAGAAATCGTCCCACAGGCTGTACTGCGCCTTGGCCGAATAGCCCTCGTGGCTGATCGACGGCGGCATCAGGCCATAGAGCATCCGCCGCTCCGGCGTCCGGTTCGCGTCGGTCCGCTCCGATTGCGCGAGGCTTTCCATATAGCGCCGCGCCGCGTCCAGCTTCGGCCAGTCGCGCGCCAGCGCCGCCTTGTCGCCGGTATAGCGATACAGGTCGGTGACGAGGTGGATGTACTGCCCGTGGCTGTCGTTCTCGGGCACCGGATCGGGGCCGCGCGCATCGACGCAGCACGGCACCTTGCCGTTCGCGAAGATCTTCGGCCCGTACCAGTCGGCGAAGGCCCGGCCGGGTGCCACAACACCCATGCGCAGCATCGTCTCGGTCATCATCGCGCCGTCGCGGATCCAGCTGCGGTCGTAGGAGCGCGTGCCGGGTTTGAGCGCGGGGCCGTCGCGGCTCATCAGCACCTGCGCCAGCGCGGACTTGACCGTATCGGCCACCGCGCGCTTCGTCTCCGGCACGGTCATCGTCACCGCGCCCAGCGTCTGGCGCCAGCGCGCGGCGGTGGCGGCGTGCGCGGCATCGAACTGCGCCGGGGTAATCGCCGCATCGCCGCCGATCGCCATCGCCGTCGACCAGCGCGCGCCGGGGGCCAGCGTCACGTCATAGGCGATCCCGCCCGAGGCCAGCGCCGTGGGGTCGCTCACCTGCGCGGCTGCCGTCGGCAGTGCCGGCAATGCCAGCGCGCCGCGATCGAACGGCGTCGCCCATGCCGCATCGGGCTTCGCCAGCGGGTACAGCCGCCGCGTGGTCGCGGGATCGCCGGGGATCGCGCCGGGCGTCGTCACCGCCATCGCGGTGCCGTCCCAGCCGATCGATTCGATCCGGCTGACCCCGCCCAACTGGCTGAGGAACTGCGCGGGCGGGTTCACCTGGAACGGCCGCACCGCCAGCACCAGCCGCAGCGTGCGCGGCGTGGTGCCCGTGTTGACCAGCGTCCAGCGCGCCATCAGCCGGTCAGTCGCGGCATCGGCGAACAGCTGCGTATCGAGTGTCCAGCCGTCGCTGCGCCACTCGGCATGGGGCATCGGCAGATAGCCGTCCTCCAGCCGGTGCGTCGTCGCCACATCGGACCATGCGACGGTCCGCCCGCCGTCCACGACAAAGGGTTCGATCGAGAATCCGCCCTTGGCGACCTCGATCGCGCCGTCCTCGCCGATCAGCCCGCTGGCGCCGCCGCCGTCGTTCGCGACGAGCGTCCAGTAGCTCTGTTCGGTGAAGCCGCGCGGGAAACTGCCGCGCGGGGCCTGCTTCGCCAGCGCGGTGACAAAGGCGTTGGGCGTTTCCGCCCAAGCGCGGTCCTTGACCTCGACTTCGGCCAGCCCGGTCGCGCCGGTGATGCGCAGGTAGCGCGTCTCGGTATCCGGCAGCGCCACGGGGTCGCTGCCGCCGTCCCCCCCCGTCACGGTGCGCAGCGTGCGCCAGCGGCGGCGGTCGTCCGATGCCTCGATCGCATAGGCGGGGGCGGCCCCGGCCCAATGCAGCACCAGTCCGCCGAGTTCGCGGGGACCGCCGAAGTCGATCGTCACCGGCCGCTTCGCCACGGTCGTGCGGTCGCCGTCGATCGCCTTGGGATCGCTCGCGACCGGGGCGGGCAGCGGGCGGGGCGGGGGCAGCGTCTCGAACGTCCAGTCGTCCAGCTCGACATGCCCCGCGCCGCCGTCGCGTCCGCGCACGACGACGATCTCGACCGCCTGCGTCGCCTTCAGCGCCTTGTCGCTCGTCGGACCCCAGGCGAACTGCACGTCGCGCGGGCGGATGCGCAGTTCCTGCCATTCGCCCGACGGGCGGAAACTGGGCTTCACCACCCACCAGACATTGGTGCCGTCGGCGTCGGTGAACTTGATCTGCAGGTCGTTGACCCCGCCGCTGCCGCGCACCTTCAGCCGCATTTCCCAGTGGTCGGGAAACACGATCGGCAGCGTCCGCCGGACGAAGGCGTAGCCCGATACCTGCGCGAAGTCATAGTCGAGCCGCAACGCGCCGTCCGCGACCGACGACCGCGCGGTCACCCCGTCCGACGATGCCGCCTCCCACGCCGCCGCATCGTCGAACCGGTCGAGCGGCTGCGCCTGCAGCGCGGCGGCGGCCAGCAGCGCGGCGAGCATCACGCCAGCCAGCCGCCGGTGAAGCCCGCCCGCGCCAGCCCGCGCCGGATGTGCGGGTTGCGCCGCATCACCTCCCAGATCATGCCCGACCGCCGGTTCTCGATCATCAGTACGATCGGCCCCTGATCGATGCCGAGATAGTCGCCGTCGACCCAGCCGACACCGGGCACGATCTTGCCGTGCCGGAGCGGCCGGTCGCTGCGGGTCAGCGTCGGGTTGAACGAATCGAGGAAGCCGTATTTGTCGTAGACGCCCGCGCCGTAGCGGGCGTGCAGCTTCGCGATCATCGGCTCGACGATCTCCGGCGCGAAGGCGACCGAACCGAGCGCGGCGGTCGGCGCGATCGTGCCGTCGTCGCGCTCGCCGGGGCCGCGCGCCGAATAGCTGAAGAATTCGCGCTCCCGCCCGTCGATCACGACCTTGAAGTCGCCCGGCCCGTCGCAGGCGGTCAGCCCCCAGCACTCGTCGCCGTAGCCGACCTTGCCGCCGGGATTTTCATTGGCATAGGCGCGCTGCGCATAGGTCGCGCGGCGGCTGTTCTCGAAATAGTCGATGCCCTTGGATGCGATGTAGGGGTCGCGGATGCCGCGGAAATCGATCCAGACATGGCTGTACTGGTGGCCGAACATCGGTGCGAACTGGAGGTGCGGTTCGCCCCAGCGATTGCCCCAGCTCCGGTCGAACTGCTTCGTCAGTGCGGCCCATGTCGCCGGGGGCAGGGGATGCGTCGGGCTGGCGAGGGCCAGCACGTAGAGGATCATCCCCTCGTTATAGATGTTCCAGTCGGAACGGATGAAGCCGCTCTCCGGATGCCAGCCCATCGACACGAACGGTGGGCGCGGCACGATCCAGTCCCATTCGACCGCGCGATAGAGTTGCTCCGCCAGATCGCGGATACGCGCTTCCTTCGGCTCGGCGCGGTCGAACCAGCTCTGCGCGAACAGCACGCCGCCCAGCAGCAGCGACGTGTCGATCGTCGACAGCTCGGTCCGCCCGAAGCGGGTGCCGGTCTTCGCATCGAGGAAATGGTAGAAGAAGCCCTTGTAGCCCGACGTGCCGGTCGCGGCGGGGCCGGTCGGGGCCCTGGCGAAGAACTCCAGCGTGGCGAGCGTGCGGTCGCGCGCCTGATCGCGGGTGATCCAGCCATACTTCTCGCCGACGCCGTATGCGGTCAGCGCGAAGCCGACGGCGGCGATCGAGGCGAAGCTGGGCGTCGGCCAGCGATCGGGCGCAAGGCCGGTCGCGGGATCGGTGGTGTCCCAGAAGAAGCGGAACGCGCGTTCCTGGATATCGGTCAGCAGGTCGGGCGCGGCGGCGCTGGCCGTGCCGCCCGCATGCACGCAACCGGCAAGGACCGCGGCGGTGCCGGCAAGGAGGAAATGGCGGCGATCGATCACGGGCTGGCCCTTCGGTTGGGAACGAAAAATGCCGGAACGGGCAGGGGGCACCCGTTCCGGCAAGGGGGGGCTGGTTAGAAGTTGAAACCCGCCGACAGCTTGATCGTGCGCGGCGGATTGCCGCCGATGCTGAACGACGACCGCTCGCCATAGATGGACTGCGTGCCGTCGGTCCGGCTGTTGTCGCGCGGGTTGTTGTTGAAATCGATGAAGTTGCGGTCGTTCATCAGGTTGATGATATCGACGCGGAAGCGGATCCGCGCGGTATCGTTGACGAAGCGGATCGGAATGTACTTCGTCGCAGCCACGTCGAGCTGGCGACGGCCCCACTGGTCGCCCAGGCTCTCGCGGAACGTACCGACGAAGGTCCGCCGGAACGGCGTCGACGTATCGAGCGGTGCGACCTGATACAGCGGGGATTCGATCTGGAACTTGCCCGACAGCGTCAGCCCGATCGGGGTATCGACGCTGCCCGCCGCGACGAAGCGGTGGCGCGGAACGCCCACCGAACGCAGCGTCGGATAATCGTCGATCGACGGGAAATCGAGGCTGAACGTCTCGCCGAACTGCCGGTTCTCGCTGGCTTCGGTGAAGGTGTAGGTCGCGTCGAGGCTCCACGGCGAGGTCGCCGAATAGGGCTTGGTCAGCTTGACGTACACCGCGTCCGCATCCGACTTCAGCCCGTTGTCGCCGATGATGATCGACCCGAAGCCCGGCGGGGTGAAGGGGAAGGGCGACTGCGGCGTGGGCGCCGCCGCCGTCGGCCCGGCCGCGAAGAACGACCCGTCGGGACGGCGGTTGCCCAGCAGATAGACGAAGCCGTCGCGGCTGGTGATGTGGGTATAGCCGACTTCCAGCTCGACCGGGTTGAAGCGCGAGCGGAAGCCCAGCGAGAACTGGTCCGAATAGGGCATGCGCAGGTCGTTGTTGATGAAGCGCAACTCACGCCCGCCGCCGGTGCTGCTGGCGGCAAGCTGTGCGCGACCCTCCGCCGTCAGGTAGATCGGGTTCCACGGGATACAGGTCGCGGACGGGGTGCACTGGTTGAGCGGGTTCGCGCCCTGGAACAGGAAGGTACGCTGCTGGAACGAGCCGACCGACAGCTCCTGTTGCAGGAAGTCGAACTGGTTGCGGTCGTACGACCGGCCATAGCCGCCGAACATCGTGAACCGGCCCGCTTCGTCGAAGCGGTAGGTGAAGCCCAGCCGCGGCTGGATCGCGCCGGTGAACGCCTTGCGGTTGTTCCCGGTCGAGATGAAGTCGTTGATATTGTAGTCGGCGTTCTGGAGGTTCGGATAGACCGCGGGCGAGATCGCGGTCAGGTTCGACTGCGGCGTCACGAAGTCGAGGAAGGCGGGGGTGCGTTCATAGTCCCAGCGCACGCCGATGTTCAGCGTCAGCCGGCTCGTCACGTCCCAGTCGTCCTGCGCATAGATGCCGAACTGGAAGTTTTTCGATTCGATCACCGAATTGCCGAAGCCGCTCGGCGCGCCGAATTGCAGGCGATAGGGGATGTCGGTCTGGAAGCCGGTCGGGCTGTTGAGGTTCACGTCATAGGTGTAGGAGCCGTTGACGTTATTCTGTTCCAGCGTGTTGAGCGTGACCCACTTGGCCTTGGCACCCACCTTGAAGGTGTGGTTGTCGAACCCGGTCCAGGTGAAGTCGTTCTGGACGGTCCAGCCCTTCTGCCCCTTGTCCTGGAAATTGGTGCCGCCGCCGATGCGCAGCAGGTCGATGCGCACCGGGCCGCTCGCGCGCTGCTCGGTCCGCTGGAAGAACTGGTTGATGCCCGGTTCGGCGGGCTGCGGCGACCATGTCACGTCTTCATAGGATACGCGGAAGTCGTTGATCCACGAATCGGCGGTATGCTGCCACCGCGCCATGCCGCGCAGTTCCTCGACCGAATTGATCGTGCGCGTGGAGAAGGCGTTGATGCCGCTGTTGAGCTGGTCGCCGCCTTCCTTGCGATACTTGCCGGTGAACTCGATCAGATCCTCGGCGGTCGGCACGATGTCGATCTTGCCGAAGACGAGGTCTTCGTTGAACGTGTTGGTGAAGTTGCCGAAGCGGCTGCGCAGGTCGGCGGGCAGCACGTTGATGTCGACGCCGTTGCCCGGCAGCACGTCGACCGGGCGGTCCTGCCGCTTGCCTTCGTAGCTGACGAAGAAGTGCATCACGTCCTTCACGATCGGGCCGCCCAGCGCCACGCCGTACTGGATGTCCTTGGTATCCACCTTCGCCACGCGGCGCGGGAACAGCTCGGTCGGGCGGAAGTCGCGCAGGTCCTGGTTGGTGAAGTCGACGAAGCCCTCGCCGTGGAACTCGTTGGTGCCCGACTTGGTAGTCGCGGTGATCGCGACCGAGCTGACCTGGTCGAACTCCGCCTTGTAGTTGGACGACAGGACCTGATATTCGCCG
The DNA here is from genome assembly GCF_040049155.1 of Sphingomonas silueang. Classification (NCBI taxonomy): domain Bacteria; kingdom Pseudomonadati; phylum Pseudomonadota; class Alphaproteobacteria; order Sphingomonadales; family Sphingomonadaceae; genus Sphingomonas; species Sphingomonas silueang. Next base: position 89,416 of record NZ_JBDZDK010000003.1, read on the forward strand.
ATCGCCAGCTGCGGGAACGGGTTGCCCGGCGTCGAATCCTGGCCGGTCACGCCGTTCTTCAGGACGTAATCCTTCTGGCTCACGCCGTCGATGAAGACGTTGACCGAGTTGCTGCGCTGCGCACCGCCCTGGATACGGGCCTGGCCGCTGGCGCCTTCCTCGATGAAGCGCACGCCCGGCGCCAGATCGGCGAAGGCGAGGAAGTTGCGGTTGTTCTGCGGCAGCTGCTCGATCAGCCGCTGGGTGATGTTGATGCCGACCTGACCGCCCGACAGCGAGCGGATGCGGGTGCCGGTGACGATGATGTCGCTGCCGCCGTCGTCCTCGCCGGTGGTGGCGGGGCCGCCGGTGGTGGGCGCGGCGCCGACATCCTCGCCGGTCGCGGTCTGGGCGGAGGGGGAGGGGGCCGCCGTCGCGGTCGACAGGTCGATGTCCAGCCCGGCGGTCTGCCCGACGCGCAGCGTGAACTCGTCCGAATTGCGCGTGCCGTTGGTCAGCTGGATCTCGAGGCGATAGGTGCCCGCGCGCAGCGACGCGAAGTTGTACGCGCCGTTCGCGTCGAGCGTGGCGGTGCGGCGATAGCCGGTCGCGACCTCGACGATCGTCACCGACGTGACGGCATTGCCCGGCGGCGAGGTGATCGTGCCGCGCAGCGATGCCTGCCCGACCTGCGCCTGTGCCGCCACCGGCAGCAGCACCGCGCCGCCCGCCAGCGTCGTCGCGGCGACGAGCGCCGCGCGGAAGATGGATTTGCTCATGCTGTCATTCCCCTTGCGACCCGGTGTTCCGGGTTTTCCCTGGATATGGTGGTTTCGCGCACCACCAGGACCGGTGCGCGATGTTCGATATTGCGGTCCTCGCCCCCGGCGATCAGGTTGATCAGCCGGATGACGGCACGCTCGCCCAGACGGGCGATGTCGATGCGAAGCGTGGTGAGCGCGGGCGAGATCAGGCGGGCGAGCGGCACGTCGTCGAACCCGGCGAGGGCGATATCGTCGGGCACGGCGACGCCCGCCCGGCGCAGCGTCATGAGGACGCCGATCGCCATCATGTCGTTGGCGGCGAACACCGCATCGATGCCGCTCCTCTCCCGGATCAGTCGTTCTGCCAGCGCAACGCCCGATTCCTCGAGAAAGGTTCCACGTTCGACACATGGTTCCAGCCCGGCGTCGCGCATCGCCGCGCGATAGCCCTCGACGCGCTCCTCGGCGTCGATGTTGCCGACCGGCCCCGCCAGATGCAGGATGCGGCGACGCCCGGCGGCGACCAGATGCTCGACCATCATCCGCGCGCCCAGCACATTGTCGATGCGCAGTTCGGGCCGGGGCAGGTGGTGCGGCGCGCAGTTGACGAGGATCGCGGGCACGCCGCCGGGCATATGCCCGGCCAGCCGGTCGGGATCGATATGCGGGGCCATCACCACCATCCCGTCGACCCGCCCGCGCATGGTGTGCAGCGCCTCTACGGCACGCGCCGGATCGGCATGCATGTTGGAGAGCAGCAGTTGCAGGCCGCGCGCGGAGGCCTCGCGGTCCATGCCGCGCAGCAGTTCGGAGAAGAATTCGCCGTGCAGGTCGGGCAGCAGCACGCCGATCGCGTTCGACCGGGCGAGGCTGAGCGAGCGGGCGCCCGCATGCGGGACATAGCCGAGTTGCGCGGCGGCGGCCTCCACCTTCTCGCGGAGGGCCGGGCGGACGTTGTTCAGGCCGTTGAGCACGCGCGACACCGACGCGACGGACACGTCCGCAGCCCGGGCTACATCGCGGATGGTGGCATTCGCCATCGCCTTCGTCGTCCACTCCCTGCGCCGCGTCGTCGCGGCGAATCTGTCGGCCTGCTGCCGATCGCTCTTGATGTAACCGGTTACAAGAAACTACAACGCGGTTCAACCGAGATTCGCAGGGCAGCCGATGCTAAGGCTGGCGGCGACAGAGCAGAGGGGATGGCATGGAAGACTTCCGCATTTCGCGGCGCGCGCTGATGATGGGCGCAGGCGCGGTGGCGGCGTGGAGCGCATCGCCCGCGCGCGCCCTGCTGGCACAGGCGCCGGGCACGTTGCCCGCATCGGTCGAATCGCTGATCGGGCAGATGACCGTCGAGGAAAAGGCGGGGCAGCTGACGCTGATGGCCGCCGCCTGGGCGGGCGGTGCCGCCAACGCGCTGAACCCGATCAGCGCCACCGCGACCTTCGACGAACAGCTGGCGCAGGTGCGCGCGGGTAGGCTGACCGGCGTGTTCAACGGCAACGGCGCGGAAATGGCGCGGCGGATGCAGACCGTCGCGATGCGCGAGGCGCGGCTAAAAATCCCGCTGCTGTTCGCCGCCGACATCATCCACGGCTTTCGCACCGTCTTCCCGATGCCGCTGGCCGAGGCGGGCAGCTTCGATGCCGACCTTGCCGAGCGGACCGCCCGCGCCGCCGCGGTCGAGGCGTCGGCGGCGGGCATCGACTGGACCTTCGCGCCGATGGTCGACATCGCCCGCGACCAGCGCTGGGGCCGGGGGATCGAGGGTTCGGGAGAGGATATCCTGCTCGGCAAGCGCATGGCCGATGCGCGCGTGCGCGGGTTCCAGGGGCGGCGCGGGCTGACCGCCGACGACGCGGTCGCCGCCTGCGCCAAGCATTTCGCCGCCTATGGCGCGGCGGAGGCGGGGCTGGACTATAACACGGTCGACGTGTCCGAACGCACGCTGCGCGAGGTGTATTTCCCGCCGTTCCAGACCGCCTTCGCCGCCGGCGCGCCGACGACGATGGCGTCGTTCAACGAACTGTCGGGCGTGCCCGCCACCGCCAATCCGTGGCTGCTCGATCAGGTGCTGCGCAAGGAATGGGGCTTCGGCGGGGTCGTCGTGTCCGACTATACCGGCGACGAGGAACTGATCGCGCACGGCTTCGCCGCCGACGCGCGTGAGGCGACGAAGCTGGCGTTCATGGCCGGGGTCGACATGTCGATGCAGTCGGGCTTCTATATCAAACACCTGCCCGATCTGGTGGCGAAGGGCGAGGTGCCGATGGCGCGGCTCGACGAGGCGGTGCGCCGCGTGCTGGCGATGAAGGTGCAGCTGGGCCTGTTCGCCGACCCGTTCCGCCGCATCGACCCCCGCCGCGAGAAGGCGCGGGTGCGCACGCCCGAGCATCTGAAACTGTCGCGCGAGGCGGGTGCCAAGTCGATCGTGATGCTCAAGAACGACGGCGACCTGCTGCCGCTGCCCAAGGCGGGCAAGCGCATCGCGCTGATCGGTCCGTTCGTGCAGGGGCAGCGCGAGCTGATCGGCACCTGGAACGTCTATGGATCGGATGCCGAGGCGGTCGACCTGTTGACCGGCGTGCGGGCGGCGGTCAGCGATCCGACGATGGTCAGCGCGGTGGACGGCTCCGGCATCACCGATCCGATCCCCGGCGGGATCGATGCGGCGGTGCGCGCGGCGTCGGTCGCCGACATCGTGGTACTGGCGATCGGCGAGTCGCAGACGATGTCGGGCGAGGCGCAGTCGCGCGTCGATATCGGCATTCCCCAAGCCCAGCTCGATCTGGCGCAGGCGGTGCTGGCGACGGGCAAGCCGACGGTCGTGCTGCTGCGCAACGGGCGGGCGATGGTGCTGGAAAAGCCGGTGCTCGATGCGCGGGCGATCCTCGTCACCTGGTTCCTCGGCTCGCAGAGTGGTCCTGCCACCGCCGACATCCTGTTCGGCGACATGGCGCCCTCCGCCCGCCTGCCGGTCAGCTTTCCCTATGCGACGGGGCAGCAGCCCTATTATTATGCGCACAAGACCACCGGGCGGCCCAATCCGCCGGGACCGCTCACCACCTACAAGGCGCGCTATCGCGAAGGGCCCAACGCCGCGCTGTTCCCGTTCGGGCATGGCCTCACCTATGGCCGGATCGCGTACAGCGACCTCGATCTGGGCGGCGGGCGGATGGCGCTGGACGGCAGCCTGACCGTCCGTGCGCGCGTCACCAACAGCGGCAGGCTCGCCGCGACCGAGGTGGTGCAGCTCTACGTCCATGACGTCGCCGCCAGCATCACCCGCCCGGTGCGCGAGCTGAAGGACTATGCCCGCGTGACGCTGGCGCCGGGTGAATCGAAGGTGGTCGAGTTCGTGCTGAAGGCGGCGGACCTGCGCTTCATCGGCACTGCCAACCGCCCGACGCTGGAACCGGGCAGCTTCCGCATCTGGATCGCGCCCTCGGCGGAAGCGGAGGGGGTGAACGGCAGCTTCGCCGTGGCGTGAACCTGCCCGCCGTTCGTCCCGAGCGAAGTCGAGGGACGTGCCGGTAGCGCGACGAACGGTGTCTCGACCGCGCTCGACACGAACGGAGGGAAGGTAGGAGCATCCTTCGCGTAAGCCCATGCGTTGCAACGGCTTCTCACAACGCGAAGGATGCTCCCATGGCCGACAAGCAACCCAATCAGGCGATGCCCGATCACAAGGGCGCCGCAACCCCCGACGGGGTCAACCGCGCGCCGAGCGGCGGCGAATCATCGGGCGGGGCCTATCCCAATCCGCATGACGACGCGCACGAAGGCCGCTTCGACGGCGGGCAGAGCCTGAAGGACTATCACGGCGGCTCCGGCGGGGCGGACAATCACGCGACCGGGACCGGCGGGTCCGATTCGTAACCCAGGTCGCGGCTGATCGCGGCGGCGGTGGCGGCCACTTTCGGCCCGATGATCGCCACCTTGTCGTCGGTCAGATATTGCGCGGCGGTCGGAATGCCGATCGCCGCCACGATCCCGCCGGTCACGTCGCGGATCGGCGCGGCGATCGAACGGATGCCGTCGTTGCCGACGCTGTCATGGATGACATGCCCCCGCCGGGCGTTGGCGCGCATGTCCGCGACCCAGGCCGCGGTCGCCGCCGCCGATGCCGCAGGCGCAGCGGCGCGGTGCAGTTCGGCCAGCGTCGCCTTGTCCTCGTCGAACAGCAGCGCCTTGCCCAGCCCCGTCTGCGCCACCGGGCGACGGTCGCCGGGGCGGGTCGATACCTCCAGCCGCTGCCGCCCCGCCGCACGGTCGAGGTGGAGCGAATGGTCGCCCTCGCGCCGCCCGAGGAACACGCACAGCCCGGTATCGGCGGACAGCGCCTCCATCCGCGCGCGGGCGACGCGCACCATGTCGATCCTGCGGTGCGCCGTGAAGCCCAGTTGCAGCAGCATCGGCCCCAAGGTCAGCGCGCCCTTCTCCGCCGGGGCGACATAGCCGCGCTCCACCAGCGCCGCCGCCAGCCGGTGGGTGGTGGTCCGCGTCAGCCCCAGCACCCGCGCCAGTTCGGCGACGCGCAGCGGCGTGTCGCGCAGCGCCTCCACCAGATCGAGGCCGCGCATCAGCGTCTGGGTACCGCGCGATGCGGTGGAAGGATCGGCGGAGGGCTCGCTCATCGCGCGAACCCTAGCAGCGCCGCGCGCCGCTGCCACCCGCGATCATGCGGTGTTCAGCAACTGCTGCGCCATCACCAGCGTGCCCAGCGGCCCCGCCTCCTCGCCCAGCGCGGCGGGGACGATCTGCGCCGAGATCGTCGCCGCATCGACATAGCCGAGATAGCCGCCCAGCGCCGCCACCGTCCGCGCGCGCACCAGCGGCAGGACGTGCGGCTGGCCCAAGCCGACTCCGCCGCCGACGATGATCCGCGCGGGCGACAGGGTGAGGAACAGCATCGCGAACGCTTCCCCCAGCGCATCGGCGACATGGCGCCACGTCGGATCGTCCGCCGCCAGCAGGTGCGCGCCGTGCCCGCAGCGCGCGGCGATCGCCGGGCCGCTCACCAGCCCTTCGAGGCAGTCGCCATGGAACGGGCAGGCCCCGGCGAAATCGTCCCCGGCGTCGCGGCGGATGCGGATATGCCCGGCTTCCGGGTGCATCATGCCGGTGACGGGACGCCCGCCGACGATCACTCCCATGCCGACCCCGGTGCCGACGGTGACATAGAGATAGTCGGACAGGCCCACGGCTGCGCCCCAGCGTCCCTCGCCCAGCGCCGCGCCGGTCACATCGGTGTGGAAGGCCACCGAATCGAACCCTTGCGCCAGCGGGCCGACGATATCCGCCCATGCCCAGTGCGGCTTCGGGGTGGGGAGCATCGTGCCGCGTTCGACCGAGATGGGGCCGAAGCTGGCGATCCCGATCGCTTCCGGCGCATATTCGGTGCGCCATGCCGCCATCTGGCGGGACAGTGCGCCCAATGTCTCGTCCGGCGTGGTGGTCGGCACCCGGCAGCGCGCGAGGATTTCCCGCCCGCGACCGATCACCGCGATCGATTTGGTCCCGCCCAGTTCGACGCCCGCGACGATCGGTTCGTGCATGTCTTGCCCTTCCATCCCCTGTTGTCGCGCCTTCCCGCCCCGCCGGGCAAGTCCGCGATCCCCCCTGAACCGGCATTAGCGACCCTTGCAATCCTTTGCAAACCGCATGGACTGGCGACGATTTGCGCTAGGCGCGGATCGCGGATTGCTCCTACAAGCAGGCGGATGGATCAGGATCGCCACTCTCCGCCCCGCGTGCGCACGATCGCCGACCTTGCCCGGCTTGCCGGGGTGTCGGCAGGAACGGTATCGCGCGCGCTGGCGGGCAAGTCGCTGGTCAACGCCGAGACGCGCGACCGAATCCAGGCGCTGGCCGCCGAGCACAGCTTCCGCCCGAATCAGATGGCCAGCCGCCTGCGCACCCAGCGCACCGGCGTGATCGGCATCGTCGTGCCGCTGGGGCACGAACGGCGGCAGCATCTGTCCGACCCGTTCTTCATGACGATGCTCGGCCATCTCGCCGACCGGCTGACCGAGGACGGCTATGACCTGATGCTGTCGCGGATCATTCCCGACGCCGCCGACTGGCTGGAGCGGATCGTCGATTCGGGGATGATGGACGGGGTGCTGCTGATCGGCCAGTCGGACCAGTTGCCGACGATCGAGCGGGTCGCCGCGCGCTATCGCCCGCTCGTCGCATGGGGCAGCAGCAACCATGCGGGGCAGGTCCACTGCGCGGTCGGCACCGACAATGTCGCGGGCGGGCGGCTGGCGGGCGAGCGGCTGATCGCGCGCGGCTGCCGCCGCATCGCGTTCCTCGGCGAGGTCCGTGCCCCCGAAATCCGCGACCGGTATGACGGGGTGGCGCAGGCGATGGCGGCGGCGGGCATCGCCGACCGGCCGGTGCAGCTCGACACCCATCTCGCCTCCGACATCATGGAACAGGAGATCGCCGGGCATCTCGACCGGGTGGGCCGCGATATCGACGGGATCGCGGCGGCATCGGACGTGATCGCGGTCACGACGCTCCGGGTGCTCGCCGATCGCGGGATCAGGGTGCCGGGCGACATGCCGGTCGTGGGCTATGACGACCTGCCGATCGCGCTGAGCGCGGTGCCGCGCATCACCACCGTCCGGCAGGACCTGGCGACCGGCGCGAAGGCGATGGTCGATGCGCTGTTCCGCCGCATCGCGGGCGAGGACGCACCCTCGGTCGTGCTGTCGCCGATGCTGGCGGAGCGCGATTCGGCCTGAGTCGCGGCGCTTCGGGGCGCGCCTGACCCTCGTTCGTCCCGAGCGTAGTCGAGGGGCGCGCCGCGCGCTCCGCGCCGTGTCCCGACGACGCCCGATACGAACCGAGCGGACGGCGCGGCCCTATCCGCCCAGCGGCGCGCACTTCGCCGCGACCCATGCCGCCGTCTCGCCGTCGAGCAGCGGCACGAGCAGGTCGGCGACCTTCGCATGATAGGCATCGACCCATGCCCGCTCGCCGTCGGTCAGCAATGCTGGCACGATCAGCGACCGCTCGATCGGCACGAAGGTCAGCGTCTCGAACCCCAGCATCGGCAGGTCGCCGCCGGGGATGTCGCGCGCCACCGTCAGCACCAGATTCTCGATGCGGATGCCGTATTCGCCCGCCTTGTAATAGCCCGGCTCGTTCGACAGCATCATGCCCGCGCGCAGCGGCTCGAGCGGCCCGCCGCCCGGATAGTTCGGCGCGCCGATCCGCTGCGGCCCTTCATGCACCGACAGATAGGCGCCGATGCCGTGGCCGGTGCCATGGGCATAGTCGAGCCCCGCTTCCCACAGCGGCCGCCGCGCGAAGCCGTCGATATGGCCACCGAGCGTCCCGTCGGGGAACACCGCGCTGTCGATGGCGATATGACCCTTCAGCACGCGGGTGAAGCGGTCGCGCATCTCGTCCGATACCGCCCCCACCGGCATGACGCGGGTGATGTCGGTCGTCCCGTCCCGGTACTGCGCGCCCGAATCGATGAGGTAGAGTTGCCCCGGCAGGATCGGTGCGTCGCTCTCCACGGTCGCCTTGTAATGCGGGCTGGCGGCGTGCGCGCCGGTCGCGCTGATCGTGTCGAACGACTGGTCGAGCAGCAGCCCGGTCTCGGCGCGGATCGCCGCCAGCCGGTCCGAAGCGGACAGTTCGGTCAGCGTGCCCGCCGGGGCGGTTTCCTCGAACCATTTCAGGAAGCGCGCCATCGCCGCGCCGTCGCGCGCCTGTGCCGCGCGGTGTCCGGCGATCTCGGCGGGGTGCTTGATCGCCTTGGCCAGCACGGTCGGATCGCGCTCGGGCAGGATCGCGGCACCGGCGGCGGCGAGCCGGTCGTGGATCGCAGCGACCGCGCGGTCGGGATCGGCGGCGACGCGCTTGCCCGCCAGTTGCCCCAGCGCGGCGGGAAAGTCTGCCATCGGACGCACGGTGACGGCATTGCCGAGATGGCGGGCGACCTCCTCGCCGACCTTGCCCGGTGCCGCGAACAGGTCGGCGGTGCCGTCGGCATGGACGATCGCATAGCTCAGCGCGACCGGGGTCCGCGCCACGTCGGTCCCGCGCACGTTGAACGTCCATGCGATCGAATCGAGCGCGGAGAGCACCACCGCATCGGCGCGCCGTTCGGCCAGCCAGTCGCCGATCGCCGCGCGCTTGTCCGCCGACGAACGCCCGGCCAGTGCATCGTCGTACACGTTCATCGGCGCGGGCGAGGGGGCGGGGCGGTCCGCCCATAGCGTGTCGATCGGATTGGCGTCGACCGCGACCAGTTCCGCACCGTTCGCCGCCAGCACGCCCTGCGCCGCCGCGACCCATCCGGTCGTCGCCAGCCACGGGTCATAGCCGATCCGGTCGCCCGCCTGCGCATGGACGGCAAGCCAGTCGGTCACCGACGTGGCGGGCACCTGCACGAATTCCCAGTCGGCGGCGTCGACCTGCTCGCGCACCTGCAGCGTGTAGCGCCCGTCGGTGAACATCGCTGCCCTGTCCGCCAGTACGATGGCGCTCCCCGCCGAGCCCTTGAACCCGGTCAGCCATTCCAGCCGCTGGGCATAGGCGCCGACATATTCGCTCATATGCTCGTCGGTCAGCGGCACGACGAAGCCGGTGAGCTTCTGGTCGGTGAGGGCGATGCGCAGGGCGGTCAGGCGGGCGTGATGATCGGTCATGGCGCGGGCGATACCAGCGGGGCGGGGCGGGAAGGAAGAAGATATTGGTTCGCGCGGAGGCGCGGAGGCGCGGAGGCGCGGAGGGGGTGTGTTCGTGTGAACGTTCCGCGTCAGCGGAACACTTGCACCTGCGGCAACCGGAAGCAAGACAGCCGCTATCGCGGCGGACCGAGCCGCAAGCGCACCCCTCCGCGCCTCCGCGCCTCCGCGCGAACCAGCCTTCTTCCTTCTTCCCTGCTCGACTTCCCGGTGAACCCGCCCCACATGGGCGCCCTATGACGAACCCGATCCCGCCCATCGCCGAACAGCGCCCCCACCGCTACGAACGCCACGGCATCACCGTGCAGGACCCATGGGCATGGCTGCGCGACCCGAACTATCCCAAGGTCGAGGACGCCGACGTGCTCGCCTATCTCAAGGCCGAGAACGACTATTTCGACGCGGTGATGCAGCCGCACCGGCCGCTGATCGACACGCTGTTCACCGAGATGCGCGGCCGGATCAAGGAGGACGACGCCACCGTTCCCCAGCGCGACGGCGACTGGTGGTACTGGTCCGATTTCGAGACCGGCGGCGAATATCGCCGCTGGTGGCGCAGGCCGGTTGCGGGCGGCGACGATGAACTGATCCTCGACGAACCGGCGCTGGCCGAGGGCAAGGAATATTTCCGGCTGGGCGCGCTGTCGGTCAGCCCCGACGGGCGGCTGCTAGCCTATGCGATCGACGACGACGGCGGCGAACGGTTCGAGGCGCGGGTCAAGGATCTGACCACCGGCGAACTGCTGCCCGACACGATTCCGGGCACGCTGTCCGAACTGGTCTGGACCGCCGATTCGAGCGGCTTCCTCTACGGCCTCGCCAACGAGCAGTGGCGCACCGACAATGCCCGGCTGCACCGCATTGGGACGGCGATCGAGGACGATATCGAACTCTATCACGAGGCGGACGAGGGCTGGCGGGTGTCGGTCGGCGAAACCCAGTCGCGCCGCTTCCTCGTCATCTCGGCGGGGGATCACGTGACCAGCGAGGTCTATCTGATCCCCGCCGACGATCCGACCGCGACCCCGATCCTCGTCCGCGCGCGCGAGGAGCATGTCGAGTATGACGTGGAGGAGCATGACGGCATGCTCTATATCCACACCAACGACACCCATCCCAACTTCCGCCTCGCCACCGCGAAGCTGGAGACGCCGGACGTGTGGGAGGAGGCGATCCCCGCCGATCCGCATTTCTACATGACCGGGGTGACGACCTTCGCCGATTTCTTCGTGGTCGAGGGGCGTCTCGACGGCCTCGACCAGATCCGGCTGCACGATTACGCGGGCGGCGCGGCCAGGCCGATCGAGTTTCCCGAAGCGAGCTATGTCGTCGGCCTCGGCGACAATCCGGAATATGCGGTCGATACGCTGCGGCTCGGCTATGAATCGATGGTCACGCCGGGCACCGTCTACGACTATGACGTAAACTCGGGTGACCTCACCGTGCGCAAGGTGCAGACGATTCCCTCGGGCTATGACCCGGCGAAATATGCGACCGAGCGGCTGCACATCACCGCGCGCGACGGCACCGCCATTCCCTGTTCCGTGGTGTACCCGAAGGATTTCCCGCGCGACGGCACCGGCAAGCTCTATCTCTACAGCTATGGCGCATACGGCTATGCGATCCCGCCGGGCTTCTCGACCAGCCGCATGTCGTTCCTCGACCGCGGCATGGCGTTCGCGATCGCGCATATCCGCGGCGGCGACGATCTCGGCCAGCAATGGTATCTCGACGGCAAGCTGGAGAAGCGGACCAATACCTTCAACGATTTCGTCGATGTGGCGAAGGGGCTGATCGAGCTGGGCTTCACCGACCGGGGCAGGATCGCCATCGCCGGCGGCTCTGCGGGCGGTGAGCTGATGGGCGCGGTGATGAACTCCGACCCCGATCTGTGGGGCGCGGTGGTGGCCAGCGTGCCGTTCGTCGACGTGCTGAACACCATGCTCGACGACAGCCTGCCGCTGACGCCCGGCGAATGGCCCGAATGGGGCAACCCGATCGAGGACAAGGCGGCGTTCGAGCTGATCCGGTCGTACAGCCCGTACGACAATGTGACGGCGCAGGACTATCCGCCGGTGTTCATCTCCGGCGGGCTGAACGATCCGCGCGTGACCTATTGGGAACCCGCCAAATGGGCGGCGCGGCTGCGGGCGACCAAGACCGATCGCAACGTGCTGCTGCTCAAGACCAACATGGGCGCGGGCCACGGCGGCAAGTCGGGCCGGTGGGAGAGTTTGCGCGAGGCGGCGGAGGAAATGGCGTTCGTGCTGTGGCAGCTGGGAGTGGAGGGGTAATCCCATGGTCCTCCCCGGCACGGGGAGGGGGACCGCCGCCGAAGGCGGTGGTGGAGGGGGCATCGCCAAACGCTACCGCCGCGTCTGCGGACGCCCCCGTCCACCAGCTTCGCTGGTCCCCCTCCCCGTGCCGGGGAGGAACTGCTACCGCTCGATCCGGGTCACATGGCCCATCTTGCGGCCCGGACGCGCCTCGCGCTTGCCGTACAGGTGCAGGTGTGCGCCGCTTTCGGCGACCAGTTCGCCCCACGCATTCACGTCGTCCCCGATCAGGTTCGTCATTTCCGCGCGGGCGGCGGTCAGGTCCACGCTGCCGAGCGGGAGGCCGAGGATCGCCCGCACGTGATTCTCGAACTGCGAGGTTTCCGCGCCCTCGATCGTCCAGTGGCCGGAATTGTGGACGCGCGGGGCCATTTCGTTGAACACCGCGCCGTCGGGGCCGCAGAAGAACTCGAGCGTCAGCACCCCGACATGCCCGAGCGCCTCGGCGACCTTGCCCGCCAGCGCCCGCGCGTCGGCCAGCCACGGCTCGATCGCCGGAGCGGGGACCGTGGTGGTATCGAGGATGCCAGCCTTGTGGACATTGCGCGACGACGGATAGAGCGCCGCCACGCCATCGCGCCCGCGCGCCAGCACGACCGAGAATTCGGCGGAGAAATCGACGAACGCCTCCAGCACGGCAGGCCCGCCGCCGATCGCGTCCCATGCCGCATCGGCATCGGCGGGCGACGCCAGCCGTGCCTGCCCCTTGCCGTCATAGCCGAAGCGGGTGGTCTTGAGCACCGCCGGGCAGCCGACCGCAGCGATCGCGGCATCGAGCGCGGCACGATCGGCGACCTCGGCCCAGCGGGCGGGCGTGCCGCCCAGTTCCTCGACGAAGCGCTTCTCGCGCACCCGGTCCTGCGCGATCTCCAGCGAGCGGGCCGACGGGCGCACCTTGTCGCCCAGCGCCGCGATCGGCGCGGCGGCGATGTTCTCGAACTCGTAGGTGACGACATCGACCGCCGCCGCGAACGCCCTGAGCGCCGTCACATCGTCGTACGCGCCCTTGCTATAGGCGAAGGCCACGTCGTTCGCCGGTCCCGTCTCGGGTGCATAGACATGGATGCGATAGCCGAGCTGTGCCGCCGCCATGCCGATCATCCGCCCGAGCTGGCCCGAGCCGATGATGCCGATCGTGGCGCCTGGGGCGAGCGCGCTCATCGCGGATCGATCGCCACGCTATCGGTCTGCGCCGCGCGCCATGCGTCGAGCCGTTCGGCCAGCGCATCGTCGTGCGTCGCGAGGATCGATGCGGCGAGCAGCCCGGCGTTGATCGCCCCGGCCTTGCCGATCGCCAGCGTCCCCACCGGGACACCGCCCGGCATCTGGACGATCGACAGCAGGCTATCCATGCCCTTCAGCGCCCTGGACTCCACCGGCACGCCCAGCACCGGCAGGCGGGTCATCGATGCGACCATGCCGGGCAGATGCGCCGCACCGCCGGCCCCTGCGATCACGACCTTGAGGCCGCGCTCGACCGCGCTCGTCGCATAATCGACCAGCCGCGCGGGGGTGCGGTGCGCCGAGACGACCCTGGTTTCGTGCGGCACGCCCAGTTTCGCGAGCGTCTCGGCGGCGTGCGCCATCGTCTCCCAGTCGGAAGTGCTGCCCATGATGATGCCGACCAGCGGTGCGTCGTCCATTGCCTGCCCGTAACGCTTGTGGGAGGGCGCTGCTTAGGGAAGGGGGCGGGGCAGGGCAAGCGGGAGAGTCACCCTGCCTTTGGTAATCGTCATTCCCGCCTGCGCGGGAATGACGAACGTGCGGTTTACCGCTCGCTCAGATAATAACGGTCGGTCGGGGTCAGGTCGTCGGCGAGTTCATAGACGATCGGCTGCCCGGTCGGGATTTCGAGGCCCGTGATCTCGTCGTCGGGGATGCCCGACAGATGCTTCACCAGCGCGCGCAACGAATTGCCATGCGCCGAGATCAGCACCCGCTTGCCCGCCTTCAGCTCGGGCGCGATGCGGCTGTCCCAGTACGGGAGGACGCGGGCGATCGTGTCCTTCAGGCTTTCGGTCCGCGGAATGTCGATCCCGGCATAGCGGCGATCGGCCGACAGGTCCCACGGGCTGTCCGCTTCCGGCAGCGGCGGCGGCACGTCGAAGCTGCGGCGCCAGATCTTGACCTGCTCGTCGCCGTGGCGCGCCGCCGTCTCGGCCTTGTCCAGCCCGGTGAGGCCGCCATAGTGACGCTCGTTCAGCCGCCAGTCCTTTTCCACCGGCAGCCACAGCCGCCCCATCGCCTCCAGCGCGAGGTTCAGCGTCTTGATCGCGCGCGTCTGGAAGCTGGTGAAGCACTGGTCGAAGTCATGGCCCTTGGCTGCCAGCAGCTCGCCCGCCGCCTTGGCCTCCGCCTCGCCCTGCGCGGTCAGGTTCACGTCCCACCAGCCGGTAAAGCGGTTCTCGAGGTTCCAGGCCGACTGGCCGTGGCGGATCAGGACGAGCGTGGGCATGGAACCTCCGTTGCAGTTGTCTCAAGCGCGCCTAGCCTAAAGCAGGCGGCAGAGGAACCGGTTGAAGTCGGTCGCCACATAGTCGCCGAACGCCGCGCACGGCACGAAGCCGTTGCGGGCATAGAGCCGGTGCGCGGCATCGAACATCGCCCCGGTCCCGGTTTCGAGGAGCAGCCGGGTGAGGCCCGCGGCACGCGCTTCGGCGACGATCCGGTCGAGGATCGCCTGCGCCACGCCGCGCCCGCGCGCGTCGCGGTCAGTGCGCATCGACTTCACCTCGCCGTCGCGGTCGCCCAGCGTCCGCAGTGCGCCGCAGCCGAGCAGCGCCTCCCCGTCCCAAGCGGTGAAGAAGGCGATGTCCGGCGTCGCCAGGCCGCGCAGGTCCAGCGCGTAGACGGACCCCGGCGGCGACGACGCCTGCATGTCGGCCAGATGCGCGGTCAGCAGCGCGGCGGTGGCGGGATGGTCCAGCCCGCCTGCGCGGACGATCACGCCTCGAACGCCGCCAGTACCTCCAGCCAGCTGTGCGCCAGCCGCTTCGAGCGTTCGCCCGACCAGCCGAATTCGGGGTCGGGGTTGGCGTCATGATCCTTGAACGGCATCTCCAGCGTCATGCTGAGCGCGCCGAAGCGCTGGGCGAGCTGGTTGGTCGACATCGACAGGTTGGCCTGTCCTGCCGCCGCAACGGGATAGCCGAGCTTCGTCTGGAACTCGGGCGTCGCCGCCGCCCATGCCGCCCCGAACGCGGTGAAGCGCGCGCCGTGCGCATCGGTCCAGTTCGGGATGCCCTCATAGCCTGCGATGAAGTTGGCCGGGATCGCCTCGTCGCCGTGCACGTCGATCGCGATGTCGACGCCGGTCTCGTCCATGCGATTGCGGACGCAGAGCACTTCGGGGCTGCGCTCCGGCGTGGGCGCGTGCCATTCGCGGTTGAGGTTCACCCCCGCCGCATTGGTGCGCAGATGCCCGCGATACGACCCGTCGGGGTTCATGTTGGGGATGCAGTGGAAGGTGCAGCGCTCGCGCAGGCGCGCGGCGGTCACATCCTTCGGATCGGTCAGCTTCTCCAGCAGCCCTTCCATGAACCATTCGCACATCGATTCGCCGGGATGCTGCCGGGCATAGGCCCAGACCTGCAACGCGCCGGTGCCGAGCGTCAGATAGTCGATCGCGCGTCCGTCGAGGCTCTGGCCCAGTTCGCGGTGGGCGACGCCGGGGCGGGCGGCGATGCGGGCGACCAGATCGGCGTGCCGCTCCAGCGTATAGGGCTGGAAATAGGCGAACCACGCGAGATCGCCGGGAATCGTGGCGGTGAAGGTCAGCACCCCGTTCGCATAGCCGGTATAGACCTGCCGCCATGCCTGCCGGTCGGTGCTCATCCGGGTGCGATAGCCCGGCCAGCCGAACGCATAGGCCGCGCCGCCCGCATTCACGATGCGGAAGGTCAGCGTCCGTCCCCGCGCCCCGGCGACGCGGAAGTGGAACCATTGGTAGAAGTCCGACAGATGGTCGGCGACGATCTCGAGGTCGATCACGTCGCCCTGCACGGCGACCACGCGGATGTTGCCGCTGTCGAACGCGGCGTTGATGACGATGCTCATTTCACCGTCGTAGTGATTCCGGACTCGCCTGGGAAGTTGCGGAACATCGCATTGGCCAGCCGATCGGCCTGGAACACCGGCTGCGCGCCTGCGGTGCGTTCGAGCGAGTCGGTCACGGCGCGGCCTTCCCAGATGGTGGTGCCGTCGCTGCGGCGGCGGATCTGCACCGCCAGTTCCGATCCCACCACCTCGCGCTGGCCACCGCCGACGCCGAAGCCCACGCCGCCGCCGACGCCCAGCCCGCCGCCGCGCCAGCCGCCGCCACCGCCGCCCGCGCCGATGCCGATCGACACCGGCGGGCGCTGCTCGACGAAGCCGCGGGTCGCGCGGGTGAAGGCGACCGCGATGATCAGGTCGGACGGCGTGGTCCCGGCCCGCGCGAAGCCCAGCTTCTCCATCTCGCGCGCGACGGCGTTGCCATAGGTCTGGAATTCGGGGCTGATCACGGCATTGGTCGACAGCGGCTCGATCGAGAAGCTGCCCTTGGCGATCGGCTGGTTCAGGTGGAACCGGGTCACATCGACCGGACGCACCTGCGACCCGGTGGTGGTGCACGCGGAGGTCGCGACCGCTGCGGCGGCGGCAAAGGCGAGGGCGATCGTCCTGTTCATGTAATTCGTCCCGTTGCTGGCACTTCTCGTGGCGCTCAACGTGCGGACGTGGCGATTGGGTTCATTGCGATACCGTTTCGGAACCGCGAATCCCTGGGCGGGTCTTGACGGCACGGGCGGGGGCGGATAGGCGACGCTTCGTTTCCGGCCGTGCGAACGGCCTTTTTGCCGTTTGAGAGCCGAACCATGAAGATCGTCAATTCGCTGAAGTCGCTCAAGGATCGTCACCGGGACAACCGCGTGATCCGCCGTCGCGGCCGTATCTACGTCATCAACAAGACCAACCGCCGCTTCAAGGCCCGCCAGGGCTGATGCGCGATCGCCGGGGCGCATGTCCCGGCGGGTCGGAACGGAAACGGGCGTCCGGTCACACGACCGGGCGCCCGTTCCGCGTCGGGTACCGGCAGTGTGCGGATCGACATTCCGCGGAATCATCGACGAAGTTGCTCCCCCCTTCCAGCATTCCGCTGCGAACGTCGCGCGGCTGACCCGAAACTGCCCGTACCCCGGCCTTCGCCGGGGTACGAAAGCGAGGCTTTCGCAGAGGCATCCTTTCAGGGAGCGGAGATGCCGCACCGTCGCTGGATGTTGGCCAGTCCTATGCGACGACCGCGACCGGGGGTGGCTTTATCGCATCCACTTGCTCCAGCAGCGCCCAGCCGGTGGCCCCCAGCGCTTCCATCGGGCGGAAGCGGGTCTTGTAAGTCATGCGCGGCGACCCCTTGACCCAATAGCCGAGATAGACGTGCGGCAGCCCGCCCGCGCGCGCGCGGCGGATATGGTCGAGGATCACGAAGGTGCCGAGGCCGGGCCGCGTCTCGTCCTCCGTCTCGAAGAAGCTGTAGACCATCGACAGCCCGTCGGACTGTTCGTCGGTGATGCACGCCGCCACCAGCCGTCCGGGGCGTCCGTCGACGCCGGGCTCGCGATATTCGACGATCCACGACGTGACCGGCGAATGTTCGACCATGTCGGCATAGTCGCTCTCGTCCATCGACGACATGCCGCCGCCGGGATGGCGCGCGTCGAGATAGCGGCGCAGCAGGCGGAACTGCTCCTCGGTCGCCCATGGCTTGCAGGCACGGATTTCCAGGTCGGCGTGGCGCTTGAGCAGCTTGCGCTGGGTAGCATTGGCGGCGAACCGGCCCGCGACGACCCGCACCGAAACGCACGCGCTGCATCCGACGCAACTGGGGCGATAGGCGACCCCCTGGCTGCGGCGAAAGCCGATGCGGCCCAGCGCGTCGTTCAGCTCATCGGCATTGGGGCCGCTCAGCTCGGTAAAGACCTTTCGCTCCTGCCGCCCCGGCAGATAGGGGCAGGGGCCGGGGGCGGTCACGAAGAAACGGGGAAAACGAAACGGCGCGGTCACCCGTCGATCCTTCGTCAGACAGCGTCAAGGAACTGAACGAGCCTAGATATGGCGCTCGGACGCCCGCATGAAAAGCCGCTTTGCGCCGATTGACGGTTAACGGGCCGCCGCGCCTCCGATCGGACGGCGCGGGCGGTCCGCCGGTTCAGGCCAGTTCGACCGTGCTCACCTCATAGCCGCCGTCGCGCAACCCCTCGATCAGCCCGTCGAGATGCGCCCGGTCGCGCGTCTCGCATTCGATGTCGGTGATCAGCCCCTTGGCAGGCAGGGTGGTGAACACGCGCTGGTGATACACCTCGATGATGTTGACGCCGTGTTCGTGGAAGATCTTGGCGACGTGGAACAGCGCGCCGGGCCGGTCCTGCAACCGGATGCGCAGCCGCGCCAGCCGCCCCGAACGCGCCAGGTCGCGCAACAGCACGTTGGCGAGCAGCCGCGTGTCGATATTGCCGCCGCACAGGACGATGCCGACGGTGCGGCCCTTGAACCGCGGCCCATGGCCCAGCAGCGCCGCGAGCCCCGCCGCACCTGCGCCCTCGACCACGGTCTTCTCGATCTGGACCAGCAGGCTGACCGCCTCTTCCAGCTGCCGTTCGCTCACCAGCACGATGTCGTCGACCAGCGCCTCGACCACCTGTGCGGTGAGGCCGCCGGGCTGCTTGACCGCGATCCCCTCCGCCAGCGTGTCGCCCGCGCAGTCCATCGCGGTGCCGTGCAGCCGGTTGTACATCGACGGGAACAGCTCGGCCTGTACCCCCACGACCTCGATATCGCGGCCCGATGCGCGGGCGACGGTCGCCATGCCGCTGATGAGTCCGCCGCCGCCGATCGGCACGACCAGCGTGTCGATCCCGGGCACGTCCTCCAGCATTTCGAGCGCGACGGTGCCCTGGCCCGCCATGATCCGCGCATCGTCGAACGGGTGGACGAAGGTCAGGCCCTGTTCGGCCTCCAGCCTGCGGGCATGGGCATAGGCGGCGTCGAACGTCTCGCCCTCCAGCACCACGGTCGCGCCGTGGCTGCGGGTCTGCATGACCTTCACGGTCGGCGTCGGCTTGGGCATCACGATCGTGACCGGCACGCCGAGCCGGTTGCCGTGATAGGCGAGGCCCTGCGCATGGTTGCCCGCCGATGCCGCGATCACGCCCTTGGCGCGGGTCGCCTCGTCGAGTTGCAGCAGCGTGTTGAGTGCGCCGCGTTCCTTGTAGGCGGCGGTGAACTGGAGATTCTCGAACTTCAGATACACGGTCGCGCCGGTCAGCTCGGACAGGGTGCGGCTGACGAGGGTCGGCGTGCGGACGATCGATCCGCCGATGCGCATCGCCGCCTGACGCACGTCGTTGACGGAAAGGGGCAGGGCGGGCGGAGCGATCGGGTTGGTAGCCATCGCGGGCGCGTAGCCGATTTGGACCGGCAGGGGAACCCGTGCGGGCACGCGAGCGTCTCCATGCGACACCCCCAGCCGGAAAGCCGCACGCCATGCCCGATACCGATCGCCGTACCTTCGTCGCGGGCGCAGCCCTTGCCGGGGCAGCCGCCGCTGCCGCACCCGCGATCGCGCAGGGGAGCGGGGGACAGGCGACCACGCCCGCCGCCGCCGCCTATCCCAGGCCGCCGTTCCCGGTGCAGCGCCAGCCGTGGCCGGGCCTCACCTCGAAGATGACGCCGCGTCCCGACCATGGCGAGACGAGCTACAAGGGATCGGGCCGTCTGGCAGGCAGGAAGGCGCTTATCACCGGTGGCGACAGCGGCATCGGTCGCGCCGCCGCCATCGCCTATGCCCGCGAAGGAGCGGATGTGGCGATCAACTACCTTCCCGCCGAGGAAAGCGACGCGCGCGAGGTCGTGGCGCTGATCCGCGAGGCCGGGCGCAAGGCGGTGGCGATTCCCGGCGACCTGCGCGACGAAGGCTTCTGCCGCCAGCTCGTAGCACAAGCGGCTCAGCAGTTGGGCGGGCTCGACATCCTCGTCAACAATGCCGCGCGGCAGCAGACCCGGCCCGACATCGCCTCGATATCGTCGCAGGACTTCGACGATACGATGAAGACCAACGTCTATGCGCCCTTCTGGCTGACCAAGGCGGCAGTGGCGCGGATGGGGCCGGGGTCGGTCATCGTCAACACCTCGTCCGAGCAGGCGGGCGACCCGTCGCCGGACATCGTCGATTATGCGCTGACCCGCGCGGCGGTGCTGAACTTCACCAAGGCAATGGCCAAGCAGCTCGCGGCCAAGGGCATCCGCGTCAATGCGGTCGCACCGGGGCCGTTCTGGACCCCGTTGCAGGTCAGCGGCGGCGCGACGCCCGAAAAGCAGCAGAGCTTCGGCAAGAGCGCGCCGCTCGGGCGGCCGGGCCAGCCCGCCGAGATCGCCGGGCTGTATGTCGCCGCGGCGGACCCGCTGATGAGCTATTCGACGGGGCAGATCTTCGGGGCAAGCGGCGGCAACGGGCAGCCTGCCTGACGGGAGAGTCCGTGCCATCCGGATAACGCCCGTACCCTGGCGTAGGCCGGGGTCCAGATGGAAGGCATCGGCGATCGATCGCTGATACCCGGCGACTGGACCCCGGCCTTCGCCGGGGTAGGGCGCTGGTCCTGCGGACGAACGAAAAACCGGACCGTTCGCAACCGCCTGCTTCCCCCCGCGCCGGCTCCGGCCTACACCCCGGCCATGGCACATATCGCATTCATCGGCACCGGCGTCATGGGCGCGCCCATGGCCGGGCACCTCGTCGCCGCCGGACACTCGGTGGTCGTCTACAACCGTACACGGGCGAAGGCCGATGCATGGGCAGCAACGCACGGCGGCACCGTTGCCGACACCCCGGCACAGGCGGCGGAGGGCGCGGACGCGGTATTCGCCTGCGTCGGCAAAGACGACGACCTGCGGCAGGTGACGCTGGGCGCGGACGGCGCGTTCGCCGCGATGCGGGAAGGCGCGCTGTTCACCGACCATACCACCGTATCCGCCGCGATCGCCCGCGAACTGGCCGAGGCGGGGGCGGCGAAGGGGTTGCTGGTGCTCGATGCGCCCGTGTCGGGCGGACAGGCAGGGGCGGAGAACGGCAAGCTCTCGATCATGTGCGGCGGCACCGCCGAGGCCTTCGCCGCCGCCGAGCCGATCATGGCCGCCTATGCCCAGCGCATCGTCCATGTCGGTGGCGCGGGCGCGGGACAGACGACCAAGATGGTCAACCAGATCTGCATCGCAGGCGTGCTGGGCGGCCTGTCCGAAGCGCTGCGGTTCGCGCAAAAGGCCGACCTCGATCTCGACAAGGTGCTGGACGCCGTTTCGGGCGGCGCGGCGCAGAGCTGGCAGATGGTGAACCGCTGGCCGACGATGGCGGAGGACAAGTTCGACTTCGGCTTCGCGATCGACTGGATGCGCAAGGATTTGGGCCTCGCGCTCGACGAGGCGCGGCGGCAGGGAGCGACGCTGCCGGTCAGCGCGCTGGTCGATCAATTCTATGCCGAGGTACAGGCGATGGGCGGCGGACGACAGGATACCAGCGCATTGGTGCGGAGGCTGCCGAAATGAGGCGGACGCTGATCGCCGCCGCCGCGCTGCTGCTGGCCGGGACCGCCCATGCCGACGGGTTGATCGACAATGTCAACGGCGTGACGCTCGACGCGCAGGGACGGGTGGTGCGCTTCGCCGCGATCGTCGTCGACAAGGAGGGCAGGGTCGTCCGGCTGGTGCCGAAGGGCGAGAAGCCGCCCAAGCGCCCCGACTGGCGCAGCGACATGGGCGGGCGCATCGTCATCCCCGGCATGATCGACGCGCACGGCCATGTCATGTCGCTCGGCTATCGCGGGCTGGAGATCGACCTGTCGGCGACCCGCTCGCTCGGGGCGGCGCAGGAGGCGATCCGCAGCTATGCGCGGTCGAACGGCAACCGCTCGTGGATCACCGGCGGCGGCTGGAACCAGGAAGCATGGGGGCTGGGGCGTTTCCCGACCGCCGCCGAACTCGATGCGGCGGTCGGCGACAAGCCGGTGCTGCTGGAGCGCGCCGACGGCCATGCCGTCTGGGCCAACAGCGCCGCGATCAAGGCGGCGGGCATCACCGCGCAGACCAGGTCGCCGCCGGGCGGGCGGATCGAGATGGCGAACGGCCAGCCCTCGGGCGTGTTCGTCGATGCCGCCGCGTCGCTGTTCGACGCCGCGCGGCCCAAGCCCTCGCCGCGCGAACGCAACGCCGCCTTCCTGAAGGCGCAGGAGACGTTGCTGTCGAACGGCATCACCGCCACCGCCGACATGGGCACGACCGTCGACGACTGGCAGGTGTTCCGCCGCATGGGCGACATCGGCCAGCTGCGCGTGCGGATCATGAGCTACGGCATGGGGCTGGACACCGCGCTGACCGTCGCGGGCGCGGGGCCTACGCCGTGGCTCTATGGCGACCGGCTGCGGATGGGCGGGATCAAGCTGTACGCCGACGGCGCGCTGGGATCGCGCGGGGCGTGGCTGAAGGCGCCCTATAGCGACGCGCCCGGGCAGCGCGGGCTGTCGTTCATCGGCGACACCACGCTGCTGAACGTCATGAGCCGCGCGACGATGGACGGGTTCCAGCTGGCGATCCACGCGATCGGCGATCAGGCGAACCGGCAGGTGCTCGACGCGATCGCCGAGATCGCATCGTCGTACAAGGACGATCGCCGCTGGCGGATCGAACATGCGCAGGTCGTCGATCCCGCCGACCTGCCCGCGCTGGGCCGCAACGGCATCATCGCCTCGATGCAGCCGGTCCATGCCACCGGCGACCGGACGATGGCCGAGGCGCGGCTGGGCGAGGCGCGGCTCAAGGGGGCCTATGCCTGGGCGACCGTGCTGCGCGGCGGCGGACGGCTGGCGTTCGGATCGGACTATCCGGTCGAGCATCCCAATCCGTTCGTCGGCTGGGCCGCCGCCTTCACCCGCGAGGATGCCGGTGGCCAGCCGCCCGGCGGCTGGCGGCCGGAGGAGAAGGTGACGCGCGAACAGGCGTGGAAGGCGTTCACGCAGGACGCCGCCTTCGCCGGTTTCGCGGAAGGCCGCTTCGGATCGCTGCAGCCGGGGCAGAAAGCGGACTTCATCGTCGTCGATCGCGATCCGGTGGTGGCCAGCCCCGCCGACCTGCGCGCCACCCGCGTGCTCGAAACCTGGGTCGGCGGCTATCAGGCGTGGCCGCTGAAGGCGGACGGCACACCCCGGCGATAATGTCGCTACGTCCGTCGAACGTATCATCGCGGCACGACAATCGGGTCGTGCCGTGGGCGTGAACGGACCCTATATGGGTGGCATGGGATACGGATTGCGAACCGGACTGGGTGTGGCGCTGCTGATCGGGGCGCTCGGCGCGACCGGCGCGGCGGGCGTGCTGATCGGGCGGGCGCGCCCGGATGCGCCGACACCCGGCGCCACGCCGTCCCCGGCGACTTCGCCCGTCCGCGTCGCGGCGAAGCCCGCCCCGGTCGCGCCGTCGCCCGACGCGCCGCCCGACGCGATGGTCGTCCGCCGCATCCTGCAGATCGACGGGCCGTTCACCCATGGTCGCTGGCTATGGGACGAAAGCGGTGCGCCCAGGACCGGGCCGATCGTCATCACCATCGATCTCGACGCGCAGGTGCTGTCGATCTTCCGCGACGGCTATGAGATCGGGACCGCGGTGGTGCTGTACGGCGCGGACTGGAAGCCGACGCCGCTCGGCGCGCTGACCATCACGCAGAAGGATGCCGACCATGTCAGCAACCTCTACGACGCGCCGATGCCGTATATGCTGCGGCTGACCGACGACGGCATCTCGATCCACGGCAGTCAGGTGGTGGCGGGCGGTGCCACGCACGGCTGCATCGGCGTGCCGATCGAATTCGCGAAGAAGCTGTTCGCGGCGACGAAGCTCGGCGACCGCGTCATCATCACCAACGGCAAGCGGCTGGAGATGGGCGGGGCGATCGCCAAGCGGTGAGCCGCGGTCAGGCGACCGCGACCTGCCCCACTTCGTCGGCCTCGCGCAGCACATAGCCGCGGCCCCATACCGTCTCGATATAATTCTCGCCGTCGCAGGCGGTGCTGAGCTTCTTGCGCAGCTTGCAGATGAAGACGTCGATGATCTTGAGTTCCGGCTCGTCCATGCCGCCATAGAGGTGGTTGAGGAACATTTCCTTGGTCAGCGTCGTGCCCTTGCGCAGCGAGAGCAGTTCGAGCATCGCATATTCCTTGCCGGTCAGATGCACCCGCGCACCGTCGACCTCGACGGTCTTGGCATCGAGGTTCACCGCCAGCTTGCCGGTGCGGATCACCGACTGCGAATGGCCCTTGGACCGGCGGACGACGGCATGGATGCGCGCCACCAGTTCCTCGCGGTGGAACGGCTTGGTGACGTAGTCGTCGGCGCCGAAGCCGAACGAGCGGACCTTGGAATCCATCTCGTCCACGCCCGACAGGATCAGCACCGGCGTCTGCACCCGCGCCACGCGCAGCTTCTTGAGCACGTCATAGCCGTGCATGTCGGGCAGGTTCAGGTCGAGCAGGATGATGTCGTAATCATACAGCTTGCCCAGATCGAGGCCTTCCTCGCCCAGATCGGTGGTGTAGATGTTGAACCCTTCCGACGAGAGCATCAGCTCGATCGCCTTGGCAGTGGTCGGTTCGTCCTCGATCAGCAACACGCGCATCGGCAGTCCCCCGTTTCGCGGCACGCCTTCCCTGAAGTGCGTGAAAGCAGAAACATTAATGGAAAGCCGTATGAAGGCAAAAGGTTAATTTGCGCTTAAACGACAACGGTACGTTAGCGAGCGCGGTTAACGCGCGGCGCAGATCCGCCGGAACCTTTCCGACAGGAAGGCGATCAGCGCCTCGACCCGGGCGGGCCGCAGGGTGCCCGGCGGGGTGAGCAGGTGCAGCGCGATGCCGCCGCTGCTCCAGTCGGGCAACACCGCCTCCAGCCGCCCGGCGGCGATATCGGCATCGACGAGGAAGTCGGGCAGCCGCGCCACGCCGAGGCCCGCACGCAGCGCAGGCAGCATCGCCTCGCCGTTGTTGGTGGCCAGCGGCCCGGCGGGGCGCACCGCCACCTCCTCCTCGCCATGCCGGAAATGCCAGACGGGGTGCGTCAGGTTGGTATAGCCGAAACAGGCATGATGACCGAGGTCGGCGGGATGCGTCGGGCGGCCATGCGCGTCCCAATAGGCGGGCGCGGCGACGATCCGCACCGCGACGGGGGCGAGGCGGCGGGCGCGCAGCGAGCTGTCGGGCAGTTCCGCGATGCGCAGCGCGATGTCGATCCCCTCCGCGACGATATCGACCTTCGCGTCGGACAGGGTCAGGTCGATCTCGACGCCGGGATGCTCGCCCAGGAAATCGGCGACGGCGGGCGCGACATAGGCGAGCCCGAACGACATCGGCGCGGCGACGCGGACCAGCCCCTTGGGCGCGGCGGCGGCGTCGCGCGCCTGTTCCTCGGCCGCCTGCGCCTCGCCGAGGATACGCGCGGCGCGTTCGCTGAGCGAGCGGCCCGCATCGGTCAGCGTCAGCCGCCGCGAGGTGCGATGGAACAGCGTGGTGCCGAGCGACGCCTCCAGCCGGGCGACGGCCTTCGACACGGTCGCCTTCGACACCCCGATCGACTGGGCCGCGGCACTGAACGAACGATGCTCGACCACGCAGGCGAACATCGCCCATGCCTCGAAATCGGGAAGTCGCATGATACCTCCGGCGAAACGATCGGTTTCTGACGTTTCCGTTTACGCGACTGTCGCGCGACCTATCTTGGGGGTCAAGCAAGGAGATCGACGATGATCGACAAACGTGACTTCGCAAGCCTCGGCCATGCAGACCATGGCTGGCTGAACGCCCGCCACCATTTCAGCTTCGCCAACTATTATGATCCCGCCCGCATGGGCTGGGGCGCGATCCGGGTGTGGAACGACGACGAGATCGCCGCCAATTCGGGCTTTCCGCCGCATCCGCACAAGGACATGGAGATCATCACCTATGTCCGTTCCGGGGCGATCACCCACCAGGACTCGCTCGGCAACAAGGGCCGCACGGCGGCGGGCGACGTGCAGGTGATGAGCGCGGGCAGCGGCGTGCGCCACGCCGAATACAATCTCGAGCCCGAGACGACCCGCATCTTCCAGATCTGGATCGAGCCGCGCCAGAAGGGCGGCCAGCCGTCATGGGGGGCCAAGCCGTTCCCGAAGGGCGAACGCTCCGGCAAGTTCGTCGTGCTCGCCAGCGGGTCGGACGCCGATCCCGAAGCGCTGCGCATCCGCGCCGATGCCCGGGTGCTCGGCGCGACGCTGAAGGCCGGGGAAACGGTGGAACATAGCGTGGGGGCGGGGCGTCACGCCTATCTGGTCGCCGCGACCGGCGCGATCACCATCGACGGCGTCGCCTTTCAGGCGCGCGACGGTGCCGCGCTGTCGGGCGGGCAGACCGTCACTATCACCGCGACCGAGGATGCCGAAATCGTCCTCGTCGACGCCGAATGATCCGAACGTTTCGTTTGCCAGGAGTGTTGCCCATGTCGAAGGTCCTCGTCCTTTATTACTCGTCCTACGGCCATGTCGCCAAGATGGCCGATGCCGTTGCCGAGGGCGCCCGCGCCGCCGGGGCGGAAGTGGACGTCCGCCGGGTGCGCGAAACCGCCCCGGCGGAGGTCGCGCAGTCGGCGGGCTTCGTCGTGGCGGACCATCATGCCGAACTGACCGATCCGAACGAACTGACCGACTATGACGCGATCATCGTCGGCACCGGCACCCGCTATGGTCGCATGTCGAGCCAGATGGCGGCGTTCTGGGACACGACCGGCGGGGTGTGGGCCAGGGGCGGGCTGGTCGGCAAGATCGGCGGCGCCTTCACCTCGACCGCGACCCAGCACGGCGGGCAGGAGACGACGCTGTTCTCGATCATCACCAACCTGCTGCACCACGGGATGACGATCGTCGGGCTCGACTATGGCTATGAAGGCCATACCGGGCTGGACGAGGTGAACGGATCGACCCCGTACGGCGCATCGACCATCGCGGGCGGCGACGGCAGCCGCCAGCCGACCGAGATCGAACTGGGCGGCGCGCGGCATCAGGGCAAGCGCATCGCCGAACTGGCCGCCAAGGTCTTCGGCTGAGGCGGCGGGGCGGTCCGGCGACGGGCCGCCCCTTCGTTCGTCAGCGAAAGGGCGAGCGCGTCGGCTTCGGCAATTCTTCGATCGTCACCGCCGCGCCGTCGTAATCGATCCGGAACCCCGAATCCGGAACTGCATAGGGATCGCCGCCCGGCAGGAAATAGACCATGGCGCGGCTGCCGATGCAGCGTCCGTCGGCTTCCCTGGGCTTGACGATCGCCATCACCGGGCTGGCGGGATCGCGCCGGTTGTCGGAATACATGTCCATCAGCACGAACTTGTCCCATCCCGCGTAGAGGAGCGGCAGATAGGTGTCGATGCCGCTGCCGAGATCCTGCCGGATCACCGCAGCCAGCGTCTTGTCGCGCAGCGCGTCGCGGATGTCGGTAATCGACCGGCGCGACGGCTGGATGCGCATCGCCGCGATCAGATCGGCCTTGTAGCGGGTGGCATAGTCCACCAGGTTGAACGGGTCCATCGGCTCGATCCGGGTGAACACGCCGCGTGCCGTATCGAGCTGATAGAAGCTGTAGCCGAGCGGGGCGAAGCGCCGGATCTGCCCGATCCGTCCGGCTTCGTCGCGCAATGCGGCGGGCTGTCGGTACATCAGGCACGGCAGGTCCAGCGCATCCTCCAGCGACGCCAGATTCGCGACCGCCTCGACGTTCGTCTTGACGGGGCGTGACGGCGGCAGCGCGAGGAAGGTGCCCGCATCGTTCACGACGATCGAGGGCCATCCGCCGTTCCTGGTCTGCATCAGGTCGAAGAAGCTGTGCAGCAACCCCGATTGCGGGTGGGTATGCAGGTCCAGTGCGGGAAGATGCCCGGCGGCCTTCACCTGCTGGTGCAGTTGCGCCGTCGAGACGTTGTTGACGTTGCCGCCCGCCAGCCCGGTGAAGGCAGGCGCCCTGTCCGCGGTAAGATAGCCGATCGTCGCGACCTCGCCGGGGGCGGTCAATCTGGTACGCAGCGCCGCGATCATGCGCAGCGTCGCCGGATCGACGCGAATCTCCTTCGGCGCAGGGAAGTCGTGCCAGTTGGCGGTCGCGCCGGAACGCTGCATCAACTGGACGAGCGTTACCGGCTGCTCGGCGACCGGCGCGGCTGCTGCGGGTGTGTCCATGGCCAGCGACAGTGCGGCGATGCCCCGCAGGGTCGTCGGCAAGATATCGATCCGCATGAAACCGTTTCCCCCCCAGACCATCCTTCACCGGACCCGACGCTACCGCGATTGCCGGCGGAATTGAACCGCCGCGATCGTACCTCGCGCCGCCGCTACGGCTGCATCCCCGCGCGCAGCCAGCCGGTCACGGAATAGCGCCGGGCGGGAGCGGCGCGTGTCACCTCGCTCACGCTATGCTCCTGCGGCACGCGGAACAGCGTCAGCCGGTTGAAGCCGGGGGCGATCGCGTCCAGCCGCCCGCCGTCCCGGTGGAACAGCAGCAGCCCGCCCCATTCGGGCCGCCAGTCCGGGGTCAGCCCGAACACATAGGCGGCACGGCGGTGCTTGCCCGCGACCGCATCGTCGTGCGCGGTCAGGAAGTCGCCGGGGGCATAGGCGGTCGCCTGCGCATCGGCATAGGCGACATCCGCCGCGCCGGTGATCGTCCGCAGCATCGCCAGTACCGCATCCGACGACATCCACCGGGCGAAGGCGCCGAGCGGCGTCGGATCGGCCGCGCGGTCGGCGCGGGCGTCGGACACCCGGATGCTGTCGAACCGGAACTGGAACCCGGCGCGCGCGGCGGCATAGACGGCGAGGTTCAGCGCCTCGGCCCGGTCGGGCGGGATCGCCGCCCATCCTGCGCGGTCGAATTCGGCGACCTGCGTGCCGCTGAGCACCAGCTTGCGCCAGTCGCCCCGCGTCCGCAGGTGCGCGGCCAGCGCCACCGCCGCGTCGGCGGGCAGCAGGCCGTCGATCACCACCCGCCCGTCCCGGCGATAGGCGGCGGCGAGGGCTGTCAGATCCAGTGCGGGTGGGAGCGCGAACATTTCGGCTAGCAGTCCTGCCATCGATCGCGGCGCGGGTGAAGCCTTGCACCGCGCGCGATGCTGCGCGAAATTCGCGGGACATGATCGAACTCCTCCGATTGAACCCCGCCCTTGATCGCGCAGCACTTGCCCGCCGGTTCGCGACCGACCGCCGGGTGCAGATCCGCGACGTGTTGACCGACGATTCGGCGCGCGCGCTCCACCGGCTGATCGCCGAACAGACGCCATGGGGCATCGCCTATGGCATCGGCACCGAACAGCCCGTCGGCCTGAGCGCCGCCGAATTCGCCGCGCTCGCCCCCGATCGGCGCGCAGCGATCCGCGAGGGGATCGAGGCGGCGATGCGCGGGCGCGACTACGGCTTTTCCTACGCCCGCTATCCGATCCTCGACGGCTATCTCCAGCGGTGGGCGCCCGGTGGGCCGCACGACATCTTGCTGGAGCATATCAACGACGCGCCGTTCCTCGACCTCGTGCGCGACGTCACCGGCATCCCCGAGTTGCGCAAGGCCGATGCGCAGGCGACGCTGTTCGCGCCCGGCCAGTTCCTTGCGGAACACAGCGATTCGCATGTCGGGGAGGGGTGGCGCATCGCCTATGTCCTGTCGCTGTGCGCGCTCGACTGGCGGCCGGACTGGGGCGGCTATCTCCAGTTCCTCGACGACGACGGCGACGTGATCGCGGGCTATCGGCCCCGGTTCAACGCGCTCAGCATGTTCGCGGTGCCGTGCGCCCATGCCGTCAGCTATGTCCCGCCGTTCGCGCCGGTCGGACGCTATTCGATCACCGGCTGGTTTCGCGACCGATGAGCGATGCGGCGACGATGCGGGCAGCGGCGCTGGCGGCGGCGAAGCGGGGGGACGATGCCGGGGCGGAGCGGCTGTTCGCACAGGCGCTGGCCGCCTTTCCCCGCGATGCGGCGCTGGCCAACAGCGCGGGAAATTTCCACGCGGGCGCCGGACGCGCGGCGGAGGCGCTGGCGCTGTTCGACCGTGCGCTGGCGATCGATCCGCGCCTCGGCGAGGCGGCGATCAACCGCGCGGTGATGCTGACCCGGCTGGGCCGCGCGGGCGAGGCGGTCGCCGAACTGACCGCGGGGCAAGCCGCGCTCGCCGCGCTGCCGCGCTACTGGACGACGCGCGCCGCCGCCGAAACCGCGATCGGCGACCTGCGCGCCGCCGCCGACAGCTATGCCGCGCAGCTCGCCCGCGATCCGCGCCATGTCCGCGCGCTGCACGGCGCGGCCCGCACCGCGCTCGACCGGGGGGCGGAGGATGCGGTGGCGCAGTATGACCGGGCGCTGCGCGTCAGCCCCGGCGATCCATGGCTGCTGCACGGACTGGCACAGGCGCTGGAGGCGGCGGGCGATCGTCCCGCCGCACTCGGCATTGCCGCCGATCTGGCGCTGCACCTGCCGCAATGGGTCGATGCGCTCGAACTCTACGCTGGCCTGCGCTGGGCAGCGGGCGAGCGCGAAGGGTTCTGCGATCACTATCCCCGCGCCGTCGCGGTGCATCCCGACGGCGCGGCGGAGCGATCATGGGCGGCGATGCTGGCCGGGGTCGATCGCCATGCCGATGCGGGCGAGGTGCTGGCGGCGGCACGGCGGCGGGTCGGCGACCGCGACGAACTGGTGCTGGCGGAGGCGATCGCGCGCGGCGAGGCGGGGGAGGATGGTGCGGCGGCGGCGCTGTTCGATCGGTTCGGCGGCGACACCCCCGACTGGCAGGTCGCCCGCGCGCGACAGGCGTTGCGGACGGGTGCACCCGATCTGGCGGAACGGCTGCTCGCCGCGGCGCTGGCCGTGCGCGCCGATGACGTGACCGCATGGAGCCTGCGCGACCTGGCGTGGCGCGTGCTGGGCGATGCGCGGCACGAATGGCTCCACCGCCATCCGGCGCTGATCCGCGAACTGCCGCTCGACCTGTCGGCGGCGCAGCGGGCAGCGGCGTGCACGACGCTGGACGCGCTGCACGACCGCGCGGCGATGCCGATCGGCCAGTCGGTCAAACAGGGCAGCCAGACGCGCGGGGCATTGTTCCAGCGCGACGCGCCGATGATCCGGGCGATCGCCCGCGCGGTGGACGAAGCGATCGCGCGCTACCGCGAGGGGCTGCCGCCCGTCGATCCGGTGCATCCGCTGCTCGCGCGTCGCGACGCGCCGTGGCGGGTGGTGGGCAGTTGGTCGATCCGGCTGGACGGGCGCGGTCGCCATGCGCCGCATGTCCATCCGCACGGGCTGCTGTCGTCCGCCGCCTATTTCACCGTGCCGGAAGCCGCGCCGGGCGTGCTCGAACTCGGGCGCGCGCCGGAGAATCTGCGGCTCGACCTGCCGCCGATCGCGACGATCGTGCCGCGCGTCGGCCACTGCGTGCTGTTCCCCAGCACCCTGTTCCACGGCACCCGCCCGATCGCGGCGGGCAGGCGGATGACCGTCGCCTTCGACGTGGCCTGACAGGAAAAGGGGCACCCGCGTCGCCGCGGATGCCCCCCTGTCCGTACGATCGTGGCAGCGTCAGAACTGAAGCCGTGCACCCACGAAGAAGTCGCGACCCAGCACGTCATAGGTGCCGGGGAAGGTGTTCGCCTGCTCCTGGAGCGAGCCGAGGACGGTCGGCTTCTCGTTCAGCAGGTTGTTGACGCCGAAGTTGATCTGCAACGTCTTGGTCGCCTCGAACCCGGCCGACAGGTCGAAATAGTCGGCAGGCGCGATGCGGGCGTTCGGGAACAGCGCAGCGTCCTGCGGCGTGCGGACGAGGCCGACGAACGTGTTCTCTAGCCGGCGGTCCTTGACCGGGCCGAGGTGCCGCCAGCGCAGCGACAGCAGCGCCGGACCGTCGGACAGGGTCAGACGGGCGTTGTGCTTCCACTTCGGCAGCGGGTTGGTCGTCGGGATCTGCGGCACCGAACCTTCGCCGATCACTTCACGCTCGGGAATGCTCGCCACCGCGGTGCTGCGGAACTTGTCGAGATAGGTCCCGAGGAACGAGAAGCTGACGTTCGAGCGGCCGTTGCCGGTCATCGAGAATTCCAGCGGCAGCGAATAATCGACCGCCACGTCGATGCCCGAGGTCTTGAGCGTCGCGATGTTCGCCGACAGCACGTTCGGGTTGCGCCCGCCCGCCGTCTCGCCCAGCGCGCCGGTCGTGGTGTTGCGCATGCCCTGGAAGATCGAGCAGATCGGGTTGCTCAGGTTCTGCGCCACGGTGAAGCACAGCGACAGCGCATCGTTGAGGCCGCCGCCGAAGGTGGCGATCGTGTTCTCGACCTTGATGTTGAAGTAGTCGACCGTGACGTTCAGGCGCGGGATGAAGCTCGGGCGCAGCACGACACCGGCGGTGTAGGTGTCGGACGTTTCCTCGCTCAGGTTCGGGTTGCCGCCGAAGTTCGCCTGGATCTGGGCGTTCGGCTGCACCGCGCGGGTGAAGACGTTGGCCGCAGGCACGCCGTTGGCGATGCACAGCGCGCGGATGGCGTCGGTGCGGTTCGCCGCCACGCCGCGATCCGAGCAGGGGTCCTGCGCCGCCGGGAAGCCGGTGGAGTTGCCGCCGAACAGGTCCTGCACGTTCGGCGCGCGCACCGCGCGGGCATATTGGCCGCGGAAGGTGATGTCGCGGATCGGCGAGAGCTGCCCGCCCGCCGAATAGGTCCACACCCCGCCGACCGCCGCCAGCGAATAGTCGGAATAGCGGACGTTGCCGTCGAACTCGAGCTTGTGGAGGAAGTTCTCGCTCAGCACCGGCACGCGCAGTTCGCCGAAGACTTCGCGCGCGCTGTATTCGCCGCTGGTCGGCTGGCCCGCGTTGAAGCCCGCGACGTCGCCCGAGGCGAGGAAGGTGTCGGGCGTGTAGCTCGCCGACATGCCGCGATATTCGACACCGGCGGCGAACGCCACCGGATCGACGCCCGCCCCGAAGGAGAACAGGTCGCCGTTCACCGAAGCGACGAAGTTCTTCAGGTCCGAGCGTTCGAGGTTGGTCGAATTGATCGTGACATAGCGGATCGCCGCCGGATCGGCGAGGCCGAGGCCGAAGACGTTGAGCGGCTGGCAGCCCGCCGCGCGGGCGGTGGCGTTGCGGCAGCGCAGGGTGCCGTTCACGATTTCCGTCTCGGTCGCCGCGGCGAAGCGGCTGCGCGAGATGTTGCCCTGCTGGAACTGCTGGTTCTCGGTCCGGGCGTACATATAGTAGACGTCGAACCGCAGCGCGTCGGTGATGTCGCCGCGCACGCCGCCGAGCAGGCGGAACGCAGTACGGCTGGCGTCGACGTTGCGCGGGCCCGACTGGTTGAACCGGAAGCTAACGTTGGTCGTGACATAGCCGTCGCCGTCGGTGTCGAGCGGACGCAGCAGGCCGCGCGTCTGTTCGTTGAACCACGGGCTGGCGATCTGCAGGTTCAGCGCCTGGCCGATCGGCGTCGGGGCCAGTTCCTGCGGGACCGAGTTCTTGACGAAGCTGACTTCGGTATAGGCGGTGACGCTCGGCAGGATCTCGTAGCTGCCGTAGCCGCCCATCAGGTAGCGTTCCTGCGGCAGCATCAGATAGTTGTCGGGCGCGAAATTGTAGAGATCGGCCGGATCGTTGAACGCGCGCGTGCCGCCGCCGGTCGGATTGAAGATATAGCCGAGCCCGGTCGAGGAGGTCAGGCCGGGCAGCGTCGCGATCGGGGTCGAGGCCGAACCCTGGGGCACGAGGCCCACTTCGCCGCCGCGCGCCGCGCAGGTGGCCAGCGAACCGCCGAGGTTGGTGCCGATGCCGGTCGCCGAGTTGGTCGTGCCGCGCACGATGCAGCCGTCACCCGCGGCATTGCGCGAAAAGGCTCGGGCGCTCTGGAAGATCGGTTCGCGACGGGTGTAGTTGGCGTAGACCGTCACCGATCCCTTGTTGTCGTCGAACTTGGTGCCGACCGCGAAGTTCACGTCATAGCGCGCGCCGTCGCCTTGTTCGGTCAGCGCGTACTGCCCGCCGAGGATCGCGCCGTCGAGGTCCTGGCGCAGGTTGAAGTTGACGACGCCCGCGATCGCGTCCGAACCATAGGTCGCCGATGCGCCGCCGGTCAGCACTTCCACGTTCTGCAGCATGAACTGCGGGATGGTGTTCAGGTCGACGATCTGGTTGGTGTCGTACGACATCCAGCGACGGCCGTTGACCAGCACCAGCGTGCGGGTGGTGCCGAGGTTGCGCAGGTTGAGCGTCGCCGCGCCGCTGCCCGGGTTGTTCGAGAAGCCGGTGGTGCCGGGCACCGCCTGCGGCAGCGTGTTGATGACCTGTTCGACGTTGACCGCGCCGGTCAGCTTGAACTCTTCGGCGCTCACGAGCGCGATCGGGCTGGGCGAGGTGAGGTCGCGCCGCTGGATGCGCGATCCGGTGACGGTGATCGTGCCCTCGTCCTGGCCCTCGGCGACCGGGGCGTCGGGCTGAAGCCCGGTGCCGGTCGTGGCTTCGGCGACCTGCGCCTGCGCGATCGTCGGGATCGACGTCACCGCCGCGCCGACCAGCAGCGTCGTCGTCAGCAATCGCGAACGGAATCCTGTCATCTTGTTGAAACCCCCAATGTTTGGACCGGCGCACGTCAGGTCATGCGCACTGATCTGGCCCCGGCGGAAGATGTTCCGACGGTCCATGGGGTCCGTTAAAGCAACGCGATCCGGACTTCGCAATCACGGTCGCAAGCATGTGTCAAAGATTTGCAACGTGGTGTGTCGTTATAGTAACACAATGCGATGACCGCAACCATATGGAAATATTTCGTTACAAAGGTATATTGCTCATCGATAAGCCTTAGCAATATGCCCGTAATCTTCGAGTAACGGAAATACTTCGTTACAATAAGTGCATATTGTTGGGGTCGCGGAGATATTCGATTGCGGCGCCGTCACCTGTCGATCGTTTCTTTATCGTAACGCTCCGATCAAGGAACGGCGGGACCGGCGGGAAAGCGCGCCCGCGCGTCGGCGAACAGCGCCCGCGGAACGGCCGCGCCCGGCGCCTCGGGCGTGGTCCCGACCCAGCGCCAGTGCCACGGCTCCCATTTCACCTGCTGCCGGTTGCCCGCGGGAAACGACATCTCGAAGCCGAAGCGCGGCGCATTGGCGCGCAGCCAGCGTCCCGCCGGGGTGGCGGCGAAACATGCCTCCGCATCGCACGCGCGCGACGTGCTGGTCCCGAAGTCGATGACATAGCCGGTGGCATGTTCGCTGTGCCCCGGCGGCGCGGATGCCCAGGCGCGCTCGGCGAAACTGCCCGATCCGTCGGCGCCGATGCCGCCGCAGAAGGTCTGGCGCTGCAACGCTTCCGACCGGTGGCACGACACCGCGCGCAGCGTACCCGCGACAGCGGGATCGCCGTTCGCCGCCGCCAGCATCCGTTCGAGGTCGCCGAGCATCGCCGGATGCACCCGGCATGATCCGCCGAGTGCCGCCGGAGCGGGCACCAGCGCCGTCGCAGGGGTATCGACATAGCGGAAATGGTTGAACAGCCGCCCGTCGAGGCCCGGCCGCACCATGCCCCGACCGCACAGCGCGACCGGCGCGGGCGGCGGCGGCGCGAACACGACCGGCGGCGCGACGGGGGAGGCGGTGGCCTGCGGCACCGGCGTCGCGACCGGTGCGGGCGGCGGTGCCGCGACCGGCGCGCAGGCGGCGGCGAACAGCGACAGGCAGGCGGGGGCGGGAATCGGTCGGCGCACGAACGTCTCCGGTTGCATCCTCTCGTCCTTGCGCTGCGCACTGGCATGGCGGGCGCAAGGATGGCAAGGGAGGGGAATGCTTGACGACCTGGTACTGTTCATCGACGGCGAGGCGATCGTCCTCGACAAGCCCGCCGGCCTTCCGGTCGATCCGCCCCGCGACGGATCGCCGAGCATCGTCGCGCGCGCCGACGAACTGCGCTTCACCTTCCAGCGCGAGCCGACGCCGGTCCACCGGCTGGACCGCGACACCAGCGGCTGCCTGTTGCTCGCGCGCAATCCCAAGGCGCATGCCCGGTTCCAGCAGGCGTTCGAGCAGGGGCGGGTGACGAAGCGCTATCTGGCGATCCTCGACGGCGTGCCCGATGCGGAATCGGGCGAGATCGACCTGCCGCTCGCCAAGGTCAGCACCGCCGAGGCCGGATGGCGGATGGTCGGCGATCGCCGTGGCAAGGCGGCGCGCACCAACTGGCGGCTGCTGCGGGTGGTGGACGGACGCGCGCTGGTCGCGCTGTTCCCGGAGACGGGGCGGACCCACCAGATCCGCGTGCACATGGCCGAGGGGCTGGGGTGCCCGGTGGCGGGCGATCCGGTCTATGGTCGCGGGGGCAAGGGCATGCTGCTCCACGCTGCCGGACTGATGGTGCCGCGCGACAACAAGCCCGCGATCGACGTGACCGCGCCGTGGCCCCGGAGCTTCGCCGCCGCCGGTTTCGACGAGGGATAGGTGCCGCGCATCCCGATCACCCGGTCGATTTCGATCGATAGCGGCGAACTGGTCGAAAGTTTCACCCGCGCCTCCGGCCCCGGGGGGCAGCATGTCAACACGACCGACAGCGCGGTGCTGCTGCGCTTCGACGTGACGGCCTCGCCGGGGCTGCCCGATGCGGTGAAGGCGCGCCTTGCGGTGCTTGCCGGATCGCGGCTGACGAAGGACGGCGTACTGACGCTGCGCGCCGACGCCTCGCGCTCGCAGGAGATGAACCGGCGCGAGGTGCGCGAACGGCTGTTCGACCTGATCCGCGAGGCGACGATCGTGCCCAAGAAACGCCGCGCGACCAAGCCGACCAAGGCGTCGCAGGTGCGGCGGGTGGATGCGAAGAAGGGCCGGTCGCAGGTGAAGGCGGGGCGGGGAAGGGTGCGGGTGGATTGACGATAGATGGAACGGCGTCGCACGGTCGTCCCTTTCACATCGGTCCGGGGCGGGATATGCTCGGCCGATGTTCTTCAAGCGTCATCTGGAGCGGATGCGCTCGCTGTTCCTCGATCAGTTTGAGGCGGACGAGGGCAGCGTTGTTTTCCGCAAGAGCATGACGGGGCCACCGATCCGCGTCAGTGCGGCCGAGCGCGATGCGTTCGCGGCGGCGTTCGTGAACCGGGTGAAGCGTCTCATGTGGGCGCTGATGGTTGCCACGCTGTTGCTGTGCGTCGTGCCCGTCCTGGCCATGCCCGACGCCACGAACGACGAGCGCAACGTTATCGTGGCGGTCGGCCTGTCAGCCATCCTCACGGCCTGTCTCGGCTCCGGCTATTGGGCGTGGACCGCTCCCGCCCGGGCGCTGGCGCGACGCCCCGTGGCGGGGCCTGCCCGGACGAAGCGGGAGGTACGCGAGCGAGCGTTGGCGCAGGTGACGTACGGACAGCTGGCACTGGCGTTGCTTGTCGCGGCCATCGTCGCCGTGTCAGACGGGTTCAGCCTCTGGCGCGGGTTGCTCGGCGGCGTCGTTGCGGTCGGGGCGATGATCCAGGCTATCCGTAAATTGCGCCTCGAGCGCAGCGGCGATCGTTAAAACCCGACGAACCGGATTGGCCGCGCCGAAGCGTGCGCCTACATGCGCCCCCATGTACCAGTTCGACATTTCCGCCGCCGACAAGGCCGATCTCTACCGCGATCTGCTGTCCGCGCTCGATTCGCTGACCGCCGACGAGCCCGACCCGATCGCCAACATGGCCAATGCGTCGGCGCTGCTGATGCAGTATCTGCCCGATCTCAACTGGTCGGGCTTCTACCGGCTGGTCGCGGGCGAGCTGGTGCTGGGGCCGTTCCAGGGGAAGGCGGCCTGCATCCGCATCGCGCTGGGCAAGGGGGTGTGCGGCACCGCGGCGGCGACGCGAGAGACGCAGCTGGTGCCCGACGTACATGCCTTTGCCGGCCATATCGCCTGCGATGCCGACAGCCGGTCGGAACTGGTGGTGCCGATCGTCGTGCAGGGCGCGTTGATCGGCGTGCTCGATCTCGACAGCCCGGTCGCGGGCCGATTCGACGCGGGCGACGCGGCCGGATGCGAGGCGCTGATGCGCCTGCTGGGCCCGCGCATCGCCTGATTTCCGACGGCGTCGATACGTACGCAAATATTGTAAAAGGGAACCCGGGTGCTAGTAAGGTTTTGATAACCATGTTCGCGCGTGCGTCATGGCGCGCGACGATCAGGGAGTAGCCTGACCGATGCGTATATCGAACCTGGCGACTGCCGCCGCCTTGCTTGTCGCCGCAGTGCCTTTTTCCGCCGCCCATGCCCAGACCGCGAACGATGCCGCGCGGGCGCAGGCCGAAGTCGCGCGCCTGGGCGGTATGACGGACGGTCGCTGGGCGGCCGGTTCCGCCGCACCCGACAGCAGGGACGCCTATCGCACGCCGGTTCGCGGTACGGTGATGCCGCGCTACTGTATCGCTCCCAGCTTCTATATCCGGGACTGGTCGACCTATGGCCTGCCGACGCCGCAGGTCGGGAACGGCTGGTACCGTTATTACGACGTCGCCGTGCTGGTCGATCGCGAGGGGCGCGTGCTGGACTATCGTCGCGGCATCGACTGGAGCGGCCGCACCCCGCGCAGCTATCGCACCGGCACGCCGTTGCTGAGACCCGCGCAGACCGTGTCGCAGCGACGCTATTACAACGGTACCCGGCCGGTCATTCTGGCCGGAGCGTCGCCGCAGCCGATCGCCCCTGGCACGGCGGGGGGGCAGGCGACGCCGGTCGTGCTGACGCCCGGCACCAGCTACACGACGACGACGACCAGCTATGGTCCCGAAGGCGGCTATGTCGCCGACGGCTATTATTACCCGCCGCACACGGTGACGACGATCACGATCGATCCGCCGATCACCACCACGACCGACGAGGTCGTGACCTACACCGTCGAGGATGCGGCCGAGTAACCCCGACCGCCGGTGACGCGGCGTCGCGCCATCATCGCACGCCGCGCCCGGCGAAGGTGACGATGCTCTCCGCCCCCGATGCCGATAGTGCGGAGACGCCGACGAAATGGTCGTCGACGATCACGCCCTTCAGCACCGCCTCCGTGCCCGTGACATCGCGCGCGCCGGTCCAGTCCGGCGCGTCGTTGCGCCGCCAGCGCACGCGATAGGCTGCCGCGCCCGGCACCGTCGCCCAGCGCACCGTCGTATCGGTCGCCAGCGCGCCTTCGATCGAAGCGGTCTGGGGCGCGGCAGGTGCGGCGGCGAGCCGGGCGATGGTCGCGACGTTGAGCGCCGTCACCTTCGCCAGATAGGGAAAGTCCATCCGGTCGATCGTGTCGCCATAGACGCGCGCCCCGTCGCGGCGCAGATCCTGATGCTGCGCGTCGTAATTCTCGACGCCCACCGAGAAGCGGATCGCCGGATAGCCGAGCTTCAGGAACGGCTCGTGATCGCCGCCGCGCCCGAAGCGGTCGGGACGCCGGTCGAGGAACGCATCGAGCCCGCCGGGCAGGGTGGCGGCCACCGCGTCGACCGTCTTGGCGAGCGCGCGCGAGGGGCCGTCGTCCTCGCCGCCCGCCGCACGCCGCGCGATCTGCTGCTCGATCGTCTCGGATGCGCGGATGCCTTCGGAGAACACGCGCACCCGGTCGGCGAC
Source organism: Sphingomonas silueang (assembly GCF_040049155.1). NCBI lineage: Bacteria > Pseudomonadati > Pseudomonadota > Alphaproteobacteria > Sphingomonadales > Sphingomonadaceae > Sphingomonas > Sphingomonas silueang. The sequence goes on from NZ_JBDZDK010000003.1 coordinate 128,883, forward strand.
GCGGCGGCCGTCCTGCCCGATCGTGTTGCCGACGATGTCGTTGTTGAGCACCGCGCTGACCGTCCAGCCGCGTTCCCTCGCGGTGTCGGCCAGCAGCTGCGCGCCCCACAGCCCCTGTTCCTCGCCCGACAGCGCGGCATAGACGATGGTCGCGTCGAACTTCTCCTTCGACAGGATGCGCGCCGCCTCCAGCACCAGCGCCACGCCCGAGGCGTCGTCGTTCGCGCCGGGCGCGTCGCTGGTCGCGTCCATCACGTCGCTGACCCGGCTGTCGATATGGCCCATCACGATCACGACGCGCTTCGGATCGCGGCCCTGCTGGAACCCGAGCACGTCGACGATGTTGACCCCGTTCGGCGCGCGCGGGCCGCTGAAGCCGCGTGCGATGTTGGCGACGGTGATGCAGTTGCCGCAACCGGTGCCGATGCGGGTGAGTTCGTTCGCGAACCAGCGCCGCGCCGCGCCGATGCCGCGCGTCGGATGGTCCGGGTCGGACGCGGTGTGGCGGGTGCCGAACCCCACCAGCGTCGCGACGTCGGCGCGCAGCCGGGCGGGGGAGGGGGTGTCCCGCGCCGCGACCGGCGTGGCGAGCAGCAGGGCAAGGGCGGGGGCGGCAAGCGCGGTCTGGCGTAGCATGACGCGCACGATGCCGTGTCGTTCCGCCCGGCTCAACCCGTTTCAGCGGATACCCGTCGCGCGGCAAAACCCATCGCTCCGGTCTGATTATTGCAGAAATGGAATGTTTGGTTTCGTTTTTTGCAATTGCTAACGTTTGCGTCGCGGTGCACAACGACTGTGCCTTTCAGGCATCCTCTCCTAAAACTTTTCAGGGTCGGCTCCGCCGGCCCTTTTTTTTGTCTGCGTACCGCGCTAACGGGATTCGGCCAGCGCTGCGCTGAAATATAAGAGAGGACGCTGCCGGACATCCGGCGAACAGCAGCAGCCCGCGGGGGATCGAGCGCGAGGCACTGCGCGGCTCTCCCCCGCACGGCAACCCAGCTTTGCAGATGCGTCGAAGCAGCTGAACCCGACTTGAACGGCCGTTCAGCTCAGCCGGTCGATCGCCGCGCTGTCGAGGCTGCCGGGGATGATCATCACCGGTACCGGCAGCGCCCCCGCATCGGTGCCGGAAAAATGCGCGACCAGCGGTCCCGGCGCGCCCGTGGCGGCGGCGCCCAGCACCAGTGCGGCGATCTCGGGATTGGCGGCGATCATCTCGCGCACGATTCGCGGGCCGTCGCCGACGCGCACCGTCAGATTGGGTTGCAGGCCCGATTCGGCGATCAGCGTGCCCGCCGCCGCCTGCACCAGCGCCTCTGCGCGTTCCTTCGCCTCTTCCTCGATCGTCGCCTGCACCCCGCCCCAGGGAGCGAACTCCTGCGGCTCGACCAGCGACAGCACCTCGACCCCGCCGTTGGTCTTCACCGCACGCCTTGCGGCGAAGCGCAGCGCGACGGCGCTCTCGGGATGTTCGTCGACGACCACAAGATAGATACGCATCGCTCTCCCCTTCAGGAATTATTCATGCGCCGGACGCGGGGAACGGCGCAAGTCGGTGTGCGGGGCTTGACCCGGAGAGCCCCTGCGGCGAAGAGGCGCGACGAGCCTGAGAGGACCAATCTGCCCCATGCCGATCGAGATCAAGATGCCCGCCCTGTCCCCCACCATGGAAGAGGGGACGCTGGCCAAATGGCTGGTGAAGGAAGGCGATACCGTCAAGTCCGGCGACATCATGGCCGAGATCGAGACCGACAAGGCGACGATGGAGTTCGAGGCGGTCGACGAAGGCACGATCGGCAAGGTGCTGGTCGCCGAGGGTACCGATAATGTGAAGGTCGGCGCGGTCATCGCGATCCTGCTCGAGGAGGGCGAGGACGCCTCCGCGATCGGTTCGGCCCCGGCGAAGGCGGAGACGCCGGAGCCCGCCGACAGCCAGTTCAAGGGCAAGCCGGACGCGACTGATCCGAACAAGACCGGCAGCGAGGCGGCACCTGCTCCTGCCGGTGCGTCGGACCATGGCCGCCCCGCCGGGGCCGGTGCCGCCGCGTCCGACGGCGGTCGCGTGAAGGCCAGCCCGCTTGCCCGTCGCATCGCCGCCGACAAGGGCCTCGAACTTTCCGCGATCAGCGGCAGCGGCCCGAACGGCCGCATCGTCAAGGCCGATGTCGAGAGCGCGAAGCCCGGTGCGGCCCCCGCATCCAAGGCCGAAGCCGCCGCCCCTGCGCCGACCGCCGCCGCCGCACCTGCGCCCGCTGCCGAAGCGCCCAAGCCCGCCGCCGTCTGGTTCGACGATTCGATCCCGCACACGGTCGAGAAGCTGTCGAACATCCGCAAGACGATCGCACGCCGCCTGACCGAATCGAAGCAGCAGGTCCCGCACATCTATCTGACGGTCGATGTCCGTCTGGATGCGCTGCTCAAGCTGCGCGCAGACCTCAACAAGTCGCTCGACGCGCGCGGGGTCAAGCTGTCGGTCAACGACCTGCTCATCAAGGCGCTGGGCGTGGCGCTCGAATCGAGCCCCAAGTGCAACGTCACCTTCCTCGGCAACGAGATGGTGCAATATTCGCGCGCCGACGTGTCGGTCGCGGTGTCGACGCCGACCGGCCTCATCACCCCGATCATCCGCGACGCCGCGAACAAGGGCGTGGCCAAGATCAGCACCGAGATGAAGGACCTGGGCCGTCGCGCCAAGGAGAACAAGCTGAAGCCCGAGGAATATCAGGGCGGCACCGCCTCGCTCTCCAACATGGGCATGTTCGGCATCAAGCAGTTCGAGGCGGTCATCAACCCGCCGCAGGGCATGATCCTCGCGGTCGGCGCGGGCGAGAAGCGCCCGTACATCGTCGACGACGCGCTGGGCGTCGCGACCGTGATGACCGCGACCGGCAGCTTCGATCACCGCGCGATCGACGGTGCCGACGGTGCCGAGATGCTCAAGCTGTTCAAGGCGCTGGTGGAGTCGCCGCTCGGCCTGATCGCGTAAATGCGCGCGCGGCTGCTGACCGAGATCGTCCATGTCGTCGCGGGACTCGCGGCGGCATGGGCCATCGGGTCGCTGTCGGCATGGTCCTATCCGCTGGGGCGGCGCGATATCTGGACGGTGACATGGGTGGCGATGGCGGTCGTCGCGGTGCTGGGCGTCCGCCAGGTGCAGCGCGCGATGGCCGAGGAACGGGCGAAGGGGGCAGTCGATGATCGTTGAGGATGCGGTTTCCCCACCCCCCGGTCAGCCCGCGCTGCGCGTCACCGCCATGCCCGCCGACACCAACCCGTACGGCGACATCTTCGGCGGCTGGATCATGAGCCAGATGGACATGGCCGCGGGCCTCGTCGCGGCGCGTCATGCCCGGGGCCGCGCGGTGACGATCGCGGTCGACGCGATGCAGTTCCACGCCCCCGTCGCGGTGGGCGACGAGGTGTCGGTCTATACCGATATCGTCAAGGTCGGCCGCACCTCCATGACGATCGAGGTCGAGGCATGGCGTCGCGACCGCTTCGGCGAGGCGGTGAACCGGGTGACGCAGGCGCGCTTCGTGTTCGTCGCGATCGACGAGCATCGGCGCCCCCGCCCGATCGACGGATGAGTTCGCGGGGATGGCCCCCGCACCACGACAACGGCTGCTCGACCGGGCAGCATCGAGCAAGAAGGCAAAGTGATGGCTGAATCCTACGATCTCATCGTGCTCGGCTCCGGCCCCGGCGGCTATGTCGCGGCGATCCGCGCGAGCCAGCTCGGCCTCAAGGTCGCGATCGTCGAGCGCGAGCGGCTGGGCGGCATCTGCCTCAACTGGGGCTGCATCCCGACCAAGGCGCTGCTCCGCTCGGCCGAAATCTATCACTATATGATGCACGCCGCGCAATACGGCCTGTCGACCGAGAAGCCGTCGTTCGATCTCGCCAAGGTGGTCGATCGCAGCCGCAAGGTGGCGGGCCAGCTGAACGCGGGCGTCAAGGGCCTGATGAAGAAGAACAAGGTCGCCGTCCATGAGGGCGTCGGCACGATCACCGCCAAGGGCAGGCTGTCGGTCAAGCAGGGCGACAAGACTACCGAGCTGGAAGCCAGGCACATCATCATCGCCACCGGCGCCCGCGCCCGCGACCTGCCTTTCGCCAAGGCGGACGGGGCCAAGATCTGGACCTATCGCCACGCGATGGTGCCGCCCGAGATGCCGACCAAGCTGCTGGTCATCGGATCGGGCGCGATCGGCGTCGAATTCGCCAGCTTCTACAACGACATGGGCGCCGACGTGACCATCGTCGAGATGCTCGACCGGATCATGCCGGTCGAGGATGCCGAAGTCAGCGAGTTCATGACCAAGGCGCTGACCAAGCAGGGCATGACCATCCGCACCAAGTCGGGCCTCGAGAAGCTTGAAGCGACCGCGTCGGGCGTCAAGGCCGCGATCAAGGGGCCGGACGGCAAGGTCGAGCAGGCCGAATTCAGCCATGCGATCGTCGCGATCGGCATCGTGCCCAATACCGAGAACATCGGGCTGGAAGCGCTGAAGATCGAAACCGAGCGCGGCCACATCAAGACCGACGGATACGGCAAGACCAATGTCGAGGGCATCTGGGCGATCGGCGACGTGACCGGCGCGCCGTGGCTGGCGCACAAGGCGAGCCACGAGGGCGTGATCGCCGCCGAGGCCATCGCCAGGGCGCTGGGCAACAAGGACGTGCACCCGCACGCGATGGACAAGAACAACATTCCCGGCTGCACCTATGCCCGCCCGCAGGTGGCGAGCGTCGGCTTCACCGAGGCGAAGGCCAAGGAAGCGGGCTATAGCGTCAAGGTCGGCAAGTTCCCGTTCATCGGCAACGGCAAGGCGATCGCGCTGGGCGAGGCGGAAGGCTTCGTCAAGACGGTGTTCGACGCGAAGACCGGCGAGCTGCTCGGCGCGCACATGGTCGGCGCGGAAGTGACCGAGATGATCCAGGGCTATGTCATCGCCCGCCAGCTCGAAACGACCGAACAGGAACTGACCGAGACGGTGTTCGCGCACCCGACCATCTCGGAATCGATGCACGAATCGGTGCTCGGCGCCTATGGCCGCGCGCTGCACATCTGACCGTCACCGAACCGTCACAATGACCGCTTGACCCGCGCCATCGCCCCCCGGCATGGCGCGGGCCCATGCAGCACCTGTTCCCGGCGACGCTCGCCGTCTCCATCCTCGCCGCGTCTCCTGCGCCTGCGCAGACGGTGCAGGACCTCCAGCGCCAGATCGACGAGCTGAAGGCGGTCATCGCCGAGATGAAGGCCGAACGGGCGCAGGTCGCCGCCCCCGCGCCGGTCGCGGCGGCGCCGACCAGCCCGCCGCCCGCGCCCGAACGCCTCGCCGCCGCGCCCGTGCCGAAGCGCAAGCCGTGGTATGAACGGATCACGCTGCGCGGCTATACCCAGTTGCGGCTGAACGAGATCCTGTCGGGCGATCGGACCGCGCCGGACGGCGTCGCCCGGCTGCGATCGGTGCATGACGGCGGGATCGGCGACAACACCGGCTTTACCTTCCGCCGCATCCGGCTGGTCTTGCAGGGCGACCTGAACGACCGCGTGTCCTTCTATCTCCAGCCCGATTTCGCGCAGAATGTCGCCAACCAGTCGGTCGGCGAGCGGCGCGAGGGCTTCCTGCAACTGCGCGATGCCTATGCCGACGTGTTCCTCGACGCCGACAAGCGCGTCCGGCTGCGTTTCGGCCAGTCGAAGATTCCCTATGGCTGGGAGGATCTGCAATCCTCGGGCAACCGGCTGACGCTGGACCGCGCGGATGCGATCAACAGCGCGGTGCCGAGCGAGCGCGATATCGGCGTCGTCGCCTATTACACCCCGGCGGCCACGCAGGCGATCTGGGACCGGCTGGGCAAGGAGGGGCAGAAGCTGTTCGGCAATTACGGCGCGTTCGGCCTAGGCGTCTTCAACGGGCAAGGGGTCAACCGCGAGGAGAGCAACGACGCGGTGATGGTGACGGCGATGGCGACATGGCCGTTCGCGCTCGACGGGCTGGGCGGTGCGTTTGCGGGGCAGGTGCTGGAGGTCGGCGGCTCGGCGCTGCACAACCGGGTCCAGCCCGAGCTGCGCGGCGGCGGGGTGAGCGCGGTGCCGTTCACCGAGGAACGCATCGCGCTGCACGCCATCCTCTATCCGCAGCCGTTCGGCTTGCAGGCGGAATGGAACTGGGGGCGCGGGCCGGAATATGACCGGGCGCTGCGGCGGATCGTCGATCGTCGCCTGAGCGGCGGCTATGTCCAGGCGATGGCGCGGGTGGCGCGCTCGCCGCTGGGGCCGTTCATGCCCTATGCCCGCTGGCAGCGATACGAAGGCGGGTGGAAGGCGGCGCTCAACGCCCCGCCGCTCGATACCGAAGAGGTCGAGCTGGGCATCGAGTTCCATCCGTGGGAACCGATCGAGCTGACCATCGCCTATGCCGAGATGGAGCGGGCGGAGGCGGACGAGCGGCGGATCGGGCGCGCGGAAGGCAGCCTGCTGCGCACGCAGTTGCAGTGGAATTATTAGAGCGTGATGACGTGATGTTGACCCGTCGTGATTGTCCTGAGCCGTTCGTCGGCGAGGAGCGGCGCGCAGCGCGGGCTGGTAGCCCGTGCAAGCGGCGCGACGACGTCCGGCGGGCGGCTCAGGACAACCGCTGCGCGGCGGGCGGAATGTCGTCCGTGGCGTCGTCGCTCGTCCGTCACGGGGGCAAGGCCCCGTTCCTTCCTCGCTCCTGTCCACGAACGACATTCCGCTCCGTCACGACGGGTCAACATCACGTCATCACGCGCTAGGCGGCGTCTGCGTTCGTCCCGAGCGGTGTCGAGGTTTGTGCGGCAAGGGTAGCCCAAGGTGTCTCGACTGCGCTCGACACGAACGGATCGGGATTTGCCCCTTCGCGCGATCGACCGTTCGTCCCGAGCATCGTCGCGGGACGGGCCGCGAACACGGCGCGTGGTGGCCCGATGATGTCCGACCCGAAAGCCGGGGGAGTACCTACCGGAACGGCGGTTCGTTGAACGCGCGCAGCTTGCGGCTGTGGAGGCGCGCGCCTTCCAGCCGCAGCTGCTCGCACGCCTCGATGCCGATGCGCATATGCTCGTTGATGGCGCGTTCGTAGAAGCGGTTGGCCTGTCCCGGCAGCTTCAGTTCGCCGTGCAGCGGCTTGTCCGATACGCACAGCAACGTGCCGTAGGGGACGCGGAAGCGATATCCCTGCGCCGCGATCGTCGCCGATTCCATGTCGATGCCGACCGCGCGGCTGAGCGAGAAGCGCAGTGCCGAGCGGCTGAAGCGCAATTCCCAGTTGCGGTCGTCGGTGGTGACGATCGTACCGGTGCGCAGCCGCTTCTTGAGTTCGTCGCCCGACTGGCCCGACACGATCTCCGCCGCGCGGGCCATCGCGACCTGCACCTCGGCGATGGCGGGCACCGGGATTTCCGGGGGCAGCACGTCGTCGAGCACATGGTCGTCGCGCAGATAGGCATGGGCCAGCACATAGTCGCCGATCCGCTGGCTGGGGCGCAGGCCGCCGCAATGGCCGATCATCAGCCACGCCTCGGGCCGCATCACCGCGAGGTGATCGCAGATCGTCTTGGCGTTCGACGGGCCGACGCCGATGTTGACCAGCGTGACGCCGGTGCCGTCGGGCGCGACGAGGTGATAGGCGGGCATCTGGTGCCGCCGCCACGCGCTGTCGCTGACCATGCGTTCGGCATCGTCGCCCGCGGTCGCCAGCACCCCGCCCGCCCCCGACAGCGCGGTGTAGCGGCTGGGTGTGCCGTCCGCGCCGGGCTTCAGCTGCTCGCCCGCCCAGCGGACGAATTCGTCGACGTAGCGGTGGTAGTTGGTGAACAGGACGTACTGCTGGATGTGTTCGGGCGGGGTGCCGGTATAGTGGCGCAGCCGCGCGAGCGAGAAATCGGTGCGCAACCCGTCGAACAGCGCCAGCGGGCGGCTGTCGTCATGCGCGGCCCACAGCCCGTCGGCGATCTCGTCGCCGATATGCGCCAGTTCGGTCGCGGGGAAATAGCGCGCCAGTTCCGCCGCCGACACCGTGTCGAGGCTGAGCGCATGGCCCGCGTCGAGCACATAGGGGAAGGGGATTTCCTGCCGCCCCTGCACCGCCTCGACGATCACGTCGTGGGTGGCGATCAGCAGGTCGAGCTGTTCGGTCAGATAGGCGGCGAACATCGCGGGCTTGGTCACGCTGATGCGATAGTCGCCGGGCGTGGTGAGGCGGCCATAGGCGCGCGACGGCATCGGACGATCACTGCCGCCGCGATAGCTCAGGCGGATTTCGGGATAGGCGAACGACCCGTCGATCCGCGCCGAGGAAGGCGGGGGCGTGCCGTCGGTTAGATAGCGGTCGAGTGCGGTGCGCAGCCGGGTGACGGATGCGGTGTAGAGCCGATCGAGTTCGGCGACGATCTGGGAAGCCTGCGTCATCGACCATGGCTTAGCGGGCCGTCGGGACAAGGCAACCCCCGGCGCATGATCCCATGCGCCGGGGAGCAATCGTTGTCAGTCCGCCGAGGGCGCGACCTCGGGCAGCGTGTCGACCGCATCGGCCTCGCGCTTCTTCTCGATCAGCCTGGACGCGCCGAATGCGGCTCCGGCGATCGCGGCGGCGGCTCCGGCGACGATCGCGGCGGTGGCGCCGGGGTGTGCCTTGACCGTCTCGGCGGTCGACTTGGCGGCTTCCGCCACCGCGTCGCGCGACCGGGCGGCTGCGTCGCTGACCGTTTCCCTGGTGGTGGCGAAGGCCGCCGAGGCCTTTTCGCCCAGCGACTTCTCGGTCGGGGTCAGCGGATCATTGGGGGGAACCTTGGTCATATGCGCTCCTTCCGGTTCGATATGGTTACGTAACCGTTCCGTAACTCGGTCCGTCGCGGACGGTTCCCCCGCGGCGCGATCACAGGTCGGCGAGCAGGTTCTCCGCCGAGCTGACCTCGAACGCGCCGGGCTGTTCGACGTGCAGCGCCCGTACCACGCCGTCGTCGACCAGCATCGCATAGCGTTTCGAGCGCAAGCCCATGCCGAACGCCGAGGCGTCGCTGTCGAGGCCCAATGCGCGGGCGAAGTCGCCGTTGCCGTCGGCCAGCATCGTCACCTTGTCGCCCACGTCGTTCGCCTTTGCCCAGGCGGAGAGGACGAAGGCGTCGTTGACGGCGGTACAGGCCACCTCGTCCACGCCCTTCGCGCGGAACGCCGCCGCCCGTTCGACGAAGCCGGGCAGGTGGCGCGCCGAGCAGGTCGGGGTGAAGGCGCCGGGCACCGCGAACAGCGCGACCTTGCGCCCGGCGAAATAATCGTCGGTCGAAACCTGGTCGGGGCCGTCGGACGTCACCTTGACGAGCTTGGCGGAGGGCAGGCGGTCGCCGGTCTGGATGGTCATGCTGGTATCTCCGGGCACGAAAAATATGCCGCTGCCGCGAGGGTGGGTGGCGGGCAGGTGCTTTTCAACCATGGCGTCGCGCCGCTTGCGCGATTAGCGTCCGCCGGACCATGGACCAGACGCGATTCCTGACGGGTGACATATTGCTGGCGATGCCCGGTATCGGCGACCGGCGCTTCGACCATGCGGCCATCGCCATGTGCAGCCATGACGAGGGCGGCGCGATGGGCGTCGGCATCGGCGAGACGATCGACGGGCTGACGCTGCACAGCCTGCTCGAACAGCTCGACATCGCGCCCGGCGTCGCGCCCGACGTGGCGGTGCATCTGGGCGGGCCGGTGGAGCCGAGGCGCGGGTTCGTGCTGCACGACGCCGACTGGGGCGGGCAGGACACGATCGATGTGGCGGGCCGCTGGGCGCTGTCGGGATCGATCGACGTGCTGCGCGCGATCGCGGAGGGCAGCGGGCCGCGCCGCTTCCTGATCGCGCTCGGCTATGCCGGATGGGGCGAGGGGCAACTGGAGGCCGAACTGTCGCGCCACGGCTGGCTGAACGTCGCGGGCGACGGCGGCCTGCTGTTCGACGTGCCGACGCCGGAGCGGTGGCGGCGCGGCTTCGCCCGCGCAGGGATCGATCCGAAGCTGCTGTCGCCCGGCGCAGGTACTGCCTGAACGCGATATAAAGAAGTCTTTATATTGGGGTTTGCGTTTCTCCGTGCGGCTGGGTAGAGGGCCGCATCCGCCATGGGCGTGCCCCATGGCCCCATGCAGGAGTTCCCATGGCCACCGCCATCGCTGACAAGCCGACCGACTACGTCATCAAGGACATCGGCCTCGCCGATTTCGGTCGCAAGGAAATCGAGATCGCCGAAACCGAGATGCCGGGCCTGATGGCGCTGCGCAGCGAGTTCGGCGCGTCGCAGCCGCTCAAGGGCGCACGCATCACCGGGTCGCTGCACATGACGATCCAGACCGCGGTGCTGATCGAGACGCTGGTAGCGCTCGGCGCGGATGTCCGCTGGGCGACCTGCAACATCTTCTCGACGCAGGACCATGCCGCCGCCGCGATCGCCGCCAAGGGCATTCCGGTGTTCGCGATCAAGGGCGAGAGCCTCGCGGACTATTGGGACTATGTCGGCGACATCTTCAACTGGGGCGAGCAGACCGCCAACATCATCCTCGACGACGGCGGCGACGCCACGATGTTCGCCCTGTGGGGCGCGAAGATCGAGGCGGGCGCGACCCTGCCAGAGCCCGAGAACGAGGAAGAGGTCGAGTTCCAGCGCGCGCTCAAGGCGTTCGTCGCCAAGCGTCCGGGCTATCTGACCGAGACGGTCAAGAACCTGAAGGGCGTGTCGGAAGAGACGACCACGGGCGTCCACCGCCTCTACGAGATCGCGAAGAAGGGCGAATTGCCCTTCCCGGCGATCAACGTGAATGATTCGGTCACGAAGTCCAAGTTCGACAACCTCTACGGCTGCAAGGAATCGCTGGTCGACGCGATCCGCCGCGCGACCGACGTCATGCTGGCGGGCAAGGTCGCGTGCGTCGCGGGCTTCGGCGACGTCGGCAAGGGCTCGGCCCAGTCGCTCCGTAACGGCGGCGCGCGCGTGATGGTCACGGAGATCGACCCGATCTGCGCGCTCCAGGCGGCGATGGAAGGGTTCGAGGTCGTGACGATGGAAGAGGCGGTCGAGCGCGCCGACATCTTCTGCACCGCGACCGGCAACGCCGACGTCATCACCGCCGAGCATATGGCGAAGATGAAGCCGATGAGCATCGTGTGCAACATCGGCCATTTCGACAGCGAGATCCAGATCGCCGCGCTCAGCAACTATGAGTGGGACGAAGTGAAGCCGGGCACCGATCTGGTGAAGTTCCCCGACGGCAAGCAGATCATCGTGCTGGCCAAGGGCCGCCTCGTGAACCTCGGCTGTGCCACCGGCCACCCGTCGTTCGTGATGTCGTCGTCGTTCACCAACCAGGTGCTGGCGCAGATCGAACTGTGGACCAGGGGCGAGAACTACAAGAACGAAGTCTACGTCCTGCCCAAGCACCTCGACGAGAAGGTCGCGGCGCTGCACCTCGAAAAGCTGGGCGTGAAGCTCTCGAAGCTGACGCCGAAGCAGGCGAACTATATCGGCGTGCCGGTCGACGGGCCGTTCAAGCCGGATCATTACCGCTACTGATCCTGCTGTAAGCATTCTATTTTTCCAGACCCCGCCGGTATTTGCCGGCGGGGTTTGTCGTGTTGCCGCAATGTCACAGCCGCCGGAATTATCGCGGTGTGATCTTGCAGGGAATTGCGACGCCCCCCGGTGCCACGCTTGTATACGGTTACGCGCTAAACGGGGGTTTCGCATGATGAGGAAAATTTCGGGTCGATCCGTGTCGGTCGTCGCGCTGGCGATCGCCTGTGTTCCGTCCACGGCCATGGCACAGGCCGCGACGACGGCCACGCAGGACGAGACGGCAGTGCCGCAGGACTCGCCGGAGACGACCACCACCACGACGACGACGACGACCACCACCACCAGCGACGATACGATCGTCGTCACCGGATCGCGCATCGCGCGCCCCAATTTCGATTCGATCGAACCGGCGGTCGTCGTCAGTTCCGAACAGATCGAACAGCGCGGTTTCGAGACGCTGGGGCAGGCGCTGAACGAGCTTCCCGCCTTCGGCGTGCCGGGGTCGAGCCCGGTCGGCGGGCAGTCGAGCTTCGGTCCGGGGCAGAGCTTCGTCAACTTCCTCGGCCTCGGCTCGGAACGCACGCTGACGCTGGTCAACGGACGCCGGTTCGTCGGGTCGAACACCGCGTCGATCTTCGGTCCGACCGGGCAGGGCGGCAACCAGGTCGATCTGAACGTCATCCCGACCAAGCTGGTCGACCGGGTCGAGACGATCGTCATCGGCGGCGCGCCGATCTATGGCTCCGACGCGATCGCGGGCACGGTCAACGTCATCCTGAAGCGCGACTTCCAGGGATTCGAGCTCGACGGCCAGTACGGCATCTCCGAACGCGGCGACGCGGCGAACTATCGCTTCCGCGCGCTGGCGGGCCGGAGCTTCATCGACAACCGGCTGAACGTCACCGTCTCGGGCGAATACAACAAGGGCGAGGGGCTGTTGCAGACCGATCGCCCGGACATCGGCTTCACCCGCTTCTACGGGCGCCCCAACGACCGCAATTCGCCGTTCAGCAACGTCATCTTCGGTGATCGCCGCATCCCGACCATCTCCGAATTCGGCATTCCGCTGATCTTCGACTTCATTCCGGTCAGCAAGGGGCAGCAGGCGACGCTGCGCTTCCCGCAGGCGGGCTTCGTCGATGCGCAGGGCAATGCGCTGCGTTTCGATGCGTCGGGCAATCTGATCCCGATCGATTTCGGCCGGTCGTTCGGCCCGCTGAACGCGCAGGGCAATCCGCTGACGTTCAACATCAACGCGGACGGCGGCAACGGCTTCAGCCTCGTACCGCTCAACAACCTGCTGACCGATACCGAGCGCTACAACGCCAACATGCTGCTCAACTTCGAGCTGACCGACAATATCCGCCTGTTCGGCGAAGGCTGGTACAGCCGCAGCCAGGGCGTGAACCTGCGCGACCAGCCGGAATACAACAGCTATCTGTTCGGCTATGCGGGCGATCCGGCGGGCGCGATCATCCTGTCGACCAACAACCCGTTCCTGTCGCCGCAGGCGCGCAGCATCATCCAGGCGCAGGCGGACGGCGACACCTTCCTGCTCAACCGCGCCAATACCGACGTCACCACCGGTCGCTCGACCGGCAACGTCGAGATCCAGCGCTATGTCGCGGGGATCGACGGCAAGTTCAACTCGCCGTTCGGGCGCGAATGGACGTTCGAGATCGTCGGCAACTACGGCCGGTCGGAAACCAACGCGCGCACGCCGATGATCGTGACGCAGAATTTCCTCAACGCGGTGGATGCGGTGCGCGATTCCAGCGGCAACATCGTCTGCCGCCCCGGCGCGGTCAATTCGCCCGCCCCGACGATCAGCACCACCTGCGCCCCGCTGAACCTGTTCGGGCAGCAGACGTCGCAGGCCGCGCGCGACTATGTGACCGCGCTCGGCACGCCCAATTCGGTCAACAAGCAGCGGATCGTCACGGCGTCGGTCACCGGCCCGCTGTTCAAGCTGCCCGGCGGCGACCTGTCGTTCGCGCTCGGCTATGAACATCGCGAGGAAAGCCAGAGCTTCGATCCCGGCCCGGCCTATTCCGGCGCGCCCGATCCCGATCCGCGCACCGATGCCGACGGCGACGGCGATCCGACCAACGACCGCGTGCCCTATGGCCAGCTCGTCATCATCCAGCCGCTGAGCGGCAGCTACAACACCGACGAGGTGTTCGGCGAACTGCGCGCATCGCTGATCGGGCCGGACAACGATATCCCGTTCTTCCACTCGCTGGAAATCCAGGGTGCGGCGCGCTACGTCGATCATTCGATCGCGCAGGGCGACACGACGTGGACGGCGGGCGCCAGCTGGCAGCCGATCGCCGACATCACGGTCCGCGGCAACTATACCCGCGCGATCCGTTCGCCGTTCATCACCGAAGCGTTCAACCCGGCGTCCAGCTTCTTCGGCTTCGCGACCGATCCGTGCGACCAGTTCCAGCGCGATCAGGGGGCCAACGCCGCCACCCGCGCCAAGAATTGCGCGGCGGCGGGGATCCCCGCCAATTTCGACGCGCAGTCGGACGACGCCAGCTTCCTGCAGGCGGTGGCGGGCAACCGCAACCTGCGCAACGAGAAGTCGAAGGCGTTCACCGTCGGCACGGTGCTGCGCCCGCGCTTCGTGAAGGGCTTCACCGCCTCGGTCGATTATGTCGACATCGAGGTGAACGACGTCATCACCCAGCTCAGCTCCGACCAGATCGTCGCCAACTGCTATGATTCGCCGAGCTATCCGAACAGCCCGTTCTGTTCGCTGTTCCGCCGTGCGGCCGACAAGCAGCTGAGCTTCATCCAGACCGGCTACTTCAACGGCGCGGCGCTGAACTACAAGGGCATCCTGGCCTCGGTCGACTATCGCACCCCGGCCGAACTGCTCGGCGGCGACCGGACGATCGGGCTGAACGTCAGCTACCAGTATCTCGACACGCTGACCTCGACCTCCGAAGCGGGGGCCACCCCGTCGCAGACCGACAACGGAATCGGCTATCCCAAGCATTCGGCGGTCGGCACGCTGAGCTACAACGACGACTTCCTGAGCACCTATGTCCAGGTGAACTACACCGGGCCGGTGTCGATCGACCCCAATGCCACGGCGTTCTTCCGCACGCCGAACAAGCTGAACGACGTGGCGTTCGTGAACATGGGCGCGACGTTCCGTGTGCAGCCGAACTTCAGCTTGCGGCTGATCGTCGACAACGTGCTCGACCAGAAGCCGCCCTATCCCTCGCCCACCGGCGGCGGGACCGTGACCTACTTCCCCGGCGTGCTGGGGCGGTATTTCCGGGTCGGCGCCTCGGTCGGGTTCTGAGGCGGGCGTAGGGTCTGACCCACGTGCGTGGAGGCGGTACCGGCCTGCTCCGGTCCCGCCGGATCAGGCCATCGGGCGGCGGGGTGCAGCGCCTGCATCCCGCCGCGCGCTACCAGCGGTGCGGCGTCCATGCCGGATCGAATGCGACCGTGCCGATCATGTCGACCGTCTGCGGCCCGAGCGAGATCGGGTTGCGGATGCCGGGCAGCACGGCGACGGCGAACATCTCGGTAATGCGCCCGTCGAACAGGATCGATTCGACGATCCGCCCGCTCGCCAGCTCGATGATGAGCACCCCGCATTGCGACGGCGTGCCGCTGCGCTCGAAATCGGTCTGCTGCGTGAGGTCGCGCGCGCTGCTCTCGCGCGTGCGGGAGACGGTGACGACGGCATGTCCGCCATGGAACGCCAGCCCGCGCAGGAAGCCGGGGCAGGAGGCGACCGGCGTGATCGCGCCGCTCGCCGGATCGATCCGTACCAGCTGTCCCCGCCCCGAATCGAGCAGCCAGATCGCGCCGTCGTGCCAGCGCGGCGAATGGGGCATCGACAGGCGGTCGGTGACGATCGCGTCGCGCGCGATATCGATCAGCACCCCGCCGCCGGTCCGGCTGGCGCGCCATTCGCCCTTCCGGTCCGAAATGCCCGCCGCGGTGGCGAAGGCGGGGCGACCGTCGACCAGCGCGAAGCCGTTCAGGTGGCAGCGATCCTCGGCGACCAGTTCCGACACGAACGCCGGTTTCCACAACGGGCGGAAGCTCCACCGCGCGTCGGCGGTCGCGATGCAGGAATAGCGCGTGTTGACGAACAGCACCCGCCCATCGGCGTCCACGTCGATCTCGTGCGTGTCGACATAGTTCACCGTCGCCGCCGCGCGGGGCACGAACACCGCGTCATGCGCCCCATTGGCATATTGTCCCGGCTGCAACATGTTCTCCAGCCGCCACAGCTGGAACAGCGACCCGACGTGCAGCGCCCCCTCCGCGAAGCACAAGCCGGTTGCGCGCGCGTAATTCTGTTCGTCGAACGCCACGCGCCCCTGCGGATCGACCCCGGCGAGGATCAGCTGGCCGGTCTGGTAGGAGGTGAACGCCAGTGACGTGCGGTGATCGAGCATCCATCCCGCCAGCCCGGGCGAGATCGTGATCCGCGTCGCGGCGGGGTCATAGCCCGCCGCCTGGTCGAGGATCCGTTGCAGGTCGGGCAGCGTGGCGTTCGCGGGCATGGCGTCTCCTTCGTGGCCAGCTTTACCGCGCTCCGCCGCGCGGGGAAGCCGTTGATCCCTTTCCGCATGCCCCCGCTTCGTCCTATGGACGTACGGGCGTGCCGTTTCCCGGTGCCATTGTGCGGAGCCGCCACTTGATCGTCATCGACCCGACCATCGCCATCCTGTGCGGCGCGCTGATCGCGCTGCTGATCGCGGCCGGTGGATGGATGATGCACCGCGGGCTTGCCGCGCGGCGGCTGGCGCGGCGCGACAGCCAGATGTTCGAGGCATTGGCGGCGCAGCATGCCGCCTCGCCCGCCCTGTCGATGCTGGTCCGTTCGGACGGGCGGGTGTTCCTCGACCGTGCGCTGGCCGACCGGCTGGGGCAGGCGGAGATGCCGGTGATGCTGGGCGATCTCGCGCAGGGCGACGGCGGGCTGGAGGCGGGCAGCGCCGAACGGCTGACCGAAGCGGTCACCGCGGCCCAGCGCGGCGGGCGCGCGTTCCGCACGGTCGTGCGCGCCAACGGTTCGGCCCGCTCGCTGTTCGCGATCGGCGACCGTGCGCCGCCCAGGCTGAACGCGCCGGGCGGGGTGCTCGTCTGGTTCTTCGACGCGACCGAATTCCATGACGAGATCGCGACGCTGGGGCATGAGGCGGAGGAATATCGCGCGGCGTTCGAGGCGCTTTCCAGCCTGATCGAGGCCGCGCCGATCCCGATGTGGTATCGCGACGATACGCTGCGCCTCGCGATGGTGAACACGGCCTATGTCCGCGCGGTGGATGCGGCGGATGCGGCGGAGGTCATCGGACGGCAGGTGGAGCTGGTCGACGGGGTGGGGATGGGGGGGCCGCTGGCCAGCGCATCGATCGCGCGCGACACCGGCCAGCCGCAGGCCGCCGCCATGCCCGCGACGATCAACGGCGCGCGGCGGATGCTGCGGGTGCACGACACCCCCTTGCGCGACGGCGGCACCGGCGGCTTCGCGATCGACGTGCACGAGATCGAGGAGGCGCGCGGCGGGCTCAAGCGGGCGCGCGATGCGCAGCGATCGATGCTCGACCGGCTGTCGGCGGGGGTGGCGCAATTCTCGGCCGACCGCACGCTGGAATTCTGCAACCAGCCGTTCCGCCGTACCTTTGCGATGCGGCCCGAATGGCTGGCCGACCGCCCCGAATTCGACCGGGTGCTGGAACGCATGCGCGAGGCCAAGCGCCTGCCCGAGGTACGCGACTTCCCCGGATGGAAGGCGGAGCGGCGCGACTGGTTCCGCGCGGCGGAGGGCGCGATCGAGGAGCAGTGGCACCTGCCGGGCGGCACCCACCTGCGCGTCGTCGCGCAGCCGCTGCCCGAAGGGGGGCTGCTGCTGATCTTCGAGGATCGCACCGAACAGGTGCAACTCGCCAGCGCGCGCGACACGTTGCTGCGGGTGCGGACCGCGACGTTCGACAATCTGTTCGAGGCGCTGGGCGTATTCGCCGCTGATGGCCGGTTGCAGATCTGGAACGCGAAGTTCCGGCAGGTGTGGGGGCTGGACGATGCCTTCCTCGATTCGCACCCGCGCGTCGATGCGCTGGCGGAGCGGGTGGCAGAGACGCTGGCCAATCCGGGCCGCGCATCGCTGATCCCCGAACTGGTCCGCTTCGCCACGCAGCAGCGCATGCAGCGATCGGGCCGCTTCGCGATGGCGGACGGGCGGCATTATGAATTCGGCGCGGTGCCGCTGCCCGACGGCAATGCGTTGCTGACGATGCTCGACATTTCCGACAGCCGCCGGGTCGAACAGGCGCTGCGCGACCGCAACGAGGCGCTGGAGGCGGCGGACCGGGTCAAGACCGCGTTCGTCGCCTCGATGAGCTATGAACTGCGCACCCCGCTGACCTCGATCAAGGGGTTCGCCGAGATGCTGCACGGCGGCTATGCCGGTACGCTCAGTGACGACGGGCAGCGCTATACCGACGCGATCCTCGAATCGGTCGAGCGGCTGAGCGGGCTGATCGACGACACGCTCGACCTGACCGCGCATGAGACGACGCCGATCGCCCGTGCGACGGTGTCGCTGAAGCTGGTCGCGAGCGAGGCGGCGGACGCGGCGCGCGGCAGCGCCGCGGCGCGCGGGATCGAACTGGCGACGGAGATCATGCCCTCGGCCGGGGTGATGCTGGGCGACGCGCGGCGGCTGCGCCAGGCGATCGGCCATCTGCTCGACCATGCGATCACCGGTCTGCGCAGCGGGGGGCGGGTACTGCTGCACGTCGACGGCGATGCCGCGCGGGTGCGGATCGTGGTGTCCGACGACGGCCCCGGCATGTCGGCGGATGCGGCGGCGCGCGCCTTCGACCGGTTCGCGCAGGCGGGCGCGACCCGCGTCGGCGAACGTGCGCTCAGCCTCGACCTGCCGCTGGCGCGACAGGCGGTCGAGGCGCATGGCGGGACGATCCAGCTGGTGTCGGAGAAGGGCGTGGGGACGCTCGTCACCATCGACCTGCCGCGCGAGCCGTGATGCTGCTGGCGGACGAGGCGGCGGCGCAGGCGTTCGGCGCGCGGCTTGCGGCGGTATTGCGCGCGGGTGACGTGGTGGCGCTGTCGGGGCCGCTGGGGGCGGGCAAGACCAGCATCGCGCGCGGCGTGCTGGCGGCGCTGGGGCTGGACGGCGAAGCACCGTCGCCCAGCTTCGCGATCGTCCAGCCGTACGATCCGCCCGAGGTGTCGTTGCCGGTGCTGCACATCGATCTCTACCGGATCGAGGATGCGGCCGAAGCAGACGAACTGGGGCTGGACGACGCGCGCGACGAAGCGGCGCTGCTGGTCGAATGGCCCGAGCGGTTGCCCGACAGCCATTGGCACGACGCGCTGTGGCTGACGCTGGCGTTCGCCGACGGCGGCGGGCGCATCTTGACAGCGCGGGTGCCGCAGGCTTGGGAACGCCGATGGCCGCTGACCTGAACCCGCGCGACGCGGCATCCGCTTTCCTCTCGCACGCAGGCTGGGGCGCGGGGCAGATACTGCCGCTGGCGGTCGATGCCTCGTTCCGCCGCTATTACCGCGTGGTGGAGGCGGGGCGGACCGCGGTGCTGATGGACGCGCCCCCGCCCGAGGATACGCGCAAGTTCGCGAAGATGGCGCAATGGCTGGCCGAGCGGGGCTTTGCCGCGCCTGCGATCCTTGCCGACGATGCCGACAAGGGCTTCATGCTGCTGGAGGATTTCGGCGACATGCGGCTGCGCGAGACGGTGGACGCCGCGCCTGAGAGCGAGGCGCGGCTCTATGCGGCGGCGGTCGACCAGTTGCTGCGGCTGCAACGGCACGAGGCCGCGCCGGTCCCGCCGTACGACCGCGCCTTCATCCTGCGCGAGGCCGATCTGCTGATCGAATGGTATTGCGACGCGCTGGGGCTGGCGGTCGATGCAGAGGGGTATCGCGCGGCATGGAATGCGGCGTTCGACGCGCTGCCGGAGATGCCGGTGGTGACGGTGCTGCGCGACTATCATGCCGAAAACCTGATGCTGCTCGACGACGGTCGGCTGGGGCTGCTCGATTTCCAGGACGCGCTGGCCGGGCATCCCGCCTACGACCTCGTGTCGCTGTTGCAGGACGCGCGGCGCGACGTGCCGCCGGTGATCGAGGCGACGATGCTCGCCCGCTATGTCCAGGCGACCGGGGTAGGCGAGGGGTTCGACGCAGCCTACCACCTGTTCGGCGCGCAGCGGAATGCGAAGATCCTCGGCATCTTCACGCGGCTGTGGCGGCGCGACGGCAAGCCGCGCTATGGCGCGCTGTGCCCGCGCGTATGGCGCTATATCGAGCGCGATCTGGCGCATCCCTCGCTCTCCGGCCTTGCGCGCTGGTTCGACGACAATATCCCGCCGCACCGTCGCGGCGATCCGCAGGAACTCGCATGACCACGCTCCGTTCGATCCGCCCCAACCCGACCGCCCCGGTGCCGGAGACGGCGATGGTGATGGCGGCGGGGCTGGGCAAAAGGATGCGCCCGCTGACCGCGATGCGGCCCAAGCCGCTGGTCGAGGTGGCGGGCAAGCCGCTGATCGACCATGTGTTCGACCGGCTGCGCGGCGCGGGCGTCAAGCGTGCGGTGGTCAACGTCCACTACCTTGCCGATGCGATGGAAGCGCATCTGAAGCACCGGGTGAAGGGCATCGAGGTCGCGGTGTCGGACGAGCGTGCCAAGCTGCTGGAAACCGGCGGCGGGCTGGTGAAGGCGCGCGAGCTGATCGGGGACAAGCCGTTCGTCTGCGTCAACAGCGACAATCTGTGGGTCGACGGGCCGGTCGATTCGATCCGGTTGCTCAGCCATTTGTGGGACGATGCGGCGATGGACGCGCTGCTGCTGCTGGTGCCGCTGGCGCAGGCGCAGAGCCATCGGGGGCAGGGCGATTTCCACATCGATGCGGTGGGGCGCATCACCGGGCGGCGCAAGCCCGGTCGCCTCGCCCCGTTCGTGTTCACCGGGGTCCAGATCCTGTCGCCGCGCCTCATCGCCGACTGGCCCGAGGGCGCGTTCTCGACCAACCTGTTCTGGAACCGCGCGATCGAGGCGGGGCGCGCGTTCGGCGTGGTGCACCAGGGGCTGTGGTTCGACGTCGGCACCCCTGCCGCGATTCCCTTTACCGAGGCCGTCCTCGCCGATGGCTGACCGCCACGGCATGAACCTCTATACCATCCCGCTCCACCGGGCGTTCGCCGACGCGCTCGCGGTCGGGCTGATCCGGCGGTTCGGCGGGGACCGGATGCGGCTGGCGCAGGGTGTCGTGCTGGTGCCGACCAACCGTGCCAGGCGGACGGTGCAGGAGGCGTTCGTGCGCGCCAGCGGCGGCGGGCTGCTGCTCCCCCGGCTGGTCGCGATCGGCGATCCGGAAGTGGAGGAAGCCGCCGGTGCCTTCGCCGATCCCGCCGACATGGGCGATCCGGTGTCGCCCGCGATCGATCCGCTCGAGCGGCGCATGATCCTCGCCCGGCTGGTGTCGGAGGAGCGCGCCCGCGCCGGTCGCTCGGTCGACGGCGGCGAGGCGGTGCGGCTGGCGGGCGATCTCGCGCACACGCTCGACCAGCTGCTGGTCGAGGAGGTGTCGCCGCACGCGCTGGACGATATCGCGCTCGACGAATCGCTGTCGGCGCATTGGGAACGCTCGCTCGAACTGTTCCGCATCGTGCTCGATCGCTGGCCGGGCGAGCTGGCGGCGCGCGGGCGGATCGACATGGCCGAGCGGCGCACGCTGCTGCTGCAACGGCTGTGCAGGCGCTGGACCGCCACGCCGCCCAGGGGCTTCGTCTGTTCGGCGGGCATCACCACCAGCGCGCCTGCGGTGGCGCAGCTGCTGCGCTGTATCGCGGGGATGGAGCGGGGGATGGTGGTGCTGCCCGGCCTCGACACCGCGATGGCGGAGGAGGAGTGGCAGTCGCTCGGGCCGCACGACCCCGATCCCGTCACCGGGCGGCGGAAGCGCTCGATCGAGACGCATCCGCAGTTCCACCTGAAGCTGCTGCTCGACCGGATGCGGGTGACGCGCGACGATTTCGTACGCTGGCAGGCGGCGAGCGAGCATGACGCCACCCCGACGCGCAGCCGCGCCATCGCCACCGCGCTGGCCCCGGCGGAGCGCACCCACCACTGGATCGACGTTCCCGCCGCCGATCGCCGCCTGTCGGGCGTACGCATGGTCGAACTCGCCACCCCGGCGGAGGAGGCGCAGACGATCGCCGTCGCCCTGCGCGAGGCGCTGGAGACGCCGGGGCGCACCGCCGCGCTGGTGACGCCGGACCGGATGCTGGCGGCAAGGGTCGCGGCGCATCTGGCGCGGTGGAACATCACCATCGACGATTCGGCGGGGCAGAAGCTGGCGGTGCTCGCGCCCGGCACGCTGCTGCTGGCGATCGTCGAGGCGGCAACGCAAGGCTTCGCCCCGGTCGCGCTGCTGGCGCTGCTCAAGCATCCGCTGGTCGCCCAGGACGACGACCGGATCGGCTGGCTCGACGGGGTGCGGCGGCTCGACCGCGTGCTGCGCGGGCCGCGGCCAGCACCCGGGCTGGCGGGGATCGACCGGCACCTGCGCGAGGGCGAGCCGCGCGATGCGGGCCTGCGCGCGGCGGCACTGCCGTTCTGGGATACGGTGCGCCCGATCCTCGAACCGCTCGCCACCGGGTTCGGGAAGGGGCCGCAGCCGCTCGCCGAACTGCTGGCGCTGGTGCGCGAGACGGCGAGCGCGCTCGCGGGCGATGCGGCATGGCGGCGGCCCGAGGGTCGCTGCGCCGCCGAACTGATCGCCGAACTGGAAGCCAGAAGCGTCGAGGGGCCGCCGACGGTCGCGCCGCTGGCGCTCCCCGCGCTGCTGCGCACGCTGCTCGACGAGGCATCGGTGCGCCCGGCGCAGGGCGCGCACCCGCGCCTCGCGATCCTGGGATTGCTGGAGGCGCGGTTGCAGACCGCCGACCTGATGATCCTCGGCGGGCTGAACGAAGGGGTGTGGCCTGCGCTGCCCGCGCCCGATCCGTGGCTCGCCCCGCGCATCCGGCAGGAGCTGGGGCTCGCCGGGCTGGAGCGGCGCATCGGGCTGTCGGCGTTCGACTTCGCGACGGCGCTGGGCGGGCGAGAGGTGATATTGACGCGGGCGGCGCGCGATGCGACCGCGCCGACCATCGCGTCGCGGCTGTGGCTGCGGTTGCAGGCGCTGGACGACGGGCTGGAGCGGGCGAACCACCTGCGCGACTGGGCGCGGGCGATCGACCGGCCCGCGCGCTATGCCGCCGCCGGGCGACCCGCGCCGCAGCCGGCGGTCGCGCTGCGCCCGCGCCGCATTTCCGTCACCGAGGTCGATCGGCTGAAGGCCGACCCCTATGCCTTCTACGCCCGGCGGATGCTGCGCCTGTCGCCGCTCGACGCGGTGGATGCCGATCCGACGGCGGCGTGGCGCGGCACGGCGGTACATGGCGTGCTGGAACATTGGGCGCGCGAGGACGGGCTGGATCCGGTGAAGCTGCGGCGCAGGCTCGATGCGCTGTCCGACGATCCGCGCATCCATCCGCTGCTGCGCGCGCTGTGGGTGCCGCGCCTGCGCGAGGCGATCGACTGGGTGGCGGGCTTCACGCAGGAGAAGCTGGCCGAAGGGCGCGACGTGATCGGCGTGGAGGTGGCAGGCGTGCTGCCGATCGCCGGGGTCGAGCTGTCGGGCAAGGCCGACCGCATCGACCGCGCCGCCGACGGCACCCTTGCCATCATCGACTACAAGACCGGCAAGGCGCCCAGTCCCAAGGCGGTGAAGGCAGGCTACAGCCTGCAACTGGGGCTGCTGGGGCTGATGGCCGAGCGCGGCGTGTTTCCGAAGGTGGCGGGCACGGCGGCGGCGTTTGAATATTGGTCGCTCATCAAGGACCGCGACGGCTTCGGCAAGATGAGCTCGCCGGTGTCGCCCGACGGATCGAAGGGCAGGAAGGTGCCCACCGCCGAATTCGTCGCGCTGGCGAAGCAGCATTTCGAGGATGCCGTCGCGACCTTCCTGACCGGCGACGCGCCGTTCACCGCCAAGCTGGTGCCCGAATATGCCCCCTATGCCGAATATGACCAGCTGATGCGCCGCGACGAATGGTATGGCCGTGAGTGAGGTCCGCGCGCTCCAGCGGCTGAAGGACGATCAGGCGGCGGCGTCCGATCCGCATCGCCATGTCTGGCTGTCGGCATCGGCGGGGACCGGCAAGACGCACGTGCTGTCGGCCCGCGTGTTCCGCCTGCTGCTGCGCGGCGTCGATCCGGCGGCGATCCTGTGCCTGACCTTTACCAAGGCGGGCGCGGCGGAAATGGCCGAGCGGATCGCCACCCGTCTTGCGCGCTGGGTGCGGGCGCCGCGCGAGGAATTGAAGTTCGACCTGTTCGCGCTGGGCGAGGACGTGAACGACGAGGCGCTGCTGGCCCGTGCCCGCGCATTGTTCGCCCGCGTGCTCGATGCGCCGGGCGGCGGGGTGCGCATCCAGACGATCCACGGCTTCTGCCAGAGCCTGCTCGCGGGGTTTCCGGTCGAGGCGGGGCTGGTGCCCGGCTTCCGCCCGCTCGAGGCGCGCGAGGAGGCGGGGCTGGCGCGCGAGGCGCTGGCCGAGCTGCTGGTCGAGGAACAGCGCGGCGGATCGACCCGCATCGGCGACGCGATCGCCGCGATGAGCCTGCGCATGGGCGAGGGCGCGGCGGAGGCGTTCCTGCGCGAATGTGCCAAATGGCCGCAGGCGATGGCCGGGCTGCCGAGCGGCATCCAGCCGTTCCTGCGCCGCGCCTTCGCGCTGCCGACCGGTGATATCGAGGATGCGATTGCCGAGGCATGCAGCGACGACGAATTCGATACCGACGCGCTCGAACGGCTGGCCGCCGCGAACAGGGCATGGGGGACGCCGACCGGCGACAAGCTGGCGGCGGCGATCCTCGGCTGGCTGGCGCGCATTCCCCACGACCGGGCGCAGCGGCTGGACGAACTCCGGTCGATGTTCTTCACCCAGAAGGATACGCTGAAGGTCGCCAAGGCCAGGGTGCTCGCCGCCGAGCCGGACTATGACGAACTCGCCACCGGGGTCGGCACCCGCGCGGGCGAGCTGATCGGCTTGCGCGGGCAGGCAGGCTATGCCGATGCGCTGGCGGGTGCGCTGGAGGCGGGGCGGGCCTATGCCGATGGCTATGCCCGCGCCAAGCGGCGGATCGGCGGGGTCGATTTCGACGATCTGATCCGCGAGACGCTGACGCTGCTCGCACAGCCGGGCATCGGCGAATGGGTCCGCTTCAAGCTCGACCAGACCACCGAGCATGTCCTGATCGACGAGGCGCAGGACACCAATCCGCAGCAATGGGCGATCGTGCGGTCGCTGGTGGAGGAATATTTCAGCGGCGACGCGGTGCGCGCGGCGGGGATGCGGACGCTGTTCGTCGTCGGCGATTACAAGCAGGCGATCTTCGGCTTCCAGGGTACCGACCCGATCTTCTTCGAGGCGGCGCATCGCGACTTCACCCGACGCGCCGAGCTGCCCGACGACTATGTCGGCCCGGCGCGCGAGCTGGACACGCTGTCGCTGACCCATAGTTTCCGCACGACGCGGCCGGTGCTCGAATTCGTCGACGCCGCCATCGCCGCGCTGCCCGGCGAGGGGATGGGCACCGCCACTCCCGAACCGCACGACAGCGAGGTGCCGGGACCGGGCAGCGTGACGCTGTGGGCCCCGACCGTGGTCGAGGCTCCGGCGGAGGGCGAGGAAGGCTGGATCGACGACGCCACGCGCAAGATCGCCGGACAGATCGCAAAGGCGATCAAGGGCTGGATCGGCACGCTGCCGCTGGAGTCCAAAGGGCGGATGCTGGAGCCGGGCGACGTCATGGTGCTGGTCAAGCGCCGCGGCGACCTCGCGTCGCTGATCGTCGCACGGCTGTATGCGGAGGGCGTGCCGGTGGCGGGGGTCGACCGGCTGCGGCTCGACGCGCCGCTGGCGGTGCAGGATCTGCTGGCCGCGATCCGCTTTGCGTTGCAGCCCGAGGACGACCTGAGCCTCGCCAACCTGCTGGTATCGCCGCTGATCGGCTGGACTCAGGAACAGCTGCTGCGCGGCGCACTGCGCGAAGGCGGCAGCCTGTGGCGGCATCTGCGGCAGACGAACAGCGATGCCGTCGAGCCGCTGTCGCGCATCCTGCGGCGGGCGGACTTTACCACGCCCTATCGCTTCCTCGAGGAAATCCTGTCGGGCGAGCTGGACGGGCGGCGCAAGCTCGTCGCGCGGCTGGGCGAGGAGGCACGCGATCCGATCGACGAACTGTTGAATGCCGCGCTGGCATTCGAGCATGTCGCCACGCCCTCGCTGCAACGTTTCGTCGAATGGTTCGACCGGGGCGAGGTGGAGATCAAGCGCGATGCGGGCGCATCGGGCGGGGCGGTGCGGGTGATGACCGCGCATGGCTCGAAGGGGTTGCAGGCGCCCTTGGTGCTGCTGGCCGATTCCGCGATCGATCCGACCAACAGCCAGCGTTCGATGGTGCGCTGGGCGCCCGAGGATCATGGCGGTGACGCCTTCCCGGTGTTCCGCCCGCGCAAGACCGAGCGGGGCACGCCGGTGGACGCGGTGGTCGCGGCGCTCGACGCGCGCGAGTTGCAGGAACACTGGCGGCTGTTCTACGTCGCGGCGACCCGGGCCGAAGAGCGGCTGGTGATCGCGGGCGCACCCTCGGCGGAATGCGACGGGGTACCGCCCGACCTCAGCTGGTATGCGGCGGCGGCGACGGCGCTCGACCGGCTGGGCGTGGCGGCGGGGGAGGGCGAACGGGTGTTCACCGGGCGCGAACCGGCCAGGCCGGTCAAGCCGCGCGGACGCTCCGCCTTGGCCCCTGCCGATCCTGTCGCACCCCCGGCGTGGCTGCACGCCGCCGCGCCGCAGGAGGCGCGCCCGTCACGCCCCCTCGCGCCTTCCGCCTTGGGCGAGGACGAGGTGTCCGACCCGCCGCCGACCGCGCTGATGCGCGCCGCGGCGGAGCGCGGGCGGCTGCTCCACCAGTTGTTCGAGCGGCTGCCCGACCTGCCGCGCGAGGAGCGTGCGGGAGCGGCGGAGCGCTGGCTGGCCGGGGCGGCGGGGATCGCCGATGCCGCGCTCCGCAGGCGTCTGACCCGCGACGCGATGGCGATCCTCGACGATCCCGCCTTCGCCGACCTGTTCGGGCCGGACGCGCTGGCCGAGGCACCGATCGCGGCGGCGCTGCCCGGCGGCGACGTGGTGGCGGGTACCGTCGATCGCCTCTGCATCGGCGAAACCCGGGTACGGGTGGTCGATTTCAAGACCGGGCGGCGCGTTCCCGACGGGATCGACGAAATTCCGGTCTATCACCTCAAGCAGATGGCGGCCTATGCCGCCGCGCTGCGCGTGATCTTTCCCGACCACGCGGTCGAGGCGGCGCTGCTGTACACGGCGGGACCGACGCTGTTCGTGCTGCCGGACGCGCTGCTGGCGCGGCACAAGCCGGGCTATGGGGCCGGGGAACAAAGCTTCGCGGCGGATGCTTGAGGTGGCGGCGAACCGTCCATAGATACGGGGCCGTAAAGGAGATTTCCCCATGCCGACCAAGACCGTTACCGACACCAGCTTTTCCGCCGACGTGCTGCAGTCCGACAAGCCGGTGCTGGTCGATTTCTGGGCGGACTGGTGCGGCCCGTGCAAGATGATCGCCCCCGCGCTGGAGGAGATTTCGGAGGAACTGGGCGACAAGGTGACGATCGCCAAGGTCGACATCATGGCCAACCCCGAAGTCGCCGGGTCGATGGGCGTCCAGTCGATCCCGCTGCTCAAGCTGTTCAAGAACGGCCAGCCGGTCGCCGACCTGCTCGGCGCACGGCCCAAGAGCCAGCTGAAGGCGTGGCTCGAAAGCGAACTGGGCTGATGGCCCGTGTGGCGCTGCCCGGGTCCGGGCAGCGCCACGCTGCGGAGCGTCAGCTCCGGTAATCGGCGTTGATCGAGATATAGCCGTGCGTCAGGTCGCAGGTCCACACCGTGGCCGTGCCTTCGCCCAGATGCAGGTTCACCCCGATCTCGATCTCCTGCCCCTTCAGATGTTCAGAGACCGGCGCTTCGTCATAGCCGGTGACGGCCAGGCCGCCCTCCGCGACCTGCGTCGTGCCGAAGCGGATGGCGAGCTTGTCGCGCTCGGCCGGTTCGCCCGCCTTGCCGACGGCCATGACGATGCGGCCCCAATTGGCGTCCTCGCCCGCGATCGCGGTCTTGACCAGCGGCGAGTTGGCGATGCTCATCGCGACGCGGTGTGCACTGCCGTCGCTGGTCGCGCCCTCGACCGTCACGGCGATGAACTTCGACGCACCCTCGCCGTCGCGCACCACCAGATGCGCGAGCTGGCGGCACAGGTCGTGAAGCGCGGCGGCAAAGGCGTCCGCGCCCTCGTCGTCGAACGATGCGATCGGGGCGTTGCCCGCCGCCCCGGTGGCAAACGCCAGCACCGTGTCGCTGGTCGAGGTGTCGCCATCGACCGTGATGCACGAGAAGGTGCGGCGATTGGCCGCCTCCAGCGCGGCTTGCAGGAACGCCGGATCGACCGCCGCATCGGTGAAGACGAAGCCCAGCATCGTCGCCATGTCCGGCGCGATCATGCCCGACCCCTTGATGATCCCCGCCAGCTTGACGGTCCGGTCGCCGACCTTCGCGGTGGTGAACGCGCCCTTGGTGAAGGTGTCGGTGGTGCCGATCGTCTCCGCCGCCGCTTCCCAGCCGCAGGGTTCGGCGACGAACGCGGCATCGAGCCCGGCCTCCGCCTTGTCGATCGGCAGCGGCACGCCGATCACGCCCGTGGAGGCGACGAACACGTCGGAGGGCTGGCAGCCCATCGCCTGCGCGGTGCGCGCGGCGATCGCCTCCACGGCGGCGCGGCCCCGGTCGCCGGTGAAGGCGTTGCTGTTGCCTGCATTCACCACCAGCGCGCGGGCATGGCCCAGCACCAGCGCGCGGCGGCACCACTCCACCTCGGGCGAGGGGCATTTGCTGTTGGTCAGCACGCCCGCGACGCTCGTTCCCTCGGCCAGCGTGACGAAGGTCAGGTCGCAGCGGTCCCATGTCTTGTAGCGCGCCCGCGCGACGCGCAGCGTCACGCCCCCGATCGGCGGCAGCGCGGGAAACGGCGTGGCGAGCGGGGAGGTGGCAGTCGACATGGGGCGCGGGTCCGGTCTAGCCTGCACCGGTCACGGGGCAGGGGGATGGGTATGCGGCGGTTCCTACGCATGGGCGCGGCGGTTGCAACGCTTTGTTGGAGTAGCGGGGCGTTGGCGCAGACGGGGCCGGTGCCGATCGATCCGGGATCGTGGGTCACGCCGGACGATTATCCGGTGACGGCAATGCGCGAGGGACAGGAAGGCGTCGTCCGGACGAAGCTCACGATCGACGCGGCGGGCAAGGTCACCGCCTGCGAGGGAAGCGGCGCCACCCCGCTCCTGAACGACACGACCTGTGGGTTGCTGAGCGCACGCGCGGCGTTCCAGCCTGCACGCGATGCCGCGGGCAAGCCGATCGCGTCGACGGCGCAGCTGCGCTTCTCGTGGAACCTGCCGAACGACGGGCTCGAGTCCTTCGCCATTGCCTATCGAGTGACCATCGGTACCGGGGGCGAGCTGGTGCGATGCGAGTTCTGGACGTCGGCGGATGCCGCGCCGGTGCTGCAACCCTGTCCGGGCGACGATAAGATGGTCGGGGCGCTGATGGCCGGAAACCAGCAGCAACCAGGCGTGCTGACCTATATCACCGAGGATCGCGTCAACGGCGCAGCCGCCGCGAAGGCGATGTTCCGATCGGACGTTCCGCCGCGATGGACGCGCGAGGAGCGTATGACGATCGACGCCGACGGGCGGGTTTCGGACTGCCGGGTCGTCGATTCCGCCGATCCGGCGGCAACCTGCTCCCCCAGCCAGTTGTTCAAGGCGGAGCCGGGCCGGGCGCCGGTCAGCCTGATCCGTACCACCTCGACGGCGTTCCAGCCCGCGAAGTAACCCGCGCCGGGTGGACGCGGGCACGCCGCTACCCTATGTCCCGAACCAGTGCGATCGGGCGACCCGTCGCGAAACCATCACGTCCGGACGTATCGCTTGCGTTTGCTGCTGTTCCTCTCCGCGCTGCTGACCGGCCTTACCGGGCTGTTGCCCGGCGTGGGCGCGCTTCAGGCGCGGCAGGTGGCGGCGGCACAGGCGGTGGCGGGACAGGTGGCGCGCACCGCCGCCGAAGCGCGGCACACCGTCGCCACCCGGCCCGGACAGCCGCTGCTGCGCGATCCGCAGCCGCTGTCGCGCACGCCGCCGCCCTATGTCGACGTGCGCGCACGGACGCTGCGTCGTCACGAATAGCGCCCTCGCGCGTTCCCATCCCGTTTTCATGCCCGCGCGACCAGCGGCCCATCCGGCCCGGCGCGCACGCCCTATCGCCTGAAGGATTCCACGCCCATGTTCGGTGGCCTCGCCAAATCGCTCTTCGGTTCGTCCAACGACCGCTACGTCAAGTCGCTCGGCGGCATCGTCGCCAAGGTCAACGGCTTCGAGCCGCAGATGACCGCCATGTCCGACGAGGAACTGGCGGCGCAGACGCCCAGGTTCCGCGAACGCCTCGCCAATGGCGAGAAGCTCGATTCGCTGCTGCCCGAAGCGTTCGCCACCGTGCGCGAGGCGTCGCGCCGCGTGCTCGGCATGCGCCATTTCGACGTGCAGATGGTCGGCGGCATCGTGCTCCACCGCGGCGAGATCGCCGAGATGCGCACCGGCGAGGGCAAGACGCTGGTCGCCACGCTCGCCTGCTATCTGAACGCGCTGCCGGGCGAGGGCGTCCACGTCGTCACCGTCAACGACTATCTGGCGCGGCGCGATGCCGAGCAGATGGGGCGGGTCTACGGCTTCCTCGGGCTGACCACGGGCGTGATCGTGCCCAATCTCGCCGATCACGAGCGCCGCGCGGCGTACGGCAGCGACATCACCTATGGCACGAACAACGAGTTCGGCTTCGATTACCTGCGCGACAATATGAAGTTCGACCGCGCGTCGATGACGCAGCGTCCGTTCAACTTCGCGATCGTCGACGAGGTCGATTCGATCCTGATCGACGAGGCGCGCACCCCGCTCATCATCTCCGGCCCGACCGACGACAAGTCGGACCTGTACCGCTCGGTCGACGAGATCGTGAAGCGGCTGTCGCCCGACGATTACGAGAAGGACGAGAAGCAGAAGTCGATCGTGCTGACCGAGGACGGCACCGAAAAGGTCGAGCGCATGCTGGAGGATGCCGGGCTGCTGGTCGGGGCGAACCTCTACGACTTCGAGAACACGCAGGTCGTGCATCACGTCAACCAGGCGCTGCGCGCCAACGTGATGTTCAAGCGCGACACCGATTACATCGTGAAGGACGGCAAGGTCGTCATCATCGACGAGTTCACCGGGCGCATGATGGACGGCCGCCGCTGGTCCGACGGCCTGCACCAGGCGTGCGAGGCCAAGGAAGGCGTGAATATCGAGCCGGAGAACCAGACGCTCGCCAGCATCACCTTCCAGAACTACTTCCGCATGTACCCCAAGCTGTCGGGCATGACCGGCACGGCGGCGACCGAGGCGCCCGAGTTCTTCGACATCTACAAGATGAACGTCGTGTCGATCCCGACCAACGTGCCGGTCCGCCGCGTGGACGAGGAGGACGAGTTCTACAAGACGCTGGAGGACAAGTTCCGCGCGATCGCCAGGAAGATCCGCGAACATGCGTCGAAGGGCCAGCCGGTGCTGGTCGGCACCGTCTCGATCGAGAAGTCGGAGCTGCTGTCCGAATTCCTCTCGCGCGAGGACGTGCCGCACAAGGTGCTGAACGCGCGCTATCACGAGATGGAGGCGCATATCGTGGCGCAGGCCGGGCGGCTGGGCGCGGTCACGATCGCGACCAACATGGCCGGGCGCGGCACCGACATCCAGCTCGGCGGCAACCTCGAATTCCGCATGCTCGACGAGCATCCCGATCTGGTCGAGGGGACGAGCGAATATGAGGCGGTGGCGGCGCGCATCCGTGCCGAGATCGTCGAGGAGAAGCAGGCGGTGCTGGCGGCGGGCGGCCTGTTCGTGCTCGGCACCGAACGGCACGAGAGCCGCCGCATCGACAACCAGCTGCGCGGCCGTTCGGGGCGACAGGGCGATCCGGGGCTGTCGCGCTTCTACCTGTGCCTCGACGACGATCTGCTGCGTATCTTCGGACCGGACACGCTGTTCGCCAAGATGATGCGCAACAATATCGAGGATGGCGAGGCGATCGGCAGCAAGTGGCTGTCCCGCGCGATCGAGACCGCGCAGAAGAAGGTCGAGGCGCGCAACTACGACGTGCGCAAGCAGGTCGTCGAATATGACGACGTGATGAACGACCAGCGCAAGGTCATCTACGAACAGCGCGCCGACATCATGGATGCCGATGCGGTCGGCGACGTGGTGGTCGACATGCGCCATGCGGTGGTCAATTCGATCGTCGGCGACGCGGTGCCGCCCGACAGCTATCCCGAACAGTGGGATGTTGCGGGGCTGCAGGAGCGCGCGCAGGAACTGCTCGGCGTCGATGCACCGGTGGCGGACTGGGTCGCGCACGAGGACGGGCTGGACGCGGAGACGCTGGAAGAACGCATCCGCAGGGACGCCGACGCGCTGGTCGACGCCAAGTCGGCGGAGATGGACCCCGAGGGCTGGACCCAGATCGAGAAGTCGATCCTGCTCCAGACGCTCGACCATCACTGGAAGGAGCATCTGGCGATGCTCGACGCGCTCCGCGCCGTCATCCACCTGCGGGCGTACGCGCAGAAGACGCCGATCAACGAATACAAGCAGGAGGCGTTCGCGCTGTTCGAGCGGATGCTGGCGGGTATCCGCGAGGATGTGACGCGGACGATGGCGCACGCCAACTTCAACTTTGCGCCGCCGCCCGAACTGCCCGAGCTGCCCGATTTCCTGACGATGCACATCGACCCGCTGACCGGCGAGGACGATACGTGGGACATCGACGCCGCGACGCGGGGGCTGATCACCACCCATGTGCCGACGCTCCAGATGCCGATCGGCGAACCGGAAGCGCTGGGCGAGGATCCGGCGAGCTGGGAAGGGCGCGTCAGCCGCAACTCGCCGTGCCCGTGCGGATCGGGGCGCAAGTACAAGCATTGCCACGGCGCGCTGGTCGCATGACGCGCCGCGCCCCCGGAAACGGGGGCGTTCGCCCAAAAGGAAAGGCCGCCGCCCCACGGGGCAGCGGCCTTTGTCATGTCGGGCGGGGCGGTCGATCAGCGGCGATCGACCGGTGCCGTGACCGAGGGCCCGAGGTTGCGCAGCACGTCGCGCGCATCGAATGCGCGGATGTTGTCGCCCGGCTTGGGACCGCGCCCCAGCACGATCTCGGCCATCGCCTCATACTTGTCGATGGTGCGGATATCCATCGAATTGCCGAAGAACGGATCACCCCAGAACGGGTCCCACGCGCGCCAGCCGAATGCCGGGCTGCGATAGCGCCATGCCGGACCCCAGCCGCCCCAGCCGAAGCCGCCGCCCCATGCCGGGCCGAAGCCGGGCGTGGAATAGGTGCGGCTGCGCAGGTTGGTGTCGCGGTCGGCGAGGATGAAATAGTCGTAGCCGCGCTCCAGCGTCAGCTGTGCCGCGCGATAGAGCAGGTACCGCTCGACCGTCTCGCGCGAGGTCAGGCTGTTGCCGGAAAAGCTGACCTGATAGCGGTTGGGTTCGATCTGCTGGTCGCTATAGCCGTTGCGGTAGAAGCCGCTGCCCGACGCGGGCTGATAGGGGGTCGGCGTGGCGCAGGCGGCAAGCGCCAGCGCACCGACGAGCGTCGTGCCGATCGCGCGAAGGCGGGCACGGGAATTGGGATGCAGCAACATCAGTTTCTCCACTGCCGCCATGGTTCCCGACCGATGGCGATTCTCCATGGTTGGTAAACGAACGGTCGCCGGTTCGGGTCCGTGGCTCAAGCCGGTGGACCGTGCACCAGATGAGATTAGCGGCGGCTGAACGGGGCGACGTTCGCGTCGGGTACAGCTTCGCTACGCGAATGGCTATGGTCCTGCTTATGCAAACCGAAACGGGGAGACGGGCGATGGCGGAAGCGCGGGCGGCAACGGACGATATCGGCCAGCGGTACTGGGGATATGGCATCGGCCTGCTGACGCTGGCGTGGTTCAGTGCGCCGCTGATCCGCTATGCCGATGCGGTCGAACTGGCGCGCTGCGGCCTCAGCGCGTTCGTCATCGTCCTCGCGCTGGAACGCGCGCACCGCGGGCGCACTCGTCGCGTGCGGCAGCTTGCAGCAGGCATGTTCCTCGGCGCGACCGTGATGACCGTGCTGTTCGCCACGCAGATCTTCGTCCAGGCGCGGGAACTGGCATGGCACAATGATCGGCGGTGCCGCGTGATGGAAGCGGAGATGCTGCGCGGCTCGCCCAGACGCGGCGACCTTCCCGACATGTTCCAGGCATTCGGCTGTCGCCCGCAAGGCGATGCGATGCCGCGCCGCCCATGACCATCGACTTCCCCGGACCGGGGAAAGTCTTGCCGATGATGTCGGGGTGTCGCTGGCTCCCTGAGTAGGATTCGAACCTACGGCCGCTCGATTAACAGTCGAGAGCTCTACCGCTGAGCTATCAGGGAACAACTGCGAGGCCGCGTCTTTAGCAGCCGAATCAGGCTTTGCAACGCCTAATTTCACTTTTCCGCGTCAGCCCGCGAACTGCTCCATCGTGATGCGGTCGTCGAGCGCGTGTTCGGGATCGAACAGCAGCGTCAGGTCGCGCACCCGGTCGACGCACACGTCCACCTGCGCCACGTCGCGCACCTCGCGCTGGTCGCCGACCGCCGATACCGGGCGCTTGTCGGGTTCGAGCACGCGCAGCGAGATGCGCGCCTTGTCGGGCAGGATCGCACCGCGCCAGCGCCGTGGGCGGAACGGGCTGATCGGGGTCAGCGCCAGCATCCCCGACCCCATCGGCAGGATCGGTCCGTTGGCGGACAGGTTGTAGGCGGTCGACCCGGCGGGCGTGGCGGCGAGGATGCCGTCGCACACCAGCTCGGGCATCACGATGCGGTCGTTGACCGTCACCTCCAGCTTGGCGGTCTGGCGCGTCTCGCGCAGCAGCGACACCTCGTTGATCGCGGGCAGCACGCGCACCTCGCCGTCCATCGTCGTGGCGGTCATGGTCAGCGGCGACACCTTGAACGGCTTGGCGCGGCTCAGGCGGCGTTCGATATCGTCCATCCGCCATTCGTTCATCAGGAACCCGACGGTGCCGAGGTTCATCCCGAACACCGGCACCGTCCGCCGCCGCTCCAGCAGCATGTGCAGCACCTGGAGCAGGAAGCCGTCGCCGCCCAGCGCCACGATCAGGTCGGCATCCTCGATCCCGACCCAGTCGTAGCGTTCGCGCAGCGCCTCCTCAGCCGCGCGTGCGGGCGGGGTGGGGGAGGCGAGCAATGCCAGCCGGGTCATCCGCCGGTGACGCTCATGTGGCGCGCGACGGCGGGCGCGGCCCCCGCCGCGATCCGGAAGTCGTGCGCGATCGGCTTCCGCGGCAGCGCGGCGTCGAGCGCGGCGTCGAGCGCGTCGATCCCGCCGCTGCGCAGCGCATCCTTCAGATCGACATGATCGTCATGGCCGAGGCACAGGTACAGCCTGCCCTCGGTCGTCAGCCGCACGCGGTTGCATCCGGCGCAGAAATTGGCGGTCAGCGGCGAGATCAGCCCCAGCCGGTTGCCATGCTCCCCGACCCGCCAGTAGCGCGCGGGACCGCCGGTCTGGTGGCTGTCGCGCGTCAGGGTGAAGCGTTCGCGGAGCGAATCGAACACGCGGGTCAGCGGCACGAAACGGTCGGTGCGATCCTCGTCGATCGCGCCCAGCGGCATGGTCTCGATCAGCGACAGGTCGTGCCCCTCGCGCCCGCACCAGTCGAGCATGTCGCCGACCTGATCCTCGTTCAGCCCGTTGAGCACCACCATGTTGATCTTGACCGCCAGTCCCGCGTCGCGTGCGGCGGCGATGCCGTCCAGCACCTGCGCGACATCGCCGTGGCGGGTCACGTAGCGGAAGGTGGCGGGATCGAGGCTGTCGAGGCTGACGTTGATCCGCCGGATGCCCGCCTCCGCCAGCGCGGGCGCATGGGCGCGCAGCCGGGTGGCATTGGTGGTCATCGTCAGTTCGTCGAGCCCGTTGCCCAGCATCCGCCCGAGGCGGCGGCACAGGTCGGTCACGTCGCGCCGGACCAGCGGCTCGCCGCCCGACAGGCGGATCTTGTCGATGCCGCGCGCCACGAATCGCTCGGCGATCACCGCGATCTCCTCGAGGCTGAGCAGGCGGTCGCGCGGCAGGAAGGTCATCGCCTCCGCCATGCAATAGCGGCAGCGCAGGTCGCAGCGGTCGGTAACGGATATCCGCAGGTAGCGGATGGTGCGGCCATGCGCGTCGATCAGGGAGGGGGCGCAGGTCATCGCGCCAGAGCTAGGACGCCTTGCGCCACCATACAAGGTGTCCATTGCAGTGCGGAAATCCGCCCCCTAGGGTCGTGCGATGGGTGGGGGCATATCCAACGGGCACGGCCTGGATGCGGCGCACGAGCGAGCGCTGTTCGTATTGTCGTTCCGGCAGCGTGACGAACTGGCCCTGATCCTTGCGCGGGCGGGATGGCGGGTGGTCGCCGCGCGCCGCGCAGACGGCCTGCGCCAGCGCGTGGCGGCCAGCGGCACCGCGATCGCGATCGTCGATGCGCGCGGCGCGATCGAGGAAGGGATCGCCGCCACCGCCGAACTGGCGCGGGTGGCGGGGCATGGCGATGCGCTGCTGGTGCTGGTGGCGCGGGGCGATGCCGACCGGCTGGGCAGCCTGTTCGATGTGGGGGCGACGCATTTCCTCGTCAGCCCCGTGACCGAGGAGATGCTGGTGCAGGCGGTGCGCTTCGCCGAGCGCCATGTCCAGCGCACCGGCGGCAGCTGGCACGATCCGCTGGCCGGGGGCGGTGCCCCGCTCGGCTGGCGGCTCGACCGGGGGCGGGGCAGCGTGCAACTGACCGCCGCACTGGCCGAGACGATCGGTGCGGCCGAGGCGCTGCCCCCGCGCGAGGCGCTGCGGCTGCTGGGGCGTGACGGGCGGCGCACCGCGCTGGCGGCGATGCGGCGGCTGGGGGCTACGGCACCGGCCACCGCCTTCGCGCATGACCTGCCCGCGCTGGGCCGGGTGGTGCAGCATGTCGCGCGCGATCCGCACAGCGGGCGGCTGCACGCGCTGGTCGAGCCGCTGGCGCGGGTCGGCGACATCGGCGCGGTAGTGCGCGATGCGCTGGGATCGGTGCGCGACCTGACCAGCACGCTGCGCTGGCTCGACCGGCGGATCGACGCGGGCGAGGCACCGGGC
This sequence comes from Sphingomonas silueang, assembly GCF_040049155.1. Classification (NCBI taxonomy): domain Bacteria; kingdom Pseudomonadati; phylum Pseudomonadota; class Alphaproteobacteria; order Sphingomonadales; family Sphingomonadaceae; genus Sphingomonas; species Sphingomonas silueang. The sequence continues at coordinate 165,906 of NZ_JBDZDK010000003.1, forward strand.
GTGCGCGTGCTGGCGATCGGCGGGGTCGATCCGGTCAACCGGCGGCAGGGTCGGGCGGCGGGCGACGCGCTGCTGCGCGCGGTGGAGCGCCGGGTCGAGCGGACGTTGCGCGACATCGGCACGCCGCGCGCGGCGGTGGCGCGGCTGGGCGGGACCGAGTTCGCCGTGCTGCTGCCGCACGGCCAGGAACGGACGCTGGAGCAGTCGCTGACGCAGGCGTTCGCCCGCCCGTTCGTCGCGGGCAGCGACATGGTGGCGCTGACGCTGCGTCAGGCAAGCGGGACGGCGATGCCCGGCGAGGACGGGGCGGCGCTGGTCCGGCGGGTACAGTCGAAGCTGCCCGGCGCGCGCGCGGGCGACGGCGAGCGCCCGGTCCTGCCGCGCGACGCGCAGCGGCTGGCGGCGGACGTGGCGCGCGCGATCGAGCGGCGGGAGATCGCGATCCTGTTCCAGCCGCAGGTCCGCTTCACCAACGGGCGGATCATCGGCGTGGAGGCGCTGGCGCGCTGGCGGCACGGGCGCGAGGGCGAACTGGGGCCGGAACTGCTGTTCGAGGCGGCGGCGCAGGCCGGGCTGACCACCAGCCTGTCGGCGCATGTCCAGCAGGAGGCGCTGCGGATCGCGGCGGCATGGCCGGAAGCGCTGGGCGCGCTGCGGCTGTCGATCAACGTGACCGCCGAGGACGTGACCCACGCCGATTTCGCCGACACGCTGCTGGCCCGCACCGATGCCAGCGGATTCCCGCGCGACCGGCTGACCATCGAGATCACCGAAGGCGGGCTGATCGCCGAACTGGGCGCGGCGGCGGGGCTGCTCGCCGCGTTGCGGGCGGCGGGCTGTCAGGTGGCGATCGACGATTTCGGTACCGGCTATTCCAGCCTCGCCTATCTCAAGGCGCTGCCGCTCGATTATCTCAAGATCGACAAGCGGCTGGCGCAGGACATCGTCGGGTCGGCGCGCGACCGGGTGGTGGTGCGCGGCGTGATCGACATGGCCCGCGCGCTGGGCCTCACCGTCGTCGCCGAAGGAGTCGAGACGGTCGAACAGCGCGAGGCGCTGGCGGCGGAGGGGTGCCAGTTGTACCAGGGGTTCCTGTGCGCCGAACCGCTGGAGGTTCCTGCGCTGGCGGCGTTGATCGCCGCCAAATGAGGGTATACGTTCCGGTCCCGAGGGGGTGCCGGATGATGGCGAATCGGGTGGTCGCGCTGATGCTGGCGGCGGGCGGCGTGCAGTCCGCGACGCCGGTCGACGTGCCGGCAGACACGCCGGTGATCGTCGAACTTGCCGTTCCGGTCGCCTCCAATACCGTTGTCAACGGCGATTTCTTTGCATTGCGCGTCGCGAGCGACGTGACGGTCGACGGCCGCGTCCTGCTGCCCGCCGGGACGCCGGGACGCCGGGCGTGGGGCAGGTGGTCCATGCCGCAAAGGCCGGGGGCCTCGGCCGTCCCGGCGAACTGATCGTCGCGGCGCGCCGGATCGATTGCGGCGGCACGATCGTGCCGCTGCGCGGCCTGCGGCTGATCGCCAAGGGAGCAGGCAACGAAGGGGCTGCGGTCGTCGCATCGACGATCCCGTTCGCGGGGTTCCTGGTCGCGGGCCATAACCGCGTGATTCCTGCCGGGCAGCAGGGTCGCGCCATCGTGGCGGTCACGACGCCGGTCGCACCGGGTTGCGGAACGATGAAAGAGGGGGAATGACATGCAGTATCGCATCATGATCGGGCTCGCGGCGGCGCTGTGTGCCGGTAGCGCCGTGGCGCAGGATATCGCGACCAAGACCGGTCGCATCGTCGCACCGGCGGCGGGCGCGGGGCAGGTCGTGTTCTTCCGGTCGGGCACCATGATGGGCGGCGCGCTCGGGTGTACCGTCCGCGAAGGCACGGCGGAGGTCGCACGACTGGGCGCGGGCAAGTACCACGCGGTATCGGTCGCGCCGGGCCAGCATGCCTATACCACGTCGGCCGACAGCAAGGATGTGCTGACGCTGGAGGTCGAGCCCGGCGAAACCTATTATGTGCAATGCAAGATGGGCGCGGGCGGGCTGACCTACAAACCCAATCTGCTGCCCTCCGACGCTGCCGAGTTCACCAAGCGCGCCAAGGGCCTCGCCCAGTGGAAGGGCGGAATCGACAAGAGATAACGACGTACTGCGCGGTCCGACCCTATCGGATCGGACGCTGACGTACCCAGTCCGCCCCGTTCGGCAACGCGCCCGCCGGTGCATGACGCGCGATCAGGTCGCGGATGGCGGTATCGATGACCGCCCAGTCGGCGTCGGGCAGGGTGGTGGTCCACGTCCGGCTGCCGCCGCCGCCGATCCGCTCCAGCGCGGCGGGGGTGCCGCCGCCCGCCGCCGTGTCGCCGCGCGGCAGCCGGGGGAGCACCGCGTCGATCACGCGGAAGAACGCGCTTTCCTCCTGCCGGGGGACGTTGAAGCGGTGGCGCTGCGGACGCCCGCCGTCATGCGGCGTCACGATCAGGATCGCCTTGGCCGGTGCGCCCAGCGCGTGCACCGCGATCTGGAAGGCGTAATCAGCCTGCCCGCCCTGCGGCACCGCCACGAAGCGCAGCCCGTCCTGCGGCGGCGGGGCGAGCATGTGCGCCAGCCGCGCCTCCTGCCTGGCCAGCGGATCGCGTGTCGGCGTGTCGATCGGCGTGGTGGCATAGGGGGTGGGCCTGCGCGGGTTCGCGGGCTTGGGATTGCCGATCAGGACATAGGCGGTGATCGTCGCCACGACGATCACGGCCAGCGGAACGGCGATCATGAGTATACGCTTCATCCCGCCGCCTTGGCGAGGCCCCGCGAAATCTGCAAGGCGGCGTTGAGCCGCGCCTGCGGATCGGGGAAGCTGCGGCTGACCACCAGCTTCATGTCGGGCCGCAGCTTCGCGGTGCCGTTCAGCTTGTCGACATAGGCGAGCAGCCCGTCGACGCTCGGGAACCTGTCCTCGTGGAAGCTGACGATCGCGCCCTTGGCACCGACGTCGATCTTGGCGATGCACGCCTTCTTGGCGTTCAGCTTCGCCTCGATCAGTTGCAGCAGGTTGGCGGTCGGCAGCGGCAGCTTGCCGAACCGGTCGATCAGCTCCGCCGCGAAGGTATCGATCCCCGCGCGATCCTCCACGTCGTTCAGGCGGCGGTACAGCCCCATGCGCAGGTCGAGGTCGGGGACATAGTCCTCGGGGATCAGGATCGGCGCGTCGATGGTGATCGTCGGCGAATAGTCCTTGGGCGCGTCGGCGCGCAGCCCGCCCGCCTTGGCGTCGAGGATCGCCTCCTCCAGCATCGACTGGTACAGCTCGAAGCCGACTTCCTTGATATGCCCCGACTGTTCGTCGCCCAGCATGTTGCCCGCCCCGCGAATGTCGAGGTCGTGAGAGGCAAGCTGGAACCCGGCGCCGAGTGATTCGAGGTCGGACAGGACCTTCAGCCGCTTCTCCGCCGCCTCGCTCACCAGCCGTTCGGGCGGGGTGGTCATATAGGCATAGGCGCGCGTCTTCGATCGCCCGACGCGCCCGCGCAACTGATACAGCTGGGCGAGGCCGAACTTGTCGGCGCGGTTGATGATGAGCGTGTTGGCGGACGGAATGTCCAGCCCGCTCTCGACGATGGTGGTCGACACCAGCAGGTCGTAGCGCTTGTCGTAGAAGGCCGACATGCGTTCCTCGACCTCGGTCGGGGCCATTTGCCCATGCGCCACGACATAGCGGATCTCGGGCACCTCCTGCGTCAGGAACTTCTCGATATCGGGCAGGTCGGCGATGCGCGGGGTGACGAAATAGGCCTGGCCGCCGCGATAATGTTCGCGCAGCAACGCCTCGCGCAGCACCACCGGGTCCCATGGCATGATATAGGTTCTGACGGCGAGGCGATCGACCGGCGGGGTCTGGATCACCGACAATTCGCGCAGGCCGCTCATCGCCATCTGGAGCGTGCGCGGGATCGGCGTGGCGGTGAGGGTCAGGACGTGCACGTCGGCCTTCATCGCCTTCAGCCGTTCCTTGTGGGTCACGCCGAAGCGCTGTTCCTCATCGACGATGACGAGGCCGAGGCGTTTGAAATCGACCTGTTTCGACAGCACCGCATGGGTGCCGACCACGACATCGATCGTGCCGTTGGCGAGGCCGTCGCGCACCTTCTTCGCCTCGGTCGCGGTGACGAGGCGGCTGAGGCGACCGACCTCGATCGGGAAGCCCTCGAACCGCGCCTTGAAATTGTTGTAGTGCTGCCGCGCCAGCAGTGTCGTCGGGCACACGATCGCGACCTGCATCCCCGCCATCGCCGCGACGAACGCCGCGCGCAACGCCACCTCGGTCTTGCCGAAGCCGACGTCGCCGACGACCAGCCGGTCCATCGGCCGGCCCGCACCCAGATCCTCGATCACGTCCGCGATCGCGCGTTCCTGATCCTCGGTTTCCTGATAGGGGAAGCGATCGACGAAGGCGGGATAGCCGCCGCTGTCGGGTTCGGCCACGTCGGCAGGGCGCAGCGCGCGCTTGGCGGCGGTGGCGATCAGCTCGCCCGCGATCTCGCGGATGCGCTCCTTCATCCGCGCCTTGCGCCGCTGCCACGCCTCGCCGCCGAGGCGATCGAGCGATGCGCCTTCCTCGCCCGCGCCATAGCGGCTCAGCACTTCGAGATTTTCGACCGGCACGTAGAGCTTGTCGCCGCCCGCATATTCCAGCGCGACGCAGTCGTGCGGCGCCTTGGCCACCGGTACCTGCGTCAGCCCGACATAGCGCCCGATGCCGTGATCGCTGTGCACCACGAGGTCGCCGGGCGACAGGGTGGCGAGTTCCTGCAAGAAGGCGTCGGTATTCTTGCGCCGCTTCGCCCGGCGGACGAGGCGGTCGCCCAGCATGTCCTGCTCGGTCAGCACCGCGACGCTGGCACTGGTGAAGCCATGGTCGAGCGGCAGGACGACGAAGGATACGGTGGATTTCGCGCCGCCCAGCGACTGCTGCCACGTCTCCACGGTCGACACGCCGGTCAGGTCGTGATCGGCGAGCAGGCCCATCAACCGCTCGCGCGCGCCTTCGGAATAGCTGGCGAGCACCGGCTTGCGGCCCTGCTTGCGAAGCGCGGTGATGTGATCGACCACCGCCTCGTAGATATTCGCCTGCTGCGTGCGCTCGGGGGTGAAGTCGCGGGGGCTGTCGACCTCGAAATCGACGACGGTCGCGCTTTCGGGTTCGTGGAACGACGTCACTTGATGCGCGGCGGCATCCGTCAGCCGGTTCGCCCATTCCTCGCCCGACAGGTAGAGCGCATTGGGGAGCAGCGGGCGGTAGCTGCCCGGATCGCTGGTCTGCGCGCGCACGCGGTTGGTGTGATAGTCGGCGATCGATTCGAACCGTGCCTCGGCGGCGGCGGGTACGCCCGCGTCGCGCACGATCACCGCGTCGGGTGACAGATGGTCGAAGAAGGTTTCGAGCCGTTCCTCGAAGAACGGCAGCCAATGCTCCATCCCCGACAGGCGGCGGCCGTCGCTGATCGCCTGATAGATCGGGTCGCCGGTCGCGTTCGCGCCGAACTTCTCGCGATAGCGGGTGCGGAACCGCTTGATCGATTCCTCGTCGAGCAGCGCTTCGGAGGCAGGAAGCAGGGTGAAGCCGTCGACCCGGCCCGTCGTCCGCTGGTCCTCGGGCGAAAAGGTCCGCACCGTCTCGATCTCGTCGCCGAAGAGGTCGAGCCGCAGCCCGCTCTCCGACCCCGACGGCCACAGGTCGACGAGGCCGCCGCGCACCGCGAACTCGCCCGCGTCATGGACGGTATCGACCCGGTTGTAGCCATTGGCCTGCAACAGCGCCGACAGCCGGGGCAGCGAGATACGCTCGCCCGGCGCCAGCCGCGCCACCAGTTGCCGGATGCGGAACGGGGTGAGCGTGCGCTGGGTCGCGGCATTGACCGTGGTCAGGATCAGGCGCGGGCCCTTCGGCCTGGCCTGTAGCGCGTGGAGCGCCGCCAGCCGCTCGGCCATCGAACGCAGCGTCGGGCTGGCCCGGTCATAGGGCAGGCAGTCCCATGCCGGGAATTGGACCACGCTCAGATCGGGCGCGAAGAACGGCGCGGTCGCCGCGATCGCCCGCATCGCCGCCTCGTCCGGCGCGATGTGCACCAGATCGCCCTTCGCGCCGCGCGCGAGGTCGGCGAGCAGGACGGGGAGGAAGCCCGCGGGAACGCCGGAGAGTGTCAGGCTGCGGGGGGCGGCAAGGATCTTGGAAAGGTCGGGCATCTTGTACCTTTAGCCCTCTCCCCTTCGGGGAGAGGGTTGGGAGAGGGGGAGGGCGGAACGTTGCCGGAAGCCCCCTCTCCCCGCCCCTCTCCCCGCTGGCGGGGAGAGGGAGTTATCGGCTGACCGGCACGAAATCCATCGCCCGCATCGCATGCAGCACCGGATGGTCGAACTGCACCGGTGGCGGCTGCACTCCCATCGCCCATGCCATGATGTCGACGTCCTGTTCCTCGAGAAACGTCTCGAACCAGTCCATGTCGGCGTCGCTCCACGTCGCGCTATGCTGGTCGAAATAGCCGCCGATCATCAGGTCCGCCTCGCGCGTGCCGCGGTGCCAGCTGCGGAATTTCAGGCGCTTGAGGCGGGTTTCGCGGTCCATTGCGTGTCCTTGATGCGGATATCGGGCAGCGAGGCTCGCACAGGCGACAAACTCGCGATAGGGCGTGAAATAGTCATGCGTCCCGAAGTCCTCAACCCGCTGTTCGCCGAAGTCACCTCGCTGAAAGGGGTGGGCCCCGCGCTGGCAAGGCCGCTCGAACGGCTGAAGCTGGCGCGGGTGGTCGACGTGGCGTTCCATTTGCCGAGCGGCTGGGTCGACCGGCTGAAGCGCGACGAGCTGATGGCGCAGGATGCGGGGCGGGTGATCGCGATTCCGCTGACCGCCGTCGACTATCGTGTCAGCGCCGGGCGCGGGCCGACGCGGGTGCGCGCCGAGGACGCGCACGGCAACACCGTCAGCCTCGTCTATTTCGGCGGATCGTCGGGCTGGGCGAAGAAGCTGTTCCCGCTGGGGGAGACGCGGCTGGTGTCGGGCAAGCTCGAAACCTATGGGCAGGACTTGCAGATGGTCCACCCCGATCATGTGCTGCCGATCGACGAGCCCGATGCGCTGCCCGAGCGCGAGGCGATCTATCCGCTGTCGGAGGGGCTGACCTCGCGGCGGCTGGGGCTGCTGGCGAAACAGGCGGTCGAGCGTGCGCCCGAGCTTGCCGAATGGATCGAGCCGAGCCTGCTCGCCAAACACGACTGGCCCGCATGGCGCGCGGCGCTGGCGCGCATCCACGCCGATCCCGCCGATGCGAAGGCGCGCGAGCGGCTGGCCTATGACGAGGTGTTCGCCAACCAGCTGGCGCTGCTGCTGGTGCGCGGCGAGGCGCGGGCGCGGCGGGGGCGTCCGCTGACCGGCGACGGGCGGCTGCGGAGCAAACTGGACCTGCCGTACCGGCCGACCGGTGCCCAGTCGCGCACCATCGCCGAGATCGAGGGCGACATGGCGCAGGCCCAGCCGATGCTCCGCCTGCTGCAGGGCGATGTCGGGTCGGGCAAGACGCTGGTCGCATTGATGGCGCTGCTGATCGCGGTGGAGGGCGGGGCGCAGGGGGCGCTGCTGGCCCCCACGGAAATCCTCGCGCGACAGCATTATGCGACGCTGCAACGCCAGCTGGCCGGGACCGGCGTGACCGTCGCGGCACTGACGGGGCGCGACAAGGGGCGGGCGCGCGAGGGCGTGCTGATGGGGCTGGCGTCGGGCGAGATCGACATCCTCGTCGGCACCCATGCGATCTTTCAGGAAACGGTCGGCTACCGCGACCTGGGACTCGTGGTGGTGGACGAACAGCATCGCTTCGGCGTGGCGCAGCGGATGATGTTGCAGGCCAAGGCGCAGACCCCGCCGCATCTCCTCGTGATGACCGCCACCCCCATCCCGCGCACGCTGACGCTGGCGCAGTACGGTGAGATGGACGTCAGCCGGCTGGACGAGATGCCGCCGGGGCGTGAGCCGATCGAAACGGTGGTGTTGTCCGAAGACCGGCTGGACGAAGTGGTCGACGGCCTCGCCCGGCATCTGTCGGCGGGGAAACAGGCCTATTGGGTCTGCCCGCTGGTCGAGGAGAGCGAGAAGTCCGACCTCGCCGCCGCCGAGGCGCGGGCCGAGGCGCTGCGCGCGCGCTTCGGCGAGAAGGTCGCGCTGGTCCATGGCCGGATGAAGCCGTTGGAGAAGGACGCGGTGATGGCCGAGTTCTCCTCGGGCCGCGCGGGCGTGCTGGTCGCGACGACGGTGATCGAGGTGGGCGTCGACGTGCCCAACGCCACGCTGATCGTGATCGAGGCGGCGGACCGCTTCGGCCTTGCCCAGCTCCACCAGCTGCGCGGTCGGGTAGGGCGCGGCGGCGGCAGGTCGGTGTGCCTGCTCCTGCGCGGCAACGCGCTGTCGGAAACCTCGCGCGCGCGCCTCGCGCTGATGCGCGAGAGCAACGACGGCTTCCGCATCGCCGAGGAGGATCTGCGCCTGCGCGGCGGCGGCGAACTGCTCGGCACCCGTCAGTCGGGGGAGGCGGGCTTTCGTATCGCGACGCCGGAGATGCTGGGCGAACTGCTGCCCAGCGCCAACGCCGACGCGCGGCTGCTGGTCGATCGCGACGGCGGCCTGACCGGACCGAGAGGGCAGGCGGCGCGGGTGGCGCTGTACCTCTTCGAGCGCGACGCCGGGGTCGGGCGGCTGCGATCGGGTTGATTACCGCGCCTCCGTGGCAGGGAGGGACCGGCGGTGGGTCGGCCCGCGAGGGAGCGTCGCGCGCGTCGCATGCCAATCCGCCCCCAACCCTTTCCGTCGAGGCTTCCTCTACGAAAGTCCAAGGTTAACCCCTGGTCCTGCCGTACCCCCGCATAGGCGGGGGTCCAAAGCCAAGCACAACAACGGCTTGCGTCCGTGGCTCCTGGACCCCCGCCTGCGCGGGGGTACGGGAAAGGACCGTCGCGGACGAATCCTTCCCGGCGGGGGAATATGTCACCCCCGCACCACCAGCTTTACCAGCTGCCCCGGCACCAGCCGCGCGTCGTCGCCGAGTCCGTTCAGTGTCAGGAACCGCTCGCGCTGGAAATCCGGATAGGCCATCTGGCGCGACAGGCTGTCGATCGTGTCGCTGGCGCGCACGGTGGCGATGCGGATGCGCTTGCCGGTGATCGCCTGCGCCTCCGCCTGGCTGAGCGGGGCCAAGCTGTTCAGCAGCGGCTCGAACGGTCCGATGCCCTGGCCCGCGGGCGTGACGATCTGGAAATAATAGGTCGCGGAGGGATAGCGATAGGCGGCGATCGTCACGTCCACCGCGCGATTGTTGGCGGTGGCGCGGGTGGTCGCGATCGCGACTTCGGTGCCGTTGATCCGCGTCCGCTGCGGCTCGCCGACGGCGGTCGCGCCCAGCGCGGTCAGCCGCTGCTGCGCGACGTTGGCCGGATCGCCTGCCGCGGCCATGCGGAACTCCGCCTGCCCGCCCTGGCCGCTGATCGATACCGCATCAGTGCCGTTGGCCATCGCATAGCCGGTCGGCGCGGTGAAGCGGATGCGCAAGCCCGGATGGCGGAAGGTGCTGCCCTCGATCACCCCCTGTGCAGGATCGTCGTCATAGCGCAGCCCGTCGAGCATCCGCAGATAGGTCACGTCCTGCGCCGGGGCGGCGGCACCGCCCGCCTGCCGCGCCAGTCCCTCGGCGCGGCGGACCCGTTCCGCGCCGTTGGGATGGGTGCTCATCCATGTCGGCGTGGCATTGCCGCCGCGGCCCGAGGTCTGCGCCGCCAGCCCCTGCGCCTCGTTCAGCTGCGCCAGCGCCTCGGCCATGCCGATCGGGGCATAGCCCGCGGCGGTCGCGTAGCGCACGCCGAACTGGTCGGCCTGATATTCCTGGCTGCGGCTGTAGGACAGGGTGTAGAGCTGCGACCCGATCCCGGCCACCCGGCCGAGGATGTCGCTGCCGGTCAGCGCGCCGAGGCCCGCCGCGAACAGGCTGCCGATCGTGGATCGCGTGCTGCGTGAATTGCTGTGCCGCGCGGCGACATGGCCGACCTCATGCCCCAGCACCGCCGCCAGCTCCGCCTCGCTGTTCATCAGCGCCAGCAGCTGGCGCGTCACATAGACATAGCCGCCGGGGATGGCGAAGGCGTTCTCGACCGGCGAATTGAGCAGCGTGACGGTGAAGTCGCCGCTGGCGTTCGACAAGCCGGACTGCACCGCGACGCGCTTGCCGACGCGCTCGACATAGGCCGCCTGCGGGCCACTGTACTTGCCGCCATATTGCGCGACGAGCTGCGGATTGGCCTGCGCGCCCTGTGCCCGGTCGCTCTGCGAGATCGATCGCGTCTGCTGTGCCGCCGCCGGGGCCGCCACGCTTGCCGCGACCAGCATCGCCGCCGTCCATTTCCCTGCCGTCATCCGTCCTGTCCCTGTCGCTTCCTCCCGGCGAATACGTTGCGATAGGGCAACGGTTCCGTGGATGCCGCTCAGAACAATTCGCCCTGCGCGCCCGCAGGCGGGCGGAACAGGTCGCAGCGCAGCGGCGTGCCCCGCCGGGTCAGCCCGTGGCGGCGACAGGCGATGGCGAAGCGCGTGGCGAGCAGCTCTGCCCATGGACCTTGCCCCCGCATCCGCGAATGGAAACCGGGGTCGTTGTCGCGCCCGCCGCGCAAGTCCCGGATCGTCGCCATCACCTTGCCCGCGCGATCGGGGAAATGTGCGTCCAGCCACGCGCGGAACAGCGGCGCCACCTCATGCGGCAGCCGCACCGGCAGGAAATAGGCGGCGCGCGCCCCGGCCCGCGCGGCACGCTCGATCAGATGCTCGACCTCATGATCGGTGATCGCGGGAATGACCGGCGAGATCGACACATAGGTCGGCACGCCCGCCGCCGACAGCGCCGCCACCGCCGCCAGCCGCTTTTCGGGATGCGGCGCGCGCGGTTCGAGCGTCCGGGCGATCGCCGGGTCGAGCGACGTGACCGAGAGCGTCACCGACACCAGCCCCTGCGCCGCCATCCCGCCCAGCAGGTCGAGGTCGCGGACCACCCGGTCGGACTTGGTGGTGATGGTCAGCGGATGGCGCGTCTCGGCCAGCACCGCGATGCAATCGCGCGTGATCCGCCATTCGCGCTCGATCGGCTGATAGGGATCGGTGTTGGTGCCCATCGCGATCGGGCGGACGCTGTAGCCCGGCTTGCCCAGTTCGGCGCGGAGCAGCGCGGCGGCATCGGGCTTGGCGAACAGCCGCGTCTCGAAATCGAGGCCGGGGGAGAGGTCGTGATAGGCATGCGTGGGTCGTGCGAAGCAATAGATGCAGCCATGCTCGCAGCCGCGATAGGGGTTGATCGAACGGTCGAAGGGAATGTCGGGCGAGGCGTTGCGGGCAAGGATCGTGCGCGGTCGCTCGACCGTCACACTGGTCCGCGGCACCGGCAGTGCGCCGTCCACCGTCTCGCGCCAGTCGAGCCAGTCGCCGTCGGCCTCACGCTCGGGCAGGGCGAAGCGGCTGCTTGCTGCATTGACGGTAGCACCTCGTCCCGCGATCTTCATGGAGAGTGAGAGAACATATATCGAACAAAACGGCAAGCGCCGGTTCCGCTTGCGCCGCGTGGGCGGTGCGGTAGGTTCGGCTGTGCCGAGCCGATATCAACTGTTGCGCGAAGCGGTGCGGCAACTGGCCGCGCCTGCGCCAGAGCAGGTCGCCTGTCTCGACGCGATGTTCGTCCGTCTGACCGGGGGCGGGTCGGCGGCGGCCTATGGCAACGACGAACTCGCCATCGGGCTCGACGACATCTTCATGGCTGCGAACGACATGATCGCGCATGACGAACTGAGCGAGGCGGAGGCGGCTGCGATCCGTCCGCTCGATGCGTCGCTGGTGCGGTGGAGCGGGGAGGCGAACGCGGCATTCTGGCGGCGGGAAGCGTTGTTCCACGATCCGCGCTGGGACGAGGTCAGGTCGCTCGCCCGCCACGCGCTTGCCATCCTGCCCGATGAACCCCGGAATTGGGGGCGATTCGCCGGAGGAAGTGACGGCGGGCTGTCCGGAGGGCGCTGATGGACGCGCTTGCATCGGCTGCCACGCCTGCGGTAGCATGAACGAATCAAGAACAGGGGGGCGATATGGCACGGCTCAACTATCTGGAACTGCCGGTCGGTTCGACCGGCGCGGCAAAGGCGTTCTACACGGCGGCGCTCGGCTGGACGTTTACCGACTTCGGGCCGGATTATGCCGCGACGACGACCGGCGATACCGACGTCGGGCTGGATGCCGATACCACGCTCACCACGCTGCTGCCGGTGATCGAGGTCGCGGACCTGGAGGCGACGCTGGCGGCGGTCGAGGCGGCGGGCGGCACGGTGGTGCAGCCGGTCTTCGCCTTTCCCGGCGGGCGGCGGTTCCATTTCCGTGATCCCGACGGCCATGTGCTGGCGGCGATGGTGGCGGACGCCGGATGATGCGATAGGACGGGGCGGGGCTGAAACGGGGGAATCGGGATGATCGTTACGGTGATGGGTGTGCTGGCGATGCTGGGTGCGCAGGCGGCGGAGCCTGCCGACCTGCGCCAGCCGGGCAATGTCGCGGCGGCGCTCAGGACGGCGGGGTACAAGGCCGAGGTCAAGGTCAACAAATCGGGCGAGCCCTATGTCCAGAGCGCGACCAACGGCGCGAACTTCACGATCGACTTCTTCGAGTGCGACGGGCTGAAGGACTGCAAGTCGTTCCAGATCTGGTCGTGGTACAAGAAGGACCCGCTGCTCACCCCCGCGCTCGCCAACGAATGGAACAACCGCTACCGGTTCCTGAAGGTCTGGATCGACAGCGACGGCGACATGCGCGAGGCGATCGACGCGACCGTGGTCGGCGGCATGAGCCAGGCGCAGTTCGCCGAACTGGTCGACTGGTACACCCAGCTCGACGGTCAGCTCGCGAAGTTCATCGAGGAGAAGCGCGCCGCGGCGAAGAAGTAGCGCGCGTCCGGTTACCGCTCCAGCAGGCGCGGCATCAGCTCGACGAAGTTGCAGGGGCGGTGGCGGATGTCGAGCTGTTCGGCGAGGATGCCGTCCCACCCGTCCTTCACCGCGCCCGTGGAGCCGGGCAGCGCGAAGACATAGGTGCCGCGCGCGACACAGGCGGTGGCGCGCGACTGGATGGTCGAGGTGCCGATCTTGGCGTAACTCTGCCAGCGGAACAGCTCGCCGAAACCGGGGATCAGCTTGGTCGCGACCGCCTCGACCGCCTCGGGCGTCACGTCGCGACCGGTCACGCCGGTGCCGCCGGTGGTGACGATGCAATCGACCTGCGGATCGTCGATCCACGCATGCAGTCGCGCGACGATCGTCTCCACATCGTCGCGCACGATCGCGCGATCGGCGAGGATATGCCCCGCACCGGTGATCCGCGCGACCAGCGTATCGCCGGAGCGATCCTCCGCCAGTCCGCGCGTGTCGGACACCGTCAGCACCGCGATCCGCACCGGAACGAACGCACGGGCTTCGTCAATTGGCATCGGCGACCCGCTTCGCGACGCCCGCGACCACCCGCACCGCGGCGGCACCGGGCAGGCCGGGGAACTTCGGCCACATCCCCTGCGCCAGCGCGGCGCGGCTGGCAGAGGCCTTGCCCGCCTGCTTCTCGTACATCCAGTAGTTGCGCAGCACCGTCATCACATAGCCGCGCGTCTCCCAGAACGGGATCGATTCGATGTAGAGCAGCGGATCGCCGCCGTCGCGCGATTGCAGGTTCCATGCCTCCACCGGGGTCGGCCCCGCATTATACGCGGCGATGACCTTGGGCAGCAGCCCGCCGGTAAACGGGCGGTCGCGCAGCTGTTCGAGATAGCCCTGACCCACCGCCATGTTGATCTGCGGCTTGGCAAGCGACGCCTTGTCCAGCGTCAGGCCATGGGCGCGGGCATAGTCGGCCAGTGCGCCGGGGCGGACCTGCATCAGCCCCTTGGCCCCCGCCGGGCTGACCACATCGGCATTGAAGCGCGATTCCTGAAGCGTGTGGGCGAACACCAGCGCCTTGTCGACGCGCCAGCCGCCCTCGGGCGTCCAGTCGGGCGCGGGATAGCGCGCCTCGGTCAGCGGGCGCGCGCCCTGCGGGCCGTTGTGCGACAGCCACAGCTGCGTCGCGGGCAGGTTGAGATTGCCCGACAGGCGGGTCAGCGCGGCATAATCCTCCGCGCCGCCGATCCGCGCCTGATGCCGCAGCACCTTGTCGGCCAGAGCGTCCTCGCCCACCTCGACCAGCGCGGCGGCGACCTTCACATTGGGGCGGCGTTCCAGCGTGCGCCAGTCGGCGGTGACGGGCGCGGTCGTCCCGCCCTTCGGCTCGACCAGTCCCAGCGCCTGCCGCGCGAGCAGTCCGTAATAGGTCTCGCCATATTGCGCGGCGGTCTGGAGCCGGGCCTGTACCAGATCGGGGCGGGCGCAGGCGATGTCGGCGCGCGTCGCCCAGTACAGCCCGGCGGAGCGCAGTTCGGTGTCGGTCGCGCGCTGTGCCACGCTGGCGAAGGCGGTCTGCGCGGCGGCGCAATCCTGCTGCCGCCATGCCGCCAGCCCCTGAGTCCAGTCGGCCTGCGCCGCCCAGTCGCCGCTGCCGCGCTGCGCCACCGCCGCCAGCCGCCGGGCATTGGCATCGTCGCCCGCGACGAAATAGATCCACGCGACCCGGCCCTGCATCTCGGTCAGCGCCTCGGCCGTCAGGTCGGCGGCGCGGGTCGCGATCAGCGCCTCGGCGGCGGCACCGTCGTCGGCCTTCACATAGGGCTTCATCGCCTCCAGCAGCTGCGCGGCGGCGGCGTCGCTGCGCACCGCCCTGGCGCGGACGCGGACGGGTGCGGCGTCGAACCACACCAGCCGCTGTTGTGCTGGCAGTTCGGGCAGGACGTCGGCCCCGCGCAGCTTCGCCAGCCGGGCGAGATCGGGCGCATGCGGCAGGTCGGGCGCCTCGGCCAGCAGCGCGGCAAGTTGCGGCAGCTCGACCCTGGGCGAACCCTTGGCGGTATAGAGTTCGGCGCGCGCGATGGCGTGGAGCGGGCCGGGCTTCATCGCGTCCAGCCGGAGCCGGGCATCGGCCCATGCGCCCGCACGGATCGCGGCGAACACCGCGCGATATGCCTCGCGCTCGTCATCGGCCAGCTGGGCCGGGATGCGCGGTTCCGGCGCAAGGGCGACGCTTGCGCCCGACCGGCGGGGAATATCGTCCCCGGCCAGCGCGGGGGTGGACAGGGCGGGCAACATCAGCGCCGCGAACACGAGTGGGGCAAGTCTCATGCGTCGGTTTCCCTGAAAAGCAACTGCAGGTCCCGCCACGCCTCGCCCTTGTATTGCGGTCGCTCCAGCAGGAATCGCGGGTGCAGGGTGGCGATGGTCGGGCAGGATAGCCCGCCGTGGTTAAGCGCGCGTAAACCGCCGCGCCGCCCGTCGGCCCCCAGGATCGCCTGGCACGCCTCCGGCCCGAACAGCAGCACGCGGCGCGGTTCGGCAAGGGTGACGAGGCGGCGGGCGAGATCGGCCAGCGTATCGGTCGCGCCCATCGGGATGCGCCCCGACAGCGGCCTCGCCCAGGCGACTCCGGCGATCGCCACGTCCGCGCGCGCAAGGCCGCACGCGGCGAGCATCCGGTCGAGCAGCATGCCGACCGGTCCGGTCATCCATGCCCCCGCCTCCGAATCGCTTTCCTCTGGCAGGTCGGTGACGATCATCAGCGGTGCGCCCGCCCGGATCGCCACGGGCAGGCGATAAGCGTTCCAGCGTTCCTCGGGCGCATGCTCGCCCATCCGCCATGCGAGAAAGGCGTCGAGCGTGTCGGGCACTACCGCTGCGGGAGGAGGAGCGGGGGCGGCTGCGGCCGGCGCGGCGGCCGGGGATGCGGGGGCGGCGAACCAGTCGCGCAGATCGTCCTCGACCAGCACATCGACCCCGGCGTCGCGCCACCATTCCAGCACGCTCGCCGCCTGTCCGTGCCAATCGATATGCTGGTCCGCCCCCATGCCGCCGTTAAGGCTGTCCTTGACCTCCCCGTCAATCTGTCCAAATCGGGGAGAAGGACAAGTCGTTGCCTGCACGCGACGACAGGGGCGGCAGGTGCGCCGCCGCCAGAGACGGGGGTGTGAGATGAGCGAACGGGAATCGATGCCCTATGACGTCGTGATCGTCGGCGCGGGGCCGGCCGGTCTGTCGGCGGCGATCCGGCTGAAGCAGATGGCGGCGGAAACCGGCGACGAGATCGCGGTCTGCGTGCTGGAAAAGGGGTCGGAAGTCGGCGCGCACATCCTGTCGGGCGCGGTGTTCGATCCGCGCGCGATCGACGAACTGCTGCCCGAATGGCGGACCATGAGCTGCCCGATGGCCGAGGTGCCCGTTACCGAGAACCACCACTGGCTGCTGAGCGAAACCGGCAGCAGCGAGGTGTCGCACCGCATCCTGCCGCCGTTCATGCAGAACAGGGGCACCTACACCGGATCGCTCGGCAATCTGACCCGCTGGCTGGCGGAACAGGCGGAGGGGCTGGGCGTCGAGATCTTCCCCGGCTTCGCGGCGGCGGAGATCCTCTATCACGACGACGGATCGGTAAAGGGCGTCGCGACCGGCGACATGGGCGTGGCGCGCGACGGCACGCGCAAGCCCGACTGGCAGCCCGGCCTCGAGCTGCACGCCAAGTACCTGTTCCTCGCCGAAGGGGTGCGCGGGCACCTGTCGAAGCAGATCATCCGCACCTTCGATCTGGCGAAGGACAGCCAGCCGCAGGTCTATGGCCTCGGCATCAAGGAATTGTGGGACATTCCGGCGGAAAACCACGTACCGGGCCGGGTGATCCATACCCAGGGCTGGCCGCTGAGCGAAACGCGCGGGTCGAACGGCGGCGGGTTCCTGTATCACCAGGCCAACGGGCAGGTGGCACTGGGCTTCGTGACGTGGCTGAACTACGCCAACCCCTATCTCTCGCCGTTCCAAGAGATGCAGCGGTGGAAGACCCATCCGGCGATCGCGGCGATCCTGAAGGGCGGCAAGCGCGTGTCCTATGGCGCGCGCGCGATCAACGACGGCGGGTGGCAGTCGGTGCCCAGGCTCACCTATCCGGGCGGCGTGCTGATCGGCTGTTCGGCGGGGTTCCTGAACGTGCCGCGGATCAAGGGCATCCATACCGCGATGAAATCGGGCATGATGGCCGCCGAGGCCGCCTTCGCCGCGATCCGCGACGGGCGGCAGGGCGACGAACTGACCGCATACCCCGCCGCCTATGAAGCGAGCTGGGTGTATGAGGAGCTGCGCAAGGTCCGCAACGTGGTGCCGCTGGTCAAGAAGTTCGGCGATTTCGTCGGCTCCGGCCTCGCCAATGCGACGATGTGGGCGGAGCATCTGGGCCTGCGCATGCCCTTCACCATGGATCACCACCCCGATCACGAAAGCCTGTGGCGCAAGGATCAGGTGCAGCCGATCGCCTATCCGAAGCCCGACGGGGTGCTCAGCTTCGACCGGCTGTCGTCGGTGTTCCTGTCGAACACCAACCATGAGGAGGATCAGCCGGTCCACCTGACGCTGAAGGACCCGGACGTCCCGGTCGCCTACGACCTGCCGCTCTATGACGAACCGGCGCAACGTTATTGCCCGGCGGGGGTTTACGAGATCGTGGGGGCGGATACCGATCAACCGAAATTCGTCATCAACGCGCAGAATTGCGTGCACTGCAAGACGTGCGACATCAAGGACCCGACGCAGAACATCAACTGGGTCGTGCCGGAAGGCGGCGGAGGACCGAATTATCCGAACATGTAGTCTGGGCGCGCTGCTGGCGGCGATGCTGGCGACGCCCGCGTTCGCGGATACGCCGCGGACCCCGGTCGATCCGTTGCGTGCCTATGTCCGCGCCCGCGCCGCCGATGCCGAAGGGCAGGTGACGCAGGCCGCGGCGGAATATGGCGCGGCGCTGGCCGCCCGTCCGGACGATCCGGTGATCGCGGTGCGCGCGCTGCGCGAGGGGCTGGCGAGCGGCGACATGGCGCTGGTCCGCCGTGCGGGCGCGGTGCTGCGCGCCGCCGATGTCGCACCTGCCGATGTCGAGTTGCTGGCCTTTGCCGATGCGGTGGTCGCGCGCGATGCCGCCGGACAGCGCACCGCGCTCGCCCGGTTGCAGGGCACGCCGATCGCCTTCCTCGCGCCGATGCTGGCCGAATGGACCGGCGCGCCGCCCGCTGCCGCCGAAGCGGCGGGCGGCGCGGTCGGGCGGCGCTATGCCGCCGAGAACCGCGCCCTGCGCCTCCTGTCCGACCGTTCGACCCAGGCGGAGGGGCTGGTCGCGCTGCGCACGCTGCTCGGTACGCAGGGCGGCGACCTCGACCTGCGGCTCAACGCCGCGCAGTTGCTGGCGCGCGGCGGCGACCGGGCGGCGGCGCAGGCGCTGCTGGCCGGGAGCGATCCGGTGCTGACGCGCACGGCGGCGACGCTGGGGCGGGGCATGAAGGGCGACGCCCGCTTCGGCATCTCGCGGCTCTATGCCCGGATGGCGGGCGACCTGTCGGCGGAAGGCACCGAACCGCTCGCGATCATGCTGACCCGCGCCGCGCTGGTGCTCGATCCCCGATACAGCCGGGCGCGGCTCGCGCTGGCCGATGCGCTGGGGCGCAGCGGCGCGGACGATGCGGCACAGGCGGCGCTGGCGGCGATCCCCGCCGACGATCCGTTCGCGCCGAGTGCGGCGGCGCTGCGGATCAACATCCTCGCGCGCGGCGGCGACATCGATGCCGCGCTCGGACTGGCGGCGGCGCACGCGGCGACCGACGTCACGGCGCAGCGCCGCTATGCCGACCTGCTGCTGGAGGAAGGCATGGCGCGTCAGGCCGCCGATGCCTATGCCGATGCGGTCAGGCGGCTGGGGACGCAGGCCGACTGGACGCTGCTGCTGCAATATGGCGCCGCGCTCGATCAGGCCGGGCAATGGGCTGCCGCGCTGCCGGTGTTGCAGGCGGCGCTGGTGCTGGCGCCGCAGGAACCGAGCGTGCTCAACTATCTCGGCTATGCGATGATCGAGCATGGCGGCGATATGGCGAAGGCCACCGTGCTGCTCGAACAGGCGCATCGCCTTGCTCCCAAAGATGCGGCGATCACCGATTCGCTCGGCTGGGCGCGGTTCCGCCGGGGCGATGTCGCCGCCGCGCTGCCGCTGATCGAGGAGGCCGCCCGCGCCGCGCCCGACGATCTCGAGATCAACGAGCATCTCGGCGACGTGTACTGGGCATCGGGTCGCCGGATCGAGGCGCGCTATGCATGGACCGCCGCCGCGACCTTTGCGGACGGGGCGGACAAGGCGCGCCTCACCGCCAAGCTTGCGAACGGCCCGGCTTCGTAGCAAGCGGCGGACGATGATCGTCGAGAACGCCCCCGCCAAGCTCAACCTCGCGCTCCATGTCCGGGGGCGGCGCGCGGACGGCTATCACGAACTCGAGACGCTGTTCGCGTTCGTGCGCGACGGCGACCGGGTGACGATCGCCCCGGCGGCGGCGGATTCCTTCGCGATCACCGGCCCGTTCGCGGCCACGCTGTCGGGCGAGGGCGACAATCTGGTGACGCGCGCGCGCGATGCGTTCCGTGCCGCCTTCGGCCCCGGCAGGCCGCTCGCCATCACGCTGGACAAGCATCTGCCGGTCGCATCGGGGATCGGCGGCGGGTCGGCCGATGCCGCCGCGACGCTGCGCGCCATGGCGCGGCAGGCGGGCGTGACGAGCGATGCGCCGCAACTGGTCGCCATCGCCGTGGCGCTGGGATCGGACGTTCCCGCCTGCCTTGCCGGGCGGACGATGATCGGGCGCGGGCGGGGCGAACGGCTCGAACCGCTCGACGCGCCGCAATTGCCCGCGCTGCTGGTGAACCCCGACGTCGGCGTGTCGACGGCGGCGGTGTTCCGCGCATGGGACGGGACGGACCGCGGACCGTTGCCGGACGGCGACGCGCTGGCGATCGCGCTGGCGGGGCGCAACGACCTCGAACCGCCCGCGCGCGCGCTGGCCCCGGCGATCGACGACGTGCTGGCGATGCTCGGCGAACAGCCCGGCGTGCGGCTGGCACGCATGTCGGGATCGGGAGCCACCTGCTTCGCGCTGTTCGACGATGCGGCGGACTGCACCGCCGCCGCCCGCACCATCGCCGCCGCCCGGCCGGGCTGGTGGTGTCTCGATACGGTACTGGCATGACAGGCCGTCGTGCCATCATGGTACGCCTTACTACGGTTGCCGGAGGGGCGGTCGCTTGGCCTGATCCTTGCTGTGTGGGAAGCGCGGATCAGACGCCGGGAGCGGGACGTCCGTGGACGGCCTCGCCAGACGCCGTCCGCCTGGTCGCATGATCGCCGCCGAGCACCTCCCCGGCGGCGATCATCGCACGCTGCTGCTGTGCGACCATGCTTCCGCCGCCGTGCCGGACGATGTGGCGATCCCGCCCGAACTGCTGGCGTTGCATGTCGGCGTCGATCTGGGCGCGGACCCGCTGACCCGTGCGCTTGCCCGGGCGATCGATGCGCCCGCGATCCTCGGCACCGTCTCGCGCCTCGTCATAGACCTGCACCGCGAGAGCGATCACCCCGCGCTGATCCCGGCGGTGTCCGACGGCCACGCCATCCCCGGCAACCGCACCGCCGACCGCGCGGATCGCATCGCCCGGTTCCACGCGCCCTACCACGCCGCGATCCGCGCGCAGGTGCGCCGCGACCGCCCGTCGCTGATCGTCGCGATCCACAGCTTCACGCCGCGGCTGGCGACGGTCGGCATCGACCGGCCATGGCATGCGGGCATCCTCTATGGCCGCGACGATCGCGCCGCCCGGATCGCGATCGATCGGTTGCGCGGGCAGGGGATCGAAACCGGCGACAACGAACCCTATTCCGGACGGCTGCTCAACGCGACGCTCAACCGCCATGCGCTGGCGCAGGGGATCGCGTCCCTCTCGGTCGAGGTCCGCAACGACCTGATCGCCGACCCGGCAGGCGTGACGCGCTGGACGGGCATCCTCGCCGATATGATCGCGGCGGTGCGCAATGGTCTTGCGTTGAAGGGGTCTGCGGCGCAATAGGCTGTCGCCATGACCCAGACCTTCGACAAGTCGCGGCTGCCCAGCCGCCATGTTTCCGTCGGCCCCGAACGCGCGCCGCACCGCTCCTATTATTACGCGATGGGTATCGCCGAGGAGGATATCGCCAAGCCGTTCGTGGCGCTGGCATCGGCGGGCAACGACAGCGCGCCGTGCAACACTACGCTCGATTTCCAGGCGGATGCCGCGCGTGGCGGCGTGGTGGCGGGCGGCGGCATGCCGCGCCGGTTCAACACCATCACCGTGACCGACGGCATCGCCATGGGGCATCAGGGGATGAAATCCTCGCTGGTCAGCCGCGAGGTCATCGCCGATTCGGTCGAGCTGTCGGTGCGCGGCCATTGCTATGATGCGCTGGTCGGCTTCGCGGGATGCGACAAGTCGCTGCCCGGCATGATGATGGCGATGCTGCGGCTGAACGTCCCGTCGATCTTCGTCTATGGCGGGTCGATCCTGCCGGGCCGGTTCGAGGATCGCGACGTGACCGTCGTCGACGTGTTCGAGGCGGTCGGCCGCTATGCGGCGGGCACCTGTCCGGTCCATGAGCTGACCGCGCTCGAAAAGGTCGCCTGCCCCGGCCATGGTGCCTGCGGCGGACAGTTTACCGCCAACACCATGGCCTGCGTCGGCGAGGCGATCGGCCTGTCGCTACCCAATTCCAACATGGTGCCCGCCCCCTATCGCAGCCGCGAGGAGATCGCGGTCGCCGCCGGACGGCAGGTGATGGAGCTGGTCCGGCTGAACCTGCGCCCGCGCGACATTGCGACGCGCGCCGCCTTCATCAACGCCGCGCGCGTCGTGGCGGCGACCGGCGGATCGACCAACGCCGCGCTGCACCTGCCCGCGATGGCGAGCGAGGCGGGGATCGATTTCGATCTGTTCGACGTGGCGGAGGCTTTCAAATCAACGCCCTACATCGCCGACCTCAAGCCCGGCGGCAGGTATGTCGCCAAGGACATGCACGAGGCGGGCGGCGTCTACATGCTGATGAAGACGATGCTGGCGAACGGCCTGCTCGACGGCGACTGCATGACCGTGACGGGGAAGACGCTGGGCGAGAACATCGCCGAGGTGACGTGGAACCCCGACCAGAAGGTCATCTACGACGTCGCCACCCCGCTGTCGCCGACCGGCGGCGTGGTGGGCCTCAAGGGCACGCTCGCCCCCGAAGGCGCGATCGTGAAGGTCGCGGGCATGAAGCGGCTGCAATTCACCGGCACCGCGCGCGTGTTCGATTGCGAGGAGGACGCCTTCGCCGCGGTCGAGGCGCGCGACATCCGCGAGGGCACCGTCGTCGTCATCCGCTATGAGGGGCCGAAGGGCGGTCCGGGCATGCGCGAGATGCTGTCCACCACCGCCGCGCTCTATGGCCTCGGCATGGGCGAGAGCGTGGCGCTCATCACCGACGGGCGTTTCTCCGGCGCGACCCGCGGCTTCTGCATCGGCCATGTCGGGCCGGAAGCGGCCGAGGGCGGCCCGATCGCGCTGGTCGAGGATGGCGATATCATCACCATCGATGCGGAAGCGGGGAACATCGACCTCGACGTTCCCGCCGACGTGCTGGCCGAACGCCGTGCACGGTGGCAGCCGCGCACGAACGACTATCAATCGGGGGCGCTGTGGCGCTATTCGACGACGGTCGGCCCCGCCTACCAGGGGGCGGTGACGCACCCCGGGGCGAAGGCCGAACGTCATGTCTATGCGGATATCTAGCGCATCTTCCGACCGATCCCTGCCACCCGTTCCCGTTCGTCCCGAGCATAGTCGAGGGACGTGCCGCGAGCGCAGCCTGTGGTGTCTCGACTGCGCTCGACACGAACGGTCGGCAGGGTGGCGCAAGCGGGTCGGACAATGCTCCGGCGCGCTGCTGTTGCCACTGGCGCTGGCAGCGTGCGGCGGGGACGATGCGGTTCCCGCCAATCCGGCGACCGATGCTGGCGAACTGGTCGAGTGCGCCGCCACTCCTGACGCGGCACTGGCGCGGACCTGTAGCGTCGAACAGACCCTTTCCGCCGACGGCACGATCCTCACGGTGCGACAGGCGGACGGCGGGTTCCGTCGCCTGCGCATCACGCGGGACGGGCAGGGCGTCGTCGCGGCGGACGGTGCCGAACCCGCGCGGGTGACGATCGTGGGCAGCGACGCGATCGAGGTCGCAATCGGCGGCGCGCGCTATCGCCTTCCCGCCACGATCGGCCCGGTCGCGAAGCGATGATCGGCCTGCCGCCTGCCGCGCCGATCCTGTCCGCCGCCGCTATGCGCGCGGCGGAGGCAGCCGCCTTCGCCGCCGGGGTCGATCAGGATGCGCTGATGGAGCGCGCCGGGCTGGCCGTCGCCCGCGAGGTACTGCGTGTGGCGCTGGGGCGGGCGGTGCTGATCCTCGCAGGGCCGGGTAACAACGGCGGTGATGGCTTTGTCATCGCACGGTTTTTGCGAGAATGGGGGTTGGCGGTCACCGTCGCCGCCCTGCCGACTCGCGCCGACGGCAGCGCCGCCCGGATGCGTGCGCGCTGGAACGGGCCGACCATCGCGCTCGCCGATGCCGAACCGTGCCCCGTGCTGGTGGACGGCCTGTTCGGCATCGGCCTCACCCGCCCGCTCGCGCCCGACGTGGCGGCGCCGCTCGCCCGGCTCTGCGCGGCGGCGGACTATGTGGTGGCGATCGATGTGCCGAGTGGCTGTGATGCCGATGCGGTCCACAACTTCGCCGGGTCGGTCCGCCCGGACCTGACCGTCGCACTGGGCGCGCTGAAACCCGTGCACACGACGGGGCGCTGCGGCATCGTCCGGCTTGCCGATCTCGGCATCGCGTTGCCGATCCGCATGCGGACGATCGCCCGCCCGATGATCGCGCCGCCCGCACGCGACGCGCATAAATATACGCGCGGACTGGTCGTGGTGCTCGGCGGGGCGAT
The DNA here is from genome assembly GCF_040049155.1 of Sphingomonas silueang. Taxonomy (NCBI): domain Bacteria; kingdom Pseudomonadati; phylum Pseudomonadota; class Alphaproteobacteria; order Sphingomonadales; family Sphingomonadaceae; genus Sphingomonas; species Sphingomonas silueang. The sequence continues at coordinate 189,937 of NZ_JBDZDK010000003.1, forward strand.
GCCCGGTGCGGCCCGGCTGGCGGCGCGGGCGGCGCTGTCGGCGGGGGCGGGTTATGTGATGCTCACCGGCGACGACGGTGCCGGGCCCGACGCGCTCGTCCACCGCGACGTTGCGGACGACGGCGCATTGCAGGCATTGCTCGGCGACGAACGCCTGTCCGCCGTGCTGGTCGGGCCGGGGTTGGGGCGCGATGACGACGCGCACCGGCTGGTCGATGCCGCGCTCGCCTGCGCCGCGCCGCTGGTGGTCGACGGCGACGCGCTGTCGCTGCTCGGCGCGGAAGGTGTCGCACGGATCGCCGGACGTACCGCGCCGACGTGGCTCACCCCGCATGGCGGCGAGTTTTCGCGGATGTTTCCCGATGCGTCCGGCAACAAGCTCGACCGCACCATTGCCGCCGCGCGGCAGGCGCGCGCGACGATCGTCCACAAGGGACCGGATACCGTGATCGCCGCCCCGGACGGCACGGTCGTCGTCGCCGCCGACGCGCCCAGTTGGCTGTCCACCGCCGGGACGGGCGACGTGCTGGCCGGTATCCTCGCCGCGCGGCTGAAACCCGATGGGGCACGGGCGGCGGCGACCGCCGTCTGGCTGCACGGGCGTGCGGCAGGGCTTGCCGGACCGGCGTTCATCGCCGATGCGCTGGTCGACCATTTGGGACGGGCGATCGCGGAATGTCGGTAGAGGCGGATATCATCACGCGCGTGGCGGCGCGCGGCGACGGGGTGACGGGCGACGGACGCCATGCCGCGCTGGCCGCGCCCGGCGACCGACTGCTCGCCGACGGCACGCTCGTCCCCGGACCGCACCGCCAGGTGCCGCCCTGCCGCCATTTCCCGAGCTGCGGCGGGTGCCAGCTCCAGCATCTCGACGAAGCGAGCGAGGCCGCCTTCGTCGCCGATCGCGTGGCAGGCGCGCTGGCCGGACAGGGGCTGGCGGCGACCGTCCGCCCGGCGGTCCTGTCCGCCCCGCGCACCCGCCGCCGCGCAACGCTCCATGCCGAGCGGCGAGGCAAGGCGGTCACGCTCGGCTTTACCGAGGGGGCGAGCCACCGGATCGTCGACCTGCACGAATGCCATGTGCTGCTTCCCGAACTGTTCGCGCTCGTCGCGCCGCTGCGGGCGCTGCTGGCGCGGGCGTTGAAGGATCGCGCACGCGCCGACGTCCATCTGGCGCGGGTGGATCAGGGGGCGGACGTGCTGATCGCCGGGCCGATCGCCGAAGGGCTGGCGGCGGCGGAGGGGCTGACCGGCTTCGCGCAGGCGCATGGGCTCGCCCGGCTGTCGATCGACGACGGCTATGGCGCGGAGGCACGCTGGGAGCCGCAGCCGGTGACGTTCACGCTGGGCGGCGTGCCGGTGCCGTTCCCGGCGGGCAGCTTCCTCCAGGCGACCGACGACGGCGAGGCGGCGTTGGTCGCGGCGGTGGACGCGGCGATCGGCGAGGCGGGGATCGTCGCCGATCTGTTCGCCGGGCTGGGCACCTTCACCCTGACCCGCGCCCCCAGCGCAAGGGTCTATGCCGGGGAGGCGGGGCGCGAGGCGATCATGGCGCTGAAACTGGCGGCGGCGCGTGCGGGCCGCGCGGTCGCGGCGGACCACCGCGACCTGTTCCGCCGTCCGCTGACCCCCGCCGAGCTCGATCGGTTCGATGCGGTGATTCTCGATCCGCCGCGCGCGGGTGCGCGGGAACAGGCCGCGACGCTGGCGCAGGCGAAGGTGCCGGTGATCGCCTATGTTTCGTGCAATCCCAGCAGCTTCGCGCGCGATGCGAAGATGTTGTGCGAACAGGGATATCGCATCGACTGGGTGCAGCCGGTCGGCCAGTTCCGCTGGTCGACCCATGTCGAACTAGTCGCCCGCCTCTCGCGTCAGTAGTCCGCGCCGACGAAGAACAGCCCGTCGGGCGGTGCGTTCAGCCACAGCATCGATCGATCGCGCGCGGCGAGGATCGCCGCCATGTCGTCGGGTGTGCGCCTGCCGCGCCCGACCATCGCGAGGCAGCCGACCATCGAGCGGACCTGATGGTGCAGGAACGAGCGCGCGGCGGCGTGGATGACGATGCGGTCGCCGTCCTGTACCACCTCCAGCCGGTCGAGCGTGCGCAGCGGGCTGTCCGCCTGGCAATGCGCCGAGCGGAAGGTCGTGAAATCATGCCGCCCGACCAGCCGTGCCGCCGCCGCCGCCATCGCGCCCGCATCGAGCGGCTGCGGCACCCGCCACGCCAGCCCCCGGTCGTGCGTCAGCGGCGCACGGCGATTGACGATCTGATATTCGTACGACCGCCGGATGCAGGAGAACCGCGCATGCCAGTCTTCGGCAACCGCGACGCAATCGAGGATCGCCACCGGATCGGGCGGCAGCCGGGCGTTCAGCGCCTCGCGCAGCCGGAAGGGATCGATCGCTTTCGCGACATCGACGTGCGCGCGCATCGCGGTAGCATGAACCCCGGCGTCGGTGCGCCCGGCGGCATGGACGGTGGCGTCCTCCTGCGTCACCTCACGCAGCGCCCGTTCGATCGCACCTTGCACGCTCGCGCCCTCCGCCTGCCGCTGCCAGCCGACGAACGGGCGGCCGTCATATTCGACCACCAGCGCGAAGCGGGTCATGCGATGCGCGTTCCCGCGGGGATCGGAAAGCCGCGCAGCAGTTCCCCGGCAGAGGTCGCGCTGCGCCCCGCGCGCTGGACCGCGGTGGGGATCAACACGCCCTCGGCACAGGCGATCTCCAGCGCGCCGCCGACGACGGTGCCCGGTTCCCCGCCCGTCGCGTCCGGATCGACATGGGCGGCCAGCACCTTGATCCGCTCGCCCTGCACTTCGAGAAAGGCACCGGGGGCGGGGTTGAAGGCACGCACCTGCCGCTCGGCCTGTACCGCGCTGCCGTCGAAGCGCAGCCGCGCCTCCGCCTTGTCGATCTTCGCGGCGTGCGTCACGCCTTCTGCCGCCTGCGGGACCGGGGGATGACGATCGGGATCGACCAGCACTTCCAGCATCAGCCGTGCGCCCATCGCGCTCAGTTCCTCGGCCAGTTCCCCGGCGGTCTTGTCGCCGATCGGGGTCCGCTCCTCCAGCCGCACCGGCCCGGTATCCATCCCCGCCGCCATCTGCATGATGCCGACCCCGGTTTCGGCGTCCCCGGCAAGGATCGCGCGCTGGATCGGCGCGGCCCCGCGCCAGCGCGGCAGCAGCGAGCCGTGGACGTTCAGGCACCCCAGCCGCGGCGCATCCAGCACCGCGCGCGGCAGCAACAGGCCATAGGCGGCGACGACCGCGACATCGGCATCGAGCGCCGCGAACGCCGCCTGTTCCTCCGCCGGTTTCAGGCTGACCGGCGTGCGCACCGCGATCCCCAGCGTCCCGGCCAGTTGCTGCACCGGCGAGGGGGTCAGCGCCTTGCCCCGCCCCGCGCGGCGCGGCGGCTGGCTGTACGCCGCGACGACATCGTGCCCGCCATCGACCAAAGCCTGCAAGACCGGCACCGCAAAGGCCGGGGTTCCCATGAAGATGATCCGCATCGGGCCTCTCGACACCGTGGCGCTTAGGGTTGCAACCCCCTATCTTGGGGCACGATGGCTTCTCCCGAAATCGACGCGCTGACACAGGCGCTCTCCCGCCTTCCCGGCCTCGGCCCCCGTTCCGCCAGGCGCGCGGTGTTGCATCTGGTCAAGAAGCGGGAGACGGCGCTCGATCCGCTGCTCGTGGCGCTCGACCGGGTGGCGCGTACCCTCGCTACCTGTTCGACCTGCGGCAATGTCGACACCACCGATCCGTGCGCGATCTGCACCGATCCGCGCCGCGACGACCGTTCGCTGTGCGTGGTGGAGGAGGTGGCCGACCTGTGGGCGCTCGATCGCTCGCGGCTGTTTCCGGGGCGCTTCCATGTGCTGGGCGGTCGGCTGTCGGCGCTGGAGGGGGTGCGGCCCGACGACCTGTCGATCGACGCGCTGGTCGCCCGCGTCGCAGGCGGCGGCATCGACGAGGTCGTGCTGGCGATGAACGCCACGCTGGAGGGGCAGACCACCGCCCATTACATCGCGGAGCGGATCGAGAAATATCCGGTGCGCCTGACGCAGCTGGCGCACGGCCTGCCGGTCGGCGGCGAGCTCGACTATCTCGACGAGGGGACGCTGGCGCAGGCGCTGCGCGCGCGTCGCCCGGTCGCTTGACGCGGCAAACTGTGCTATTAGCTAGGGCGTCATGGCCATTCTTCCGATCATCGAGATTCCCGATCCCCGCCTCCGCCTCGTCTCCGAACCCGTCGAGGGCGTGACCGACGAGGTAAGGACGCTTATCGCCGACATGTTCGAGACGATGTACGACGCCCCCGGCATCGGCCTCGCCGCCATCCAGGTCGCGGTGCCCAGGCGGGTGCTGGTCATCGACCTCCAGGACGAACAGGACGAGGAGGGCAAGCCGGTCAAGGCGCCCCATGCGTTCGTCAACCCGGAGATCGTCGAGACGTCCGACGAACAGTCGGTCTATCAGGAAGGCTGCCTGTCGATCCCCGAACAGTTCGCCGATGTCGTCCGCCCCGCGCGCTGCCGGGTCAAGTGGCTCGATGAGAAGGGCGACGCCCATGACGAATGGCTCGAAGGGCTGATGGCGACCTGCCTCCAGCACGAGATGGATCATCTGAACGGCGTGCTGTTCATCGACCATCTGTCCCGCCTGAAGCGCGACATGGTCATCAAGAAGCTGAACAAGGCACGCAAGGCGGCGTAAGCGGGCTTCGATACCGCCGTACCCCGGGGAAGGCCGGGGTACAGTTCGGAACGGACAGCAGCCTGTACGCAGGCCTCGCCACTGGAGCCCGGCCTTCGCCGCGGTACGCATGTGATGCGCAAGGGCTGCGACGAACCGCGTCCGCCATCGCTTGATGCCACGGCGCGCGACGGGTAGGTTCCTACTCCGTTCCCCCGGAGTATCGCATGGATCCCGTTCTTCTGCTCGTCGTCATCGCCGTACTGCTGGCCGGACTCGTCATCGGCTGGCTGGCGGGCAGTCGCCAGGTGCAGTTGCTGCGCGACGAACGCGACCGGCGCGAGAACGACTTCAAGCAGGCGATCGCCGACCTTGCGCTGGCCAGCGAGCGCGCGCGCGAGGTGCCGTCGCTGCGCGTCGAGCTGGCCGAGGTGCGGGCCGATCGCGATGCGATCCTGCTGGAACATGCCGCGCTCAAGGCCAATGCCGCCGCGTTCGAGGAGCGGCTGGCCGAGTTCAAGGACGCGCGCGAGGCGATGGCGGCGCAGTTCCGCGAAACCGCGCAGGTGATGCTCGACGGGGCGCAGCGCGCGTTCCTCACCCGCGCCAACGAACGTTTCGCGCAGGCGGGCGACACCAACGAGATGAAGCTCAAGGCGCTGCTCGCCCCGGTGGAGGCGACGCTCCGGCGCTACGAGGCCAGCATCAGCAAGGTCGAGGGCGAGCGGCAGGAGGCGTATGGTACGCTGAAGGGCCTGATGGACGCGATGCGCATCGGGCAGGAATCGGTCAAGAGCGAGGCGGCCAAGCTCGTCAACGCGCTGCGCTCCGCCCCCAAGGCGCGGGGGCGCTGGGGCGAACAGCAGCTGCGCAACGTGCTGGAAACCTGCGGGCTGGCCGAACATACCGATTTCCGGATGGAGGTATCGGTCGATCATGGGGAGGGGCGGCTGCGCCCCGACGCGATCGTCAAGGTGCCCGGCGGCAAAAGCCTCATCATCGATGCCAAGGTGTCGCTCAACGCCTATCAGGACGCGCACGGCGCGGTGGACGAGGGCGAGCGGTCGGCGTTCATGGCGGCGCACGTCGCCTCGATGAAGAACCACGTCAATCAACTGGGGGCCAAGAGCTATCAGGCGCAGTTCGAGGATACGCCCGATTACGTCGTGATGTTCGTGCCGGGCGAGCATTTCCTCGCCGCGGCATTGGAACATGCGCCGGACCTGTGGGACTATGCGTTCGACCGGCGGGTGCTGATCGCCACCCCGACCAACCTGATCGCCATCGCCCGCACCGTCGCGGCGGTATGGCGGCAGGAGAAGATGGCGGGCGAGGCGAGGGCGATCGGGCTGCTCGGCCGCGAACTCCACGCGCGCCTCGCCAAGATGGGCGAGCATGTCGCGCGTCTCGGCAAGAATCTGGAGGGCGCGAACACCGCCTACAACGCCTTCGTCGGCAGCCTCGAATCGCAGGTGATGACCTCGGCCAAGCGGTTCGAGGCGCTGAACATCGATACCGGCGGCAAGTCGATCGACCCGCTGCCGATCGTCGAACAGTCGCCGCGCCCGCTGACGAAGCTGACGGTGGCCATTGCCGAGGCGGAGGATGCGGCGGCGGGGTAGGCCGGTGCCCGCGGTCATTCCGGCGCAGGGCACAATAACGCGACTACACCCGTCATTCCGGCGAAAGCCGCAATCCAGGGACGCGGCCACGTTGCCCTTCTTGCCGAGACGTCACCCAATCCATTGATTCCGGCCTTCGCCGGAATGACGGCTTCGGCTGCCGCCGGAAACCCGCCGCCATTCCCGCGCAGGCGGGAATCCATATACGCTACCCTCCCGGCAGGAAGCGCGACCGCTACGACTATGGCCTCCCGCCTTCGCGGGAGTGACGAAACAGGGCGATCAGTCCACCGCCCCCAGCACCAGCCCCATCGCCACCGCGACGATCCGCGCCGCCATCAGCGCGCACAGCCGCTGCGGATCGTCGCGGCTCGGCACATATTCGGCCAGCACCAGCCCGGCGATCGTGCCCTTCTCCGCCAGCCCCCGCAGCAGCAGCACGACCTCTTCGTAGCGCAGACCGCCCGGCGTCGGCATCGCCACCGCCGGGAACGCCGCCGGGTCGATCCCGTCGCAGTCGATCGACACGAGATAGCGCCCGCCTGCGGGCACCTGCGCGATCGCGGCGTCGATGCCGTGGCGGATCAGGTCATACGCGGTGACGATCCGGCTGCCCCAGTTCCGCGCATCGTCGATCTGCCACGCGCCACCGCTGCCCAGGCCCCGTACCCCGATCTGGATCATGTGTTCGACATGGTCCATCTCCGCCAGCCGCCGCATCGGCGAGCCATAGCCGAGCGGTTCGCCGAGGATCACGTCGCCCCAATCGGCATGTGCGTCGACCTGCACGACGGTCAGCGGCCCCGCCTCGGCAAAACCCGCCGCGAACGGGATCGGCACCGAATCGTCGCCGCCCAGCAGGAACGGCACCGCACCCGCCACCAGCACCGCGCGCGTCGCCGCCTCGATCCGTTCGCGATTGCCCGCCGCGTCCTCAGGGCTGGTTTCGATATCGCCCGCGTCGCTGACGCCACGCGCATCCTTCGAATCGGGGAAGGGGGTGAAGCCCAAGTCGAAATCGATCTGCGACAATTGCCGCGCAAAGCCGATCGACGCGCTGCGGATCGCTGCGGGAGCATCCGCCGAATGGCTCGGCTCGGCGCTGTTGTACGGCGTCGCCTCGCTCGCGCCGAACAGCACGATCGTCGGCGATCTCAGCGCATCGAGTTCAACGGCGGGCAGGGCGGCGAAGGTCGGACGGGTCATGGCCGCCTCAATGCGCCGTGCCCGCAAAGGTTCAGGCCGGGCGATGCTGGCCCAGTACGGTGTACGCCATCACCGCCGTCGCCACCGCTGCGTTCAGGCTGTCGGCGCGCCCCAGCATCGGAATCTTGACCAACAGGTCGCAGGCATCGGCCATGTGCTGCGGCATCCCCTGCGCCTCGTTCCCGGTCAGCAGGAAGGTCGGATCGGGATAGGTCGCCGCGCGATAGTCGTGCGTGGTGTCGAGGCTCAACCCCACCAGCGTTCCCGGTCCGCTGCGCAGCCATGCGTGGAAGGACGCCCAGTCGGTTCGTGCCACGCTGACCGTGAAGATCGCGCCCATGCTGGCGCGCACCGCCTCGACCGAAAACGGATCGACGCAATCGTCGACGAGGATCAGCCCGCCCGCACCCGTCGCATCCGCCGTGCGCAGGATCGTCCCGAGGTTGCCCGGATCGCGCAGCCGTTCGGCCACCAGCCACAGCGATGCGTTGCGCCGGTCGATCGCGGCAAGATCGGTCGGAAACTCGTCATAGACGCCGACGACCGCGCCGGGATTGTCCTTGCCCGACAGCTTGGAAAGAATGTCGGGGGTGGTCGCGATCGCCATGCCGCCCGACGCCTCGGTCTCGGCGATCAGCGTATCGAGCAGCGGGTGGCGCTCGTCGCTGGCGAAGAACAGTTCGGCGGGCAGCCACCCGCTCTCGCGCGCCTCGGTCAGGATGCGCAGCCCTTCGGCAAGGAAGCGGCGCTGTTCGCGGCGATGGCGCTTTTCGCGCAAGCTGCGCGCGGCCTTCACCTGCGGGTTGGAATAGGCGGTAATCTCACGAGGCATGGCGACCGGTTAGCGCAACGCCCGCTCCGCGTCGATCGAATCGAGGATGCGCGCGCCCGCCATGAACACCGCGATCGGGCACAGCGCGAACAGGAACCAGCCGATGACGCCGGGATATTGCTCGACATAGCCCACGCCGCGCTCGGTCGCGCCGACGGCAAGGCCGTAGATGACGAGGAACGCCTCGAACTTGGACTTGATGGTGAAGAGGTTCTTGAGGCGGGTCAGCATGGCAAGGTACCTCGCAAGCACTATGCCACCAACGGATATCCGCGGTTCTGGACTCCGGCAATATGGTTAAATGTCAATTAACCCGACAAGGTCGAGCGTTTCGAGCAGCTTCGCGCGAGCGGCCTCGATCTGCGCGATCAATGCCGGATCGCCGATATCGTCGGGTGTGATCGCCTCAGGCCAATGCGCCTCGATCAGCGCGGCGATCCGGTCGAGCCGGGCGTCGTCGACGAGGAAGCGCGGGTCGATCGTCGCCGGATCGGCCACGACCCGCAGCCGCAGACAGGCCGGGCCGCCGCCGTTCGCCATCGATTCGCGGACGTTGACGACCTCCAGCCGCCGGATCGGCCCGTTGCCCGCGACCAGTTCCTGCAACCACGCCCAGACGGCGGGCGTCGCCTGCGCCTCGGCAGGCAGGATCAGCGCCATGCCGCCGCCCTCAGGCAACGTCACCAGCTGCGCGTTGAACAGATAGGAGGCGATGGCGTCCGACAGGCTGACCCGGTCGGCGGGTACCTCGACGATCTCGACCGAGGGCATCGCCGCGCGCAGGTCGGCGTGGAATTGCAGGCGATCCTCGAACGCCTGTTCGTGCGCGAACAGCACCCGTTCGTTGGCGACCGCCACCACGTCGTTGTGAAATGCCCCCGCCGCGATCGCCATGTCGGACTGGCGCACGAACAGGGTATGCGCGGGCGACAGGCCGTGCGCGCGCGCGATCGCCGCGCCCGCCTCGCGATGCTGACGCGCGGGGAAGGGGCCGCCGCCGACGCCATAGACGAAGACCTCCAAGCCGGGCGCGCCGTGTTGCTCGCACAGCCGCATATGGTTCGCCGCGCCCTCGTCGCCGAACGGGGCGGGGACGGGGCCGTGCACCACAAATGCCGGATCGGCGAAGGCGGTGCGCAACTGTGCCAGCGTCTGCGGCCATTCGTGGCTGCGATGCGGCATCGTCACCAGATTGGCGACCGAGAGGTGGCAGCGCCCGTCCGCCGTATCCGGCGCGGGCGAGACGGTGGCGGCATTGGCCGCCCACATCGCCGAAGCGGACAGCGCCTGCGCCTTCAGATGCGGCGCGGCGGACGCATAGTCGGTCGCCAGCGCCGCCAGCCACCGCCGGTCGGGCCGGGCATGGGGCAGCAATATGCCCTGGGTCAGCCCCAATGCGAGGTTCGCCCGCATCTTCGCCACGCCCTGCAACGCCGCCGCGCGCGGGCGCGACACCGCGCCCGCATTGCGCGTCGCGGCGAGGTTGCCGTGGCTCAGCCCGGCATAATTGTGGCTGGGGCCGATGATCCCGTCGAAGTTGATCTCGGTGAGCATGTCAGCGCGCCACATGGCACAGCGTCGCGCCCACCTCGACGCCCAGCGCCCGCGCGGCGCCTGCGTCGATCGCGATGCCGTCGTCCCGCACCGTCACGTCGCCCAGCGCCGCGCGGAAATCGGCCAGCCGCCCGCATGACAGGATCGACGGCGTGCCCCCCTCGGCGATCGCCACCACCTTCGCCTCGCGCCGTCCGCGGATCGTCGCGATCTGGTCGGTCCGCGCGGTCATCGTCGGGCCGCCGTCGAAGATGTCGACGTAGTTCTCATACGCAAAGCCCTCGTTCTCCAGCATCCGCATCGCCGCGCGCCCCGTGGGGTGCGGCAGGCCGATGACCGCGCGCGCCGCATCGGGCAGCATCGCGATATAGACCGGATGGCGCGGCATCAGGTCGGCGATGAACTGGTTGCCGTGGATCGCATTGAACTGGTCGGCATCCTGGAACGTCATGCCGAAGAACCGCCCGGCGACCCCGTCCCAGAAGGGCGAACCGCCCGCCTCGTCGATGATCCCGCGCAACTCGGCCAGTACCCGGTCGGCGAAGCGCCCCCGGTGCCGCGCGATGAACAGGTAGCGCGAGCGGGCGAGCAGCAGCCCCAGCCCGCCGGCCCGCTCGCCGGGATGGAGGAACAGCCCGCCGACCTCGCTCGATCCTTCCAGGTCGTTGACGAGGTTCAGGATTTCGGCGCGGAACGTCCGCCCCAGCGCCTCGCTGTGCTTGGTCAGCGTCGCGACGCGATAGGAATAGAAGGGCCAGCGCTGCCCGACCTTGGTAAAGATCTGCGACGTGCCGCGCACCTCGCCGGTGTCGATATTCTCCAGCACCAGCACGAACGCCTCGTCGCGCGGCGCATCCTCCTCGTGGCTGAAGGCGACGGCGCTGCGTTCCAGCTTGGTCGTCAGCGCGTTGCGATCGGGCGGCAGGTTGGTGAAGCCGCCGCCGGTCAGCTTGGCCATTTCATACAGATATTTCAGATCGTCTTCGCGCGCGGCACGGATGCGGAACGTCACAATCCCCCCTTTCGCGCGATGCGCGCGATCGCGACCGCCGACAGCGCAGCGCGTTCGGCCAGGCTGTCGACGATCATATATTCCTCCGCCGAATGGATCGCGCCCCCGCGCACGCCCATCGTGTCGATCACCGCCACGCCCTGTGCGGCGATGTTGTTGCCGTCGCACACCCCGCCGGTGTCGCGCCAGCCGATCGGCACGCCCATGTCGGCCCCGGCTGCCTGCACCAGCGCGAACAGCCGCGCGGCCTGCGCGTCGATCGGTTTCGGCGGGCGGTTGAAGCTGCCGTGCGTATGGACCGAGACGTCGTGCGCCGCGGCCACCGCCGCCACCGCGCCGTCGATCGCCGCCTGTGCCCGCGCAATGTCGTCCGCGCCCCTCGGCCGGAAGTTGACCCGCAGCACCGCATGGTCGGGCACGACGTTGTTCGGCCCGCCGCCGTCGATCCGCGCCGGGTTCACCGCAAGGCCCGGACGACGCTCCCCGGCCAGCCGCAGCGCGAGATCGGCGGCGGCGACGATGGCATTGCGCCCTTCCTCCGGGTTGCGCCCGGCATGCGCGCTGCGCCCGGCGACGGTCAGCGAGAAATTGCCGGTGCCGCCGCGTGCGCCCGCGAGCGTCCCGTCGGGCAGCGCGGGCTCATAGGTGAAGGCGGCGACCTTGCCCGCGGCCTGCGCCTCGATCAGCGCGGCGGAGGCGAAGGAGCCGGTCTCCTCGTCGGCGTTCAGCACCACGTCATAGCCGAAGTCCGACGCGATCCCGCTCGCCTCGACCGCCGCCAGCGCGGCCAGCATCACCGCGATCCCGCCCTTCATGTCGGCGGCACCGGGGCCGTTGAGGACACCCGGTTCGCTGAAGCGCGCGGTCTGGAACGGATGGTCGGCCCCGTACACCGTGTCCATATGCCCGGTGAACAGCATCCGGCAGCGCGCTTGCCGACGCACGCGCAGCAGCAGGTGGCGGCCATGGTCGATCGCGCGGATGCGCCCGTCCGGCTCGACCGCCTCCACCGGCGCAGGCTCGACCAGTTCGATATCGCCCGGCAGCACCGCGAACGCATCCGCCAGGAGCCCGGCCATCGTCGCCAGCCCGGCAAGGTTGCGCGTGCCGCTGTTGACCGCGACCCAGCGTTCCACTTGGGCAAGCATCGCCGCGCCGTCGATGTGCTCGATCAGCCGCCGTTCGTCCGGGGACAGTCTCTCCATGCCCCGCTCTAGCGCGCTCAGAAGGCGTAGACCAGCGACGCACGCCCGGTGGTGTCGGTATTGACCCGGCCCGCGGGCGGCAGGCTTTCATACTGGATGTTGTAGGAGAAACGCGCCGACAGCGGCCCCAGCAGCTTGGCGTCGATCGCGGTCAGGCTGGTGACGGTGCTGTTCGCCGCCTGGAGATAGGCGGAGGTATCCTGACGGAAGGTCAGCGCCGGGGTCAGCTTCCAGTCGAGGTCGAACGATCCGCGCCCGGCCAGATTGCGCTCGACATTGCCGTCGGTGAAGCTGGTGTAGCGGAACGCCGGGCCGAGTTCGAGGTCGAGCGTCACCGGCCCGCGCGCCAGCACCGTGTACCCTGCGCCGCCCGACGCCGAATAGCGATCGAAATAGCCCAGGAACTGGTCCGATTCATACTGCGCCGCGCCATAGACATAGAGCCGGTCGTCGACCTTGTAGTTCGGCTCGAACGCCGCGAGATAATGTTCGCGGCTGGTGACGTTGTTGTTCTCCTGATAATCCGCCTGCAACTTCAGCTTGTGCCGCCAGCGATAGCCCTCGCGCGACAGGTCGAGCACGGCGGTGACGCCCAGCGTGTTGGAATTGCCGCCGTTGATCCAGCCGCCGATCTCGGCCCGCCCCTTGATGAGGGCACCGAACGATGCGGTCCGCAGCATCTTCACGTTCTTCTCGGTCCGCTCGAAAGTATAGTGCGACGCCAGTTCGGCGATCTTCTGCGCATGTTTCGGCGCGGCCTTGCGGGCGTATTTCACGATGGTCGCGACGTCGCCGTCGTTGCCCGACGCCATTGCCTCCTCCAGCATCGTCCGAAGCTCGATCGGCATGTCCGGCTCGGGCGGCAGTTCCGCATAATAGGCGCCGAGCGGCAGGAGGAGCGCGGGGTTCAGCATGCGCGGCGACTATAGCCGATCCGCTTGCGCCAGCGTGAACGGCCCGTCGCAACGACGGGGCGGTTCATCGGTGCAGGTGCGGGGAAAATGCCGCCAGTACCGCTTCGTACAGCGTCTTCTTGAACGGCACGATCATGCCCGGCAGGTCTTGCGGATCGGCCCAGCGCCACGCGCGGAACTCCGGCTCGGGGGTCGCGATGTCGATATCGCTGTCCTCGCCGTCGAAGGCGAACAGGAACCAGCGCTGCCGCTGCCCGCGCCATTTGCCCTGCCAGATCCGGCCGACCATGTCGTCGGGCAGGTCGTAGAACAGTTCCTCCGGCGCCTCCGCGATCAGGCGGACCTTGTCGGCCTGCACGCCGGTTTCCTCGCGCAGTTCGCGGACGGCGGCGGCGATCGCATCCTCGCCGGGATCGATCCCGCCCTGCGGCATCTGCCACGCCTCCAGCGTCGAATCGAGCCGCTGGCCGACGAACACCTGTCCCGCGCGGTTCATCAGCATGACGCCCGCGCAGGGGCGATAGGGAAGGGCGGTCTTGTCCATCGGCGGGTTCCTAGACGGTCGGGGCGGGGGAGGGAAGCGTGCCCGCCGCCTGCGCCATCACCCGGTCCGCCTCCGCCTCCGCCACGATCGCCTTCAGCACCTTGAGCGCACCCGCCACGTCGCCGACGCTGGACGGGATCGCGCGGCGCAGCGTCACGAAGCCGTGGATCATGCCGCGCGCCTCGCGGAACGTCACCGCCACGCCCGCTTCGGCCAGCTTCGCGGCATAGGCGCGCCCCTGATCGCGGATCGGGTCGAGGCCGGCGGTCAGGACGAGCGCGGGCGGCAGGCCGTGGCAGTCGCCCAGCAGCGGCGACGCGCGGACATGGGCCGGGTCCGATCGATAGGCATCGGCGAAATACTGCAACCCCTCGCGCGTCAGCAGATAGCCCGAGCAGAATTGCTCGAACGACGGATAGGGCCGCGAGAAATCCGCCGCCGGATAGATCGGGAACTGCGCGATCGCCGGCACCGCCGCCGCGGCATCGCGCAGCGCCATGGCGGTGGTGATCGTCAGCTTGCCCCCCGCGCTGTCGCCCGCCAGCACCAGCGACGCGACCTTCAGGCCGAGCGCTTCGGGTGCCGTCGCGATCCACCGCGCCGCCGCTTCCGCATCGTCGGGTGCGGTCGGCCATGGATGTTCGGGGGCGAGGCGATAGGCGACCGACACGACCGGCAGGTCGAGCGTCCGTGCCATCTCCGCGCAGAAAGCCGCATGGGTAGCGATGTCGCCGATCACGAAGCCGCCGCCGTGATAGAAGACCACCACCGGCCCGGCCACGCGATCGTCGCGTGCGTCGAACAGCCGCGCCGGGATGCTGCCGCCCGCGACGGGAATGTCCATGTCGCGGATCACCGCCAGGTCGCCGACCGGCAGATCGGCGACGTCCTTCATCGCCACGAATTGCGCGCGGGCGGCGGGGGCGTCCAGCTCGTGCATCTTCGGCCCCGGCATGCGCGTCAGATAGTCGAGGAACACCGCCACATCGGGGCGGACATAGGGGTCGGGCAAGCGGCGTCTCCATACGGGCCGCTTTCGCGGCGGGGGTCGAACGCCTAGCTATGCGGCATGATCCATGTCGTCCATCATCCCGATTACGTCGCCGAGGCGCCGCCGGGGAGCCGCTATCGCTGGGGCAAGAACGGGCTGGTCCGCGACTTGCTGATCGAGCGCGGCGATGATGTGCGCTGGCACGGCGGCATGCACATGCCCCGCGCGTGGATCGAGGCGGTGCACGACGACGCCTATGTCGCCGAGGTGATCGCGGCGCGGGTACCCCCGGCCAAGGAACGCCGCATCGGCTTCGCCGTCACCCCGCCGATGGCGCTGAGGGCACAGGCGGTGCCCGGCGGCACCTATGCCGCCGCGCTGGTCGCCCTCGACCATGGCTATGCCGCCAATACCGCCGGGGGCAGCCACCATGCGCTGGCCGATACCGGCGCGGGCTATTGCGTGTTCAACGACCTCGCCATCGCCGCCAACCGGCTGGTCGAGGAGGGGACGTGCGCGCGGGTGCTGGTGGTCGATGTCGATGTGCATCAGGGCGACGGCACCGCATCGCTGCTCGCCGGGCGGCACGGGCTTGCGACCTATTCGATCCATGCCGAGAAGAATTTCCCGGCGAGGAAGGCCCGCTCGACGCTCGACGTGGGGCTGGCGGACGGGGTGGGCGACGACGAATATCTCGCCACGCTGGCCGCGACGCTGGTGCCGCTGATCGACCGCTTCGCACCGTCGCTGATCCTGTACCAGGCCGGGGTCGATCCGTTCGCGGGCGACCGGCTGGGGCGGCTGGCGCTGACGCAGGCCGGGCTCGACGCGCGCGACCGCTGGATGGGCGCGCTGGCAAGGGCGCGGGGGCTGCCGATCGCCAGCGCGCTGGGCGGCGGCTACGGCGATCTGCTCGAGGTGGCGCACCGCCATGTCGCGTCGATCTTCGCCGTCGCGGAGGGAACCGGGGTCGTCGCGCGGGCGTAACGTCCCCGCATGACCGAACCCGTCCTCCTCTGGCTGCGCCAGGACCTTCGCCTGTCGGATCAACCCGCGCTGGTCGCAGCGGCAGCGGCAGCGGCCGGGCCGGTGATCCCGGTCTATATCCTCGACGACACGGCACCGGGCGACTGGGCGATCGGCGGGGCGCAGCGCTGGTGGCTGCACCACAGCCTCGCCGCGCTGGACGAAGCGCTGAGAGCCAGGGGCAGCCGCCTGATCCTGCGCCGCGGCGATGCGGTCAAGGAACTGCACGCGCTGATCAAGGAAACCGGCGCGGGCGGCATCCACGCCATGCGCCACTACGAACCCTGGTGGGTGAAGGCGCAGGACGCGCTCGACGACCGGCTGACGCTCCACGACGGCAACCACCTGCGTCCGCCCGAACAGGTCACGACCGGATCGGGCGGCATGTTCAAAATCTATTCCTCCTTCTGGAAGGCGCTGGTCCAGCAGCTTCCGCCCGAAGAACCCGTCACCGCCCCGCGCCGGATCGATGCGCCCGCCGGATGGCCTAGGTCGGACACGCTTGCCGACTGGAAGTTGCTGCCGACCCGGCCCGACTGGTCCATCGCCTTCGGCAAGGCATGGACCCCCGGCGAGGAAGGCGCGAAGCAGGCGCTCAAATCCTTCGCATCCCGCATCGACGCATACGGCGAGGCCCGCAACCTGCCCTCGATCGACGGCAGTTCCAACCTGTCGCCGCACCTGCACCACGGCGAGATCACCCCGCGCCAGATCTGGCACGCGCTGCCCGGATCGGGCGACAGCCTGACCACCTTCCGCAAGGAACTGGCGTGGCGCGACTTCACCAGCGGCGTGATCCTGTCGATGCCCGACTACGCCGACGCGAACGGCCGCCCCCGCTACGACAGGCTGAAATGGCGCACCGGCGCCGAGGCGAAGCGCGACCTTCGGGCATGGCAGCAGGGGCGCACCGGCTATCCGGTCGTCGATGCGGGCATGCGCCAGCTGTGGCAGATCGGCTGGATGCACAACCGCGTCCGCATGATCGCCGCGTCGTTCCTCATCAAGCACCTGCTGATCGACTGGCGTGAGGGCGAGCGGTGGTACTGGGACTGCCTCGTCGATGCCGACTACGGCAACAATGCGGTCAACTGGCAATGGGTCGCGGGCACCGGCGTCGATTCCAACATGTTCGGGCGGATCATGGCCCCGCTCACCCAGTCGGAGAAGTTCGACGCCGCCGACTATATCCGCCGCTGGGTGCCCGAACTGGCGCATCTGTCCGACGCGGCGATCCATGACCCGGAGGCGGCGGGGTGCTGCCCGGAGGAATATCCCCGGAAATTGATCGGCCACCGCGAGGCGCGCGAACGGGCGCTGGCGGCGGCGAAGGGGATCTGACTGCTCCCCTCCCTGTCAGGGAGGGGCTGAGGGTGGGTTGGTGTGAGGCAAGCGTACCGCTCCCTCGCTGGCCGACCCACCCCCGACCCCTCCCTGTCAGGGAGGGGAGATAAGTCTCACCCGCACAGCGCCGTTCCCCGCGGATCGCGCAACGCCTGCGCCTCCGACCGGCTCTCGCTCAGCCGATCGAGCGCGAGACCGGCCAGCGATGCCCGCCGCGTGCACAGCCGTGCGCAACTGCCCGGCAGCGCGCCCGGAAAGCGGATGCGGTCGCCGTCGAACCCCGCGTCGAACCGGCACCTTTGCCCCAGGTCGATCGCCAGCCGGTCGCCCGCACGCTCCGCCGTCCCGCGGGCGCTGCACCCGATGCCGTCGCCGTAATCGATGAACATGCCGACCCGCGCCGACGAATCCTGCTCCACCAGACACAGCCGGTCGCCCTCGCGCGCATACAGGCCGGTGATCGCGGTGGAGGCCGGATCGCGGACCACGCCGCGCGCGATCGCCGCTTCCTCCAGCGTGGTACCCGCATCCGCCTGCCGGTTCGGCCCGCCCGGCGAGCATCCCGCCAGCAGCACCACCAGCAGCGCCGCGACCCTCATGCCGCCGGGACCAGCCGATCCCCCTCGATCCGGCGGAAGAAGCAGCTTTCCGCCCCGGTATGGCAGGCAGGCCCGGCGGGAATCACCCGCAGCCATAGCGCGTCCTGATCGCAATCGATCCGCGCCTCCACCACGCGCAGGACATTGCCCGACGTCTCGCCCTTCTTCCACAGCCGCGCCCGGCTGCGCGACCAGAAGGTCGCCTCGCGCGTCTCGAGCGTCAGCCGCAGCGCGTCGGCATTCATGTGCGCGACCATCAGCGGGGCGAGGGTTTCGGCATGGACCGCGATCGCCGTCAGCAATCCGTCGGCGTCGTATCTGGGGTTCAGCACCATGCCGGTGTCGCGGTTTTCCATCGCCGCAACCCCTATCCCCAAACATGGTTCCGCCGCAATCGGCGATCAAAGGGCGACAAATCGAATTCGCCTGCCTATATGGCGGTCGTGTGACACGCTTATCCCCGGAAGGGCCTATGTTCACCACCCATCCTTTCGACGACGACAAGCTGCGCGAAGAGTGCGGCATCTTCGGTGTTTCCGGCGCGGACGGCGCGGCCGCACTGGTGGCGCTGGGCCTGCATGCGCTCCAGCATCGCGGCCAGGAGGCGGCGGGCATCTGCAGCTGGGACGGGGCGATGTTCCATACCCAGCGCGCGCAGGGCCATGTCGCGGGCAATTTCGACCGCCCCGACGTGATCGAGGCGCTGCCCGGCGCCACCGCCTGCGGCCATGTCCGCTATTCGACCACCGGCGAGACGTCGAACCGCAATATCCAGCCGCTGTACGCCGAACTGGCGTCGGGCGGGTTCGCGGTGGCGCATAACGGCAACCTGTCGAACGCGATGCGGCTGCGCAAGGATCTGGTACGCACCGGATCGATCTTCCAGTCGACCAGCGATACCGAGGTCATCATCCACCTCGTCGCGACGTCCAACTATCGCACGCTGCTCGATCGCTTCATCGATGCGCTGAAGCAGGTCGAAGGCGCCTATTCGCTGATCTGCATGACGCCCGAGGGGATGATCGCCTGCCGCGACCCGCTGGGCATCCGTCCGCTGGTGATGGGGCGGCTGGGCGACGCCTATATCTTCGCGTCGGAGACCGTCGGGCTCGACGTGGTCGGCGCGGAATTCGTGCGCGAGGTGGAGCCGGGCGAGCTGGTCATCGTCAAGAACGGTGAACTCCGCTCGATCCGCCCGTTCGCGCCGCTGTCCCCGCGTCCGTGCATCTTTGAATGGGTCTATTTCTCGCGGCCCGATTCGATCAGCGACGATCGTTCGGTCTATTCGGTGCGCAAGGCGATCGGGGCCGAACTGGCGCAGGAAAATCCGGTCGATGCCGATCTGGTGATCCCGGTGCCCGATTCGGGCGTCCCCGCTGCGATCGGCTATGCCCAGGCGTCGGGCATCCCGTTCGAGCTGGGCATCATCCGCTCGCACTATGTCGGGCGCACCTTCATCCAGCCGGGCGACAAGGTGCGGCACCTCGGCGTCAAGCTGAAGCACAACGCCAACCGCAAGCTGATCGAGGGCAAGAAGATCGTGCTGATCGACGATTCGATCGTGCGCGGCACCACCTCGCTCAAGATCGTGCAGATGATGCGCGATGCGGGCGCGGCGGAGGTGCATATGCGCATCGCCTCGCCGCCGACGCGCCATTCCTGCTTCTACGGCGTCGACACGCCCGAGCGCGCCAAGCTGCTCGCGGCCAAGCTCGATCTGGGCGGGATGACCGACTATATCCAGGCCGACAGCCTCGCCTTCGTCTCGATCGACGGGTTGTACCGGGCATTGGGCGAGGCGTCGCGCACCGCCGTCCGCCCGAAATATTGCGATGCCTGCTTCACCGGCGACTATCCGACGCCGCTGACCGATCAGGACGAGACGACGACGGTCGATCAACTCGCGATGCTGGCCGAACGTGTCGGATGAGTGACCGGTTGAAGGGGCAGCTGGCGCTCGTCACCGGCGCCAGCCGCGGGATCGGCGCGGCCACCGCCACGGCGCTGGCGGCGGAGGGCGCGCATGTCGTCCTCGTCGCACGAACGGCGGGCGGGCTCGAGGCGGTCGAGGACGCGATCTATGCCGCGGGCGGATCGGCCACGATCGCCCCGGTCGATCTGTACGATCTCACCGCGATTCCCCGCCTCGTCTCGGCGATCGCCGAGCGGTGGCGCGCGCTCGACATGCTGGTGCTGAACGCCGGTTCGCTCGGCACGCTGGGACCGGTGCCGTCGTTCGACCTGAAGGAGTTCGACAAGGTGATGGCGCTGAACGTCACCGCCAACGCCGCGCTGATCGCCGCCTTCTCGCCGATGCTGCGGCTGGCAAGGGCGGGCCGCGTGGTCGGCGTCACTTCCTCGGTCGGGGCCAAGCCGCGGGCCTATTGGGGCATGTACGGCGCGTCCAAGGCGGCGTTCGACAATATCGTCGCCAGCTATGGTCTGGAGATGGCGAACATCTCGCCGGTGCGCACCGCGATCGTCGATCCGGGCGCCACGCGGACGAAGATGCGCGAGCGTGCCTATCCGGGCGAGGACCCGCAGAGCGTCAAGCCGCCCGGGCGGGTGGCCGATGCGATCGTGCGACTGATGGCGGACGGCTTCGACACGGGCACGCGCATCCGGGTGGATTGATTCTCCGACACTCCCCTCGCTGAAAGGGATTCCTCCGCGAAAGTCCAGGGTCAGCACTTGATCCTGCCGTACCCCCGCGCAGGCGGGGGTCCAGAGCCAGGTAGAACAGCGGCTTGCGCCCGGGACTCCTGGACCCCGGCCTTCGCCGGGGTACGAAAGGGAGGTTCTTGCAGCGAAATCCCGGTCAGGGAGGGGCGGAACCGGCGCCGTCAGGGCTCGATCGTCGGCGTCCAGGCCCGTTCGCGAAACCATTTGGTGATGATGTACTTGGTCCCCTCGACCACCGCCATGCCCTCGTGCAGCGTGGCCGTATTGGGGCTGCCGTCCGGGTTCATGTTGTTCCACGCGACCAGCATGCCGGGCCGCGGGTTGAAGCGGACGCCCGCCTGCGGGAACCATGTCGCGCCGCCCTGCTCGACCTCGTTCAGATAGACCATCGCGGTCCACGTCCGCTGCCCGCCCTGGACCGCCATCGACGCCCAATAGGGCTCGTTCTCGTTGAAATAGTCGTTATGCGCCCGGAACTGCTGCCCCGGCGCATAGCGCTGCCCCTGCATCGTCTCGCCATGCTCGCGCGCAATGCCGAGCAGGTCGGCGATCTTCTCGTCGATCGGCTGGAGCAGCGGGTGCCAGCGATCGAGGTCACAGCTGTCGCTGGTGCGGAAGTTCGGATCGTGGCTGCTGGTCAGCAGCGTCGACTTGCGGCTGCCGTGGTCGATCGTCGCGATCAGCAAGCGGCATTCCTCCGCCGACAGGAAGTCGGGCAGCGCGAAGATCACGGCGGCGTCGGTCTTGGCGCGACGGATGCCGGGCACGGCGGCGAGCCTTGCCGCGACATCGCGACCGAAATCGGCACGAACGGGCGAGGGGCCGCCAGGCGGCTTGCGGACGATGGTGGTCATGGGCACGACTCAAACAAAGTTGGGCGGCGGTGTCGAGAGAGACTCCTCGTCATTCCGGCGAAGGCCGGAATCCATTGTGTCGGGTGTTCACGAATCCATCGATAACGCTCGTATCCATGGATTCCGGCCTGCGCCGGAATGACGCTCAGTGCTCAGGCGACTCCATCAACTCCACCAGCACCCCGCCCATGTCGCGCGGATGGACGAACACGATCGGCGTCCCGTGTGCGCCGATCCGCGGGCTGCCCAGCACGCGCGCGCCCTTCGCCACCAGTTCGGCGACCGCGACATGGATGTCCGCCACCTCGAAGCACAGGTGATGCTGCCCGCCCGCCGGATTCTTCGCGAGGAACCCCGCGATCGGCGACGCATCGTCATACGCCTCGATCAATTCGATCTGGGTATTGGGTGCGTCGATGAAGCACACCTTCACCCCCTGCGCCGGCAGGTCGAACGGCACCCCGATCGCCTCGGCGCCGAGCAGGGTGCGATAGGTCTCGATCGACGCTTCGATCGACGGCGTGGCGATGCCGACATGGTTCAGGCGGCCGAGCGGCATGGCGTCCCTCCGAGGCAACGGCGATCAAAGCGGGATATTGTCATGCTTCTTCCACGGATTCTCGAGCTTCTTGTTCCGCAGTTTCCGCAACCCCAGCGCCACCCGCCGCCGGGTGGAGTGCGGCAGAATCACCTCGTCGATGAACCCCTTGCTCGCCGCCACGAACGGGTTGGCGAAGCGCGCCTCATATTCCGCGGTCCGCGCCGCGACTTCCGCCGGGTCTTTCGACCGGAAGATGATCTCCACCGCGCCCTTGGCCCCCATCACCGCGATCTCGGCGGTCGGCCAGGCATAGTTCAGGTCGCCGCGCAGATGCTTCGACGCCATCACGTCATAGGCCCCGCCATAGGCCTTGCGGGTGATGACGGTGATCTTGGGCACCGTCGCCTCGGCATAGGCGAACAGCAGCTTCGCGCCGTGCTTGATGATTCCCGAATGCTCCTGTCCGACGCCGGGCAGGAAGCCGGGCACGTCGACGAAGGTCACGATCGGAATCTCGAACGCATCGCAGAAGCGCACGAACCGCGCCGCCTTCTTCGACGAATTGATGTCGAGGCACCCGGCCAGCACCATCGGCTGGTTGGCGACGATGCCGACGGTGCGCCCCTCGATCCGGGCGAAGCCGATGAGGATGTTGCCCGCATGGCCCGGCTGCAGCTCGAAGAATTCGCCGTCGTCGACGGTGCGTACGATCAGCTCGTGCATGTCATAGGGCTGGTTGGCGCTGGGCGGGATCAGCGTGTCGAGGCTGGGCTCCAGCCGGTCCCACGGATCGTCGCCGGGCCGCTCGGGCACGCCGGTACGGTTGGAGGCGGGCAGGAAATCGATGAAGTCGCGCGCCGCCAGCAGCGCCTCGATATCATTCTCGAACGCGCAGTCGGCGACCGAGGACCTGGTCGTGTGGGTGATCGCGCCGCCCAGTTCCTCCTGGGTCACGACCTCGTTGGTGACGGTCTTCACCACATCGGGGCCGGTGACGAACATATAGCTCGAATCCTTCACCATGAAGATGAAGTCGGTCATCGCCGGGCTGTACACCGCGCCGCCCGCGCACGGCCCCATGATGAGGCTCAACTGCGGCACCACGCCGGAGGCCAGCACGTTGCGCTGGAACACTTCGGCATAGCCGCCGAGCGACGCGACGCCCTCCTGGATGCGCGCGCCGCCCGAATCGTTCAGCCCGATCACCGGTGCGCCGACCTTCAGCGCGATGTCCATGATCTTGCAGATCTTCTGCGCATGCCGTTCGGACAGCGATCCGCCGAACACGGTGAAGTCCTGGCTGAACACATAGACCAGCCGCCCGTTGACCGTGCCTGATCCGGTCACGACCCCGTCGCCGGGGATCACCTGATCCGGCATGCCGAAATCGACGCAATTGTGCTCGACATACATGTCGAGCTCCTCGAACGAGCCGGGGTCGAGCAGCACCTCGAGCCGCTCGCGCGCGGTCAGCTTGCCCTTGGCGTGCTGTGCCGCGACCCGTTTCTCGCCGCCGCCCGCGCGGGCGCCTGCGCGCCGCTTCTCCAAAGCCTCCAGTGCTTCGAGCATCGTCTCTCCTTGCCGCCGGTTGCGGTTGTTTCCCCCCTTGTGCCAGCCCGGTGGGGGGGAGCGCAACATTCTTGCGTCACCCGAAGCGATAGCCGGAGACGACCCAGCCCAGCACCGTATCGCGATAGTCGCATACCGCGCGATCCTCGCCGCCCGCGCCGAGCGCGACCATCAGCGGCAGCAGATGCTCGGCTTCCGGATGGGCGAAGCGGGCGTGGGGCAGGGTTTCCCACGCGGTGACGCGCAAGGCACGGGCGGCAGGATCGGGATCGGTGACGGCGGCCGTCAGCGCCGCATCCCATCCGGCGGCGACCGGCGTCACCTGCGGCCCCCGTGCGCGCAGGTTGTGGAAGCTCATCCCCGACCCGACGATCAGCACGCCTTCGTCGCGCAACGGGGCCAGTGCCCGCCCCAGCGCGACATGCCCGACGGGATCGAGCGTGTCGATCAGCGACAGTTGCACCAGCGGGATGTCGGCGTCGGGCACCGCCACCATCATCGGCACGAACACGCCGTGATCCCACCCGCGCGTCGTCTCGGTATCGGTCGCAAGGCCAGCCCGCCCCAGCAGCGCCGCTACCCGCGCGGCGACATCGGGTGCGCCCGGCGCATCCCAGCGCAGGCGATAGGTATGTTCGGGAAAGCCGTAATAATCGTACAGCAGCGCGGGCCGTTCGCCGACATGGACGGTCGCGACCGGCGCTTCCCAATGGCCCGACACCATCAGGATCGCCCTCGGCCGTGTGGGCAGCGATGCGATCAGCCCTGCCAGATATGCCTGCATCGGCCGCCACATCGGATCGGGCGGCGCGCCGGGGTTCAGGAAGAAGCAGGGACCGCCGCCATGCGGCACGAAGAGCGTGGGGAGTCTCATGCCCGCCAACGTCGCGTCATGGTCGCGCGCGAACAAGGCGCACGTGGGAAACGACCCGTTTCGCGTGGCATCCGCCCGCACATGCCCCTACAAGGCGCGGCGATGAGCCGCCTGACCGTCAACAACAATCCGGTCGAGTACCGGATCGATCCCGAAACGCCGCTGCTGTGGGCGCTGCGTGACGTGTCGAACCTGACCGGGACCAAATATGGCTGCGGCACCGGGCATTGCGGGGCGTGCGTCGTCGATGTCGACGGGCGTGCGGTCAAGTCGTGCCAGGTCAGTATCGGCAGCCTCGAAGGCACGTTCGTCACCACGATCGAGGGGTTGTCACGCGATCGCAGCCATCCGGTGCAGGCGGCGTTCCTCGCGGCGCAGGTGGTGCAGTGCGGCTATTGCGTGCCGGGCTTCGTCATGGCCGCCGCCGCGCTGCTGCGGACCAACCGCGATCCGGGTGAGGCCGAGATCGCCGCCGCGCTCGACCATCTGTGCCGCTGCGGCATCTATCCCCGGCTGATCGATGCGGTCCGCCGCGCCGCCGCCGCCGGGCGGGGCGATGCCACGCTCGATCCGCCGCCGCAGCCCGGCATCGATCCGGCGGAGGCCGCGCGCGAGGTGCCTGCGCTTGCCCCGCCCCGGCCTTAGGTTCCTGCGTACCATATTCTTTCAATCTCCTGTCATCGCCATTCAGCAACGATTGATCGCATGTAGTGCAGAAGCGTGTCATCGACGCGGAGGCATATGCCACGCGGATGGAGGGCTGACATGACGAAGCGTTTCCTGCTGGCGTTGCTGACCGCGACGACGCTGATCCCGGCGACTGCGATGGCGCAGGCCGAACCCGAGGCGCGCGGGCCGCGCATGCGCGAGCGCATCGAGCGGATGGGCGGCGAGCGTCCTGCCGCGCGCGCCGAATTCGACGCGGGTGTGCGGGTCGACGCGCCGCAACCCCGTGGCGAAGCGCCGCGCGGCGGGGACCGTGGCGAGCGTGGCGATCGCGGCGGCTGGCAGCGTCCCGACCAGCCCCGGCCCGATCGCGGTGCGGACCGCGGCAACTGGCAGCGCCCCGATCAGCCGCGCCCCGACCGGGGCGAGTGGCAGCGTCCGCGCCCCGAAGGTCCGCGCCCCGACGCCCCGCGCCCCGACGCCCCGCGCCCCGACTTCAACGACCGCCGCGACCCGCCGCGCGACGCGCGCGGCCAGATCGATCGCGACCAGCTGCGCCGCGAATGGCAGCAGGGCCGCTTCCGTCAGGACGACGCGCAGCGCGACCGCCAGCGCCGCGAATGGCAGCGCGACCAGTGGCGGCGGCAGGACGATCGCAACCGGGGCGACTGGAACCGCAGCGACAACGACTGGCGCGACAACGGGCGCTATCGGGGCGACTGGAACGACCGCCGCCAGTGGAGCGATCGCGGCCAGTGGAACCGCGACTGGCGCCGCGACCGCCGCTACGACTGGAACGGATACCGCAACAACAACCGCAACCTCTATCGCCTGCCGCGCTATTACGCGCCGCAGGGCTGGGGATACGGCTATCGCCGGTTCGGCATCGGCGTGACGCTCAATTCGTTCCTGTTCGGGCAGAATTACTGGATCAACGATCCCTTCTACTATCGCCTGCCTGAGGCATACGGCCCGTATCGCTGGGTGCGGTACTACAACGACGCGCTGCTGGTCGACATCCGCACCGGCCGGGTGGTCGACGTGGAATACGACATCTTCTGGTAGGCCGACCCCGTGCCGCGACGCAGCCACAGCGTCGCGGCACGTTAATGCTGGCAATCGCCGACGCCTTTCCGCAAAACCGTAACAAATGATACGGGAGAGCGATTCGATGGGCGATCAACTGCGGGTGGCGCGCGTGGGTGACGTGCTGCGCATCACGCTCGACCGGCCCGAACGACTGAACGCCGCGCCGCCGGCGCTGTTCGATGCGATCCGCGCGGCCCTGGCCGATCGCGGGAATGCACGCGCGGTGCTGATCGACGCGGCGGGGCGGGCCTTTTGTTCCGGGGCGGACATCGCCGCCTTCGCCGGAGCCGTCGACGGCCCGGCGGCGACCCGCGCGGCGCTGACCGATCACTATCATCCGACGTTGCAGGCGATCGCCGATCTCGACGTGCCGGTGGTCAGCGCGGTGCGTGGGCCCGCGGCGGGGATCGGGTGCAGCCTCGCGCTCGCCGCCGATTTCTGCGTCGCGTCGGACAGCGCCTATTTCCTCCAGGCGTTCGTCAACATCGGCCTCGTCCCCGACGGCGGCGCGAGCTGGATGCTGCCGCGCCTGATCGGGCGGGCGCGGGCCGCGCGGATGATGCTGCTGGGCGAGCGGATCGATGCCGCGACCGCACTCGACTGGGGCATGATCCATGCGGTCGTGCCCGACGAGGCGCTCGATGCCGAGGCGCTGGCATTGGCGCAGCGGCTGGCGGCGGGGCCGACCGTGGCGCTGGGGCTTGCCCGACGCAACCTGACCCATGCGTTCGACAGCGACTATCCGACCGCGATGGCGCGCGAGGCGGAGGCGCAGGCGACCGCCCGTGCCACCGCCGATGCGGTGGAGGGCGCGACCGCCTTTCTCGCCAGGCGTTCCCCCCGGTTCGAGGGGCGGTGAATGGCACGGCTCGACTTCACGGCCCGCATGGCCCAAGGAACTGCATCATGACCGGCCCGACGATCGACGACTGGCAGAAGCTCGCCGCGCGCGAGGTGAAGGGCGCGGACCTAGCCTGGACCACGCCCGAGGGGATCACGGTCAAGCCGCTCTACACCGCCGCCGATGCGCCCGATCCCGGCCTGCCCGGCTTCGCGCCGTTCACGCGCGGGGTGAAGGCGACGATGTACGCCGGGCGGCCATGGACGATCCGGCAATATGCGGGCTTCTCCACCGCCGAGGAATCGAACGCCTTCTACCGCCGCAATCTGGCGGCGGGGCAGAAGGGGCTGTCGGTCGCGTTCGATCTCGCCACCCATCGCGGTTACGACAGCGACCATCCGCGCGTGGCCGGGGACGTGGGCAAGGCCGGGGTCGCGATCGACACGATCGACGACATGAAGATCCTGTTCGACGGCATCCCGCTCGACACCATGTCGGTCAGCATGACGATGAACGGCGCGGTGCTGCCCTGCCTCGCCTTCTACATCGTTGCGGCGGAGGAACAGGGGGTGTCGCCGGACCTGCTGTCGGGCACGATCCAGAACGACATCCTCAAGGAGTTCATGGTCCGCAACACGTACATCTATCCGCCCGAACCATCGATGCGGATCGTGTCGGACATCATCGCCTATACCGCCGAGCACATGCCGCGGTTCAACAGCATCTCGATCAGCGGCTATCACATGCACGAGGCGGGGGCGACCGCGGTGCAGGAACTGGCGTTCACCCTGGCCGACGGCATGGCCTATGTCCGCGCGGCGATGGCGCGCGGGCTGGACATCGATGCGTTCGCGGGCCGTCTGTCGTTCTTCTTCGGCATCGGCATGAACTTCTTCATGGAGATCGCCAAGCTGCGCGCGGCGCGGACGCTGTGGAGCCGGATCATCGCCGATTTCGGCGGTAGCCCACGCAGCCAGATGCTGCGCACCCATTGCCAGACGAGCGGCGTCTCGCTCACCGAGCAGGACCCGTACAACAACGTCATCCGCACCACCATCGAAGCGATGGCGGCGACCTTCGGCGGCACCCAGTCGCTGCACACCAACAGCCTCGACGAGGCGGTGGCGCTGCCGACCGATTTCTCCGCGCGGATCGCACGCAACACGCAGCTGATCCTGCAGGAAGAGACCGGCATGACCCATGTCGCCGATCCGCTGGGCGGCAGCTATTATGTCGAGGCGCTGACCACGGAACTGGCCGACAAGGCATGGGCGCTGATCGAGGAGGTCGAGGCGGCGGGCGGCATGATCGATGCCGTGAACAAGGGGCTGCCCAAGGAGCATATCGAACGCGCCGCCGCCGCGCGGCAGGCGCGGATCGACCGCGCCGAGGACGTGATCGTCGGGGTCAACAAATACCGGCTGGCGGAAGAGACCCCGATCGACATCCTCTCGATCGACAATGCCAAGGTCCGCGCCGACCAGATCCGCCGGATCGAGGCAGTGAAGGCGGCACGCGACGAAGGCGCGGCGCAGGCTGCGCTGGGTGCGTTGCGGGACGGGGCGGCGGGCGATGCCAACCTGCTGGCGCTGTGCGTCGCGGCGGCACGGGCGCGCTGTACGCTGGGCGAGATGTCGGCGGCGATGGAGGTCGCCTTCGGGCGGCATGCGGTGGCGGTGACGCCGGTCAAGGGCATCTACGGCCCCGCCCATGCGGACGACGACGGCTGGGCGCGCGCGGGCGAGGGCGTCGCGGCGGTCGAGCGGCGGCTGGGCCGCAAGCCGCGGATGCTGGTCGCCAAGATGGGGCAGGACGGGCATGACCGCGGCGCGAACGTCGTCGCCAGCGCCTTTGCCGACCTGGGGTTCGAGATCGTGTCCGGCCCCTTGTTCCAGACGCCGCAGGAAACCGCCGACCTCGCGATTGCGGAAGGCGTCGATGTGGTCGGCGCGTCGAGCCTTGCCGCCGGGCACAATACGCTGATCCCCGAACTCATCACCCGGTTGGCGGATGCGGGCCGGGCGGATATCCGGGTGGTGGCGGGCGGCGTGATCCCGCCGCAGGACTATGCGCTGCTCCGTGAGGCCGGGGTGGCGGCGATTTTCGGACCGGGCACCAACCTGGTCCATGCGGCGGCGGAGGTGTTGCGGCTGCTCGGCCACAACCTGCCGCCGGTGGGAGAGACTGTGGAATGAACGTGATGACTGCTCCGGTTGCCCCGACGGACGGACGTACCCCCGCGCAGGCGGGGGCCCAGGGCAGCGAGCGCGACGCTATTGGCGCTGGGCCCCCGCCTGCGCGGGGGTGTGCCGAACAGGTTCGGCACAACTGGACCCGCGCCGAGATCGCCGACCTGTTCGACCTGCCGTTCGATGAACTGATGTACCGCGCGCAGACCGTCCACCGCGCGCACCACGCCGTCGGGCAGGTCCAGCTGTGCACCTTGCTGTCGATCAAGACCGGCGGCTGTCCCGAGGATTGCGGCTATTGCTCGCAGTCGGCCAGCGCCGATACGAAGCTCAAGGCCGAGAAGCTGATGGAGGTACAGGCGGTCCTGACCGCCGCCGCCGAGGCAAAGGCGGCGGGATCGCAGCGTTTCTGCATGGGCGCGGCATGGCGCAACCCCAAGGACCGCGACATGGCCGCGGTGATCGCGATGGTCGAGGGCGTCCGCGCGATGGGCATGGAAACCTGCATGACACTGGGCATGCTGACGCCCGATCAGGCGCAGCGGCTGGCGGCGGCGGGCCTCGATTACTACAACCACAATATCGACACCTCGCCGGAAAACTACGCGAACATCATCTCGACCCGCAGCTTCGAGGACCGGCTGGATACGCTGGCGCATGTCCGGGCAGCCGGGATCAACGTGTGCAGCGGCGGGATCGTCGGGCTGGGCGAGACACGCGCCGATCGCGTCGGTTTCGTCCATGCGCTCGCCACGTTGCCGCGCCATCCCGAAAGCGTGCCGGTCAACGCGCTGGTCCCGGTCAAGGGCACGGTGCTCGGCAACATGCTGGCCGACACGCCGCTGGCGAAGATCGACGATATCGAGTTCGTCCGCACGGTCGCCGTCGCGCGGATCACCATGCCGCTGAGCATGGTGCGCCTGTCCGCGGGTCGCGAGAGCATGGGTGATGCGACGCAGGCGCTGTGCTTCATGGCGGGCGCGAACTCGATCTTCACCGGCGACAGGCTGCTGACCACCGGCAATGCGGGCGACGATGCCGATGCGGCGCTGCTCGCGAAACTGGGGATGGTGCCGATGGTCGCGGAGGAGCCGATGCGGAAGTCGTCATGCTGCTGAGCCTGCTGCTGCTGGCCGATGCCGTCGGCGGCAATTGCGGCAAGGCACCGACGCAGGCGCTGATGAACCGCTGCGCGCAGCAAGGCTGGCAGGCCGCCGATGCTGCGATGACCCGCGAGTGGCGCGCGACCTATGCCGCGATGAAGGCGCGCGACGCCCGCGACAAGCCGCACGGCGGCGGGTTCGGCTATGCGGCGGCGGCACTGGAAAGCCAGCGTGCGTGGTTGAAACTGCGCGATACGCACTGCGTGCTCGAAGGCGGGATCTACGGCGGCGGCTCGGCGCAACCGCTGGCCCGCTTCTCCTGCATGGAGCGCATGACGAACGACCGGGCGCAGCAGCTGCGCGAGTTGCGCCGAAATTGAACGCCTGACCCCGGCAAACGGGGCGGACGAGGAGAGTGGACGTGTTCAAGAAGATACTGGTCGCCAATCGCGGGGAGATCGCCTGCCGGGTAATGCGGACGGCGAAGCGCATGGGGATCGCGACGGTCGCGGTCTATTCCGATGCCGATGCGCGCGCGCCGCACGTCCTGATGGCCGAGGAGAGCGTGCGGCTCGGCCCCGCGCCCGCCGCGCAGAGCTATCTCGACCCCGAACTGATCCTGGCTGCGGCGAAGGCGACCGGCGCGGACTGCATCCACCCCGGTTACGGCTTCCTGTCGGAGCGCGAGAGTTTCGCGCGTGCCTGTGCCGATGCGGGCATCACCTTCGTCGGGCCGCCGCCGCAAGCCATCGCCGCGATGGGCGACAAGATCGAATCGAAGAAGCTGGCGCAGGCCGCCGGGGTGAACGTCGTGCCCGGCTATCTGGGCGAGATCGCCGATACAGAGGAGGCGGTGCGGATCGCCACCGACATCGGTTATCCGGTGATGATGAAGGCGTCGGCGGGCGGCGGCGGCAAGGGCATGCGCCTAGCGTGGAGCGAACAGGACGTCCGCGAGGGGTTCGAGGCGACCAAGCGCGAAGGGCTGGCGAGCTTCGGCGACGACCGCGTGTTCATCGAGAAGTTCATCGAAAGCCCGCGCCATATCGAAATCCAGGTGCTGGGCGACCGGCACGGCAACATCGTCTATCTCGGCGAGCGCGAATGCTCGATCCAGCGCCGCCACCAGAAGGTGGTCGAGGAAGCGCCGTCGCCCTTCGTCACGCCCGAGATGCGCCGGGCGATGGGCGAGCAGGCGGTGGCCCTTGCCCGCGCGGTCGGCTATTTCTCCGCCGGTACGGTGGAACTGATCGTCTCGGGCGCGGATACGACGGGGCGGGGCTTCTACTTCCTCGAGATGAACACCCGGTTGCAGGTCGAGCATCCCGTCACCGAGATGATCACCGGCCTCGATCTGGTCGAACAGATGCTGCGCGTGGCGGCGGGCGAACCGCTCGGCTTCACGCAGGATCAGGTGACGCTGAACGGCTGGGCGGTGGAGAACCGCGTCTATGCCGAAGACCCCTATCGCGGCTTCCTGCCCAGCACCGGGCGGCTGGTCCGCTACCATCCTCCCCGGCACGGGGAGGGGGGCCATGCGCAGCATCGTGGACGCGGGCATCCGCAGGCGGTGCCGCTACCCCTTGCCGGTCAGGATACGCCGATCGTCCGCGTCGACGACGGCGTGACCGAGGGCGGCGAGGTCAGCATGTTCTACGACCCGATGATCGCCAAGCTCATCACCTGGGCCCCGACGCGCGCGGCGGCGATCGATGCGCAGATCGCCGCGCTCGATGCGTTCGAGGTTGCGGGCGTGGGCAACAACATCGATTTCCTCTCCGCCATCATGCAGCATCCGCGCTTTCGCTCGGGTGCGCTGACCACCGGCTTCATTGCCGAGGAATATCCCGAAGGGTTCCACGGTGCGCCCGCCGACGGCGCGCTGCTGCGCCGTCTGGCGGCGATCGCGGTAGTCGCCGATCTGGAGCGGACGCACCGCGCCGGCCGGATCGACGGGCAACTGGGCGCGCGCATCGCGGGATCGACCGAACGGGTCGTCACGATCGGCGGGCAGCGCTTCGCCCTTTCCGTCGACGGTCATTCGAAAGGCATGTCGGTCAACATCGACGATGCCCCGCCGCTCGACGTCGTGATGCACTGGCGCCCTGCCGACCGGACCGTCACCGCGCGGATCGACGGTGCACCGCTGACCGTCCGCATCGCGCGCACCATCACCGGCTGGCGACTGACCACGCGGGGCAAGGCGCATGACGTCACCGTCCTGCCGCCGCATGTCGCCGACCTCACCCGCCACATGCTGGTAAAGGTGCCGCCCGACCTGTCGCGCTTCCTGCTGTGCCCGATGCCGGGGCTGCTCACCCGCGTCGAGGTGGCCGAAGGGGATCGGGTGGAGGCGGGCCAGCCGCTCGCGGTGGTGGAAGCCATGAAGATGGAGAATATCCTGCGCGCCGAACGCCCCGGTACGGTCGCGAAGATCGCGCACCAACCCGGCGACAGCCTTGCGGTCGATGCGGTCATCATGGAGTTCGAGCGGTAGGGCGGAACCCTTTGCCCGTCCGACGCTTATCGCCCGGGTGACGATCGTTTCATCCGCGCAACCATGGTGGGAATCCGCCACCGTCTATCAGATCTATCCGCGCTCGTTCGCCGATGCGAACGGCGACGGGATCGGCGATCTGGCGGGGATCGCCGACCGGATCGACTATCTGGTCGAACTGGGCGTGGATGCGATCTGGATCTCGCCGATCTTTCCGTCGCCGATGGCGGATTTCGGCTATGACGTGGCGGACTATACCGGCATCGACCCGCGCTTCGGCACCCTCGCCGATTTCGATGCGCTGCTGGCGAAGGCGCATGCGCGCGGGTTGCGGGTGCTGCTCGACTTCGTGCCGAACCATAGTTCGGACCGGCATCCGTGGTTCGTCGAGAGCCGGTCGTCGCGCGATAACCCGAAGCGCGACTGGTACATCTGGCGCGATCCCGCGCCGGACGGCGGACCGCCCAACAACTGGATCAGCGATTTCGGCGGCCCGGCATGGACGTTCGATGCCGCCACCGGCCAATATTATTCGCGCGCCTTCCTGCCCGAACAGCCCGACCTGAACTGGCGCAATCCGGAGGTGCAGGCCGCGATGCTCGCGGCGATGCGCTTCTGGTTCGAGCGCGGCGTCGACGGGTTCCGCATCGACGTGCTGTGGCACATGGTCAAGCACGCCGGTTTCCCCGACAATCCGCCCAACCCCGACTATCGCGAGGGCATGGGCGAGATGCACCGCGTGCTCCAGCTCCATTCCACCGACCAGCCCGAAGTGCATGCGATCGCCGCCGCGATGCGCGCGCAGGCCGACGAATATGGCGCGGTGCTGATCGGCGAAATCTATCTGCCGGTGCCGAGGCTGATGACCTATTACGGGCAGGACGACGCGCCCGGCGTCCACCTGCCGTTCAATTTCCAGCTGATCGAGGCGAGATGGGACGCGGCAGAACTGGCCGCGCGGATCGTCGAGTATGAAGCCGCGCTGCCGCCGGGCGGCTGGCCCAACTGGGTGCTCGGCAATCACGACCGCCCGCGCATCGCGACGCGGGTCGGGGCGGCACAGGCGCGGGTCGCGGCGATGCTGCTGCTGACGCTGCGCGGCACGCCGACGCTGTATCAGGGCGACGAACTGGGCCTGCCCGACGCGCAGGTGCCCGCCGACCGGGTGCAGGACCCGCGTGAGTTGCGCGAGCCGGGGCTGGGACTGGGGCGTGACCCAGTGCGCACGCCGCTGCCGTGGACTGCGGACGGCGGCTTCACCACCGGCGAGCCGTGGCTGCCGATCGATCCCGCGCACCTGCCGCTGAACGTCATGGACCAGGCGAGCGATCCGGCGTCGATGCTCGGCTTCTACCGCCGTCTGCTGGCGCTGCGCCGCGCGACGCCCGCGCTGGCGACCGGCACGATCGAGGACGTGCGGGCCGAGGGGGACGTGCTGCAGTACGTCCGCAGCGACGGGACCGCGCGCTATCATGTCGCGCTGAACCTCGGCGATGCGACCGCAGCCGTCGAAGGTGATCCCGTGCTTTCGACCCGCCCGGACGGCCCCGCCGATCCGCTGCACCTCCGCCCCGCCGAGGGGCTGATCCTGAAAGTTTCCTGATGCGCATCGCCATGCTCGCCCCGATCGCGTGGCGCACGCCGCCGCGCCACTATGGCCCGTGGGAACTCGTCACCAGCCTGCTCACCGAGGCGCTGGTCGCGCGCGGGCTGGACGTGACGCTGTTCGCCACGCAGGACAGCGTGACCAGCGCGACGCTGGCGGGCGTGGTCCCCGCGCCGTACAGCGAAGACCCGGCGATCGATGCGAAAGTGTGGGAGTTCGCCCATCTCGCGCATGTCTTCGAGCGGGCGGGCGAGTTCGACCTGATCCACAACCAGGCCGATTTTCCTGCGCACGCCTTTTCCGGGCTGGTCGACACGCCGATGGTGACGACGATCCACGGCTTCTCGTCCGACCGTATCCTGCCGATGTACCAGCCCTATCAGGACCGGGTGCACTATGTCGCGATCAGCGATGCCGACCGGCACCCGTCGCTGCGCTATGCCGCGACGATCCATCACGGCATTCCGCTGGGCGACTTTCCGTTCGATGCCACCGGCAGCGACGACCTGCTGTTCTTCGGGCGGATGCACCCGGACAAGGGCGCGGCGGACGCGATCGCGGCGGCAAAGGCGGCAGGCAGGCGGCTGCACCTTGCCGGGATCGTGCAGGATGACCGCTACTGGCGTGACGAGGTCGAGCCGCACATCGATGGTACGTCGGTCGTCTATCACGGCGCGGTCGGCGGCAAGCGGCGCACCGACATGCTGGGGCAGGCACGCGCGCTGCTCCATCTGATCGGCTTCGACGAACCCTTCGGCCTGTCGGTGATCGAGGCGATGGCGTGCGGTACGCCGGTCATCGCCTACAACCGCGGATCGATGCCCGAACTGATCGAGGACGGCGTCAACGGCTTCCTCGTCGATACGCTGGACGAGGCGATCGCCGCGATCGGGCAGGTGGGCGCGATCGACCGCGCAGCGTGCCGCGCGCGCGTCGCCGAACGCTTCTCGGTCGAGGCGATGGCCGAGGCCTATCATGGGTTATACCGATCGATCCTGAGCGCATGAAACCGGTGTAAGCTGCTGTTTGTTATAGGCTTCGCAGCTAGAACGGAGGCCATCATGCCACGCGGCGACAAGAGCAGCTATACCGACAAGCAGAAGCGCAAGGCGCAGCATATCGAGGAAAGCTATGAGGCGCGTGGGCTTCCCGAGAAGGAAGCCGAAGCCCGCGCCTGGGCGACCGTCAACAAGGATTCGGGCGGCGGCAACAAGTCCGGCTCGGGCCGTGGCCATCCCGAAACCCATGCCTCGGCACGGCGCGGCGGCAAGGCGGCGGCGAACCGCTCCGCCGCCGACCGTTCCGCCGCCGCCAAAAAGGGGTGGGAGACGCGCCGCGCCAAGGCCGCGCAATGACCGAGACGCTCTCCCCCGCGCTGCCTGACGCGATCGAGCGCAAGGCCGCCGATCTGCTCGAGACGGCCTGCGCGCGCGACCTGTCGTTCGTCACCGCCGAAAGCTGTACCGGCGGCATGCTCGCTGCGCTGCTGACCGATGTCGAGGGGGCGTCGCATGCCTTCGACCGCGGGTTCGTGGTCTATAGCGAGGGCGCGAAATGTGAGTTGTTGGGCGTCGAGCGCGACATGCTCGACGATTGCGGCGCGGTGAGCCGCAACGTCGCGGTCGCGATGGCGCGCGGCGCGCTGCGCGGGTCGGATGCCGATATCGCGCTGTCCGTCACCGGCTTCGCCGGGCCGGGCGCGCCGGGCGACGAACCCGGCCTCGTCCACTTCGCCTGTGCGATCCGGAACGGCGCGGAGACGACGCGCGAGTGCCATTTCGGCGACATCGGGCGCGGGGCGGTGCGGGTGGCCGCGCTGGAGGAGGCGCTCTCGATGCTGGTGGCGGCGGTCGATCAGGCGTCGTCGCACGCCGCACCCAGCGCGGCGTAGATCGCGTCGAGATCGGCATCGTCGATGCAATAGGGCGGCATGACATAGAGCGTCGAGCCCAGCGGCCGCAGCAGCACCCCGGCGTCCCGGAACCGCGCGAGCAGGCGCGGCGCACGCGCCGACAGATAGCCCTCCGGCCCGCCCAGATCGAACGCGGCGATCGTCCCGCATTGCCGGGGGTTCGCGACCTTCGGATGCGCGGAGAGCGCCGCCAGCCGCGCCGCCTGTCGCTGCGCGAGCGTGGCGATCCGCTCGCGCACCGGCTCCTCGCGCCAGATGGCGAGGTTGGCGCAGGCGGCGGCGCAGGCGATCGGGTTGGCGGTGTAGCTCGACGAATGGAAGAACATCGTCGCCCGGTCAGGCCCGTAATGCGCCTGATAGACCGCCTCGCTCGCCATCGTCACCGCCAGCGGGATCGCGCCGCCGGTCAGCCCCTTGGACAGGCACATGAGGTCGGGCACCACGTCCGCCTGCTCGCACGCGGTCAGCGTGCCGGTGCGGCCCCATCCGGTCATCACCTCGTCGGCGATGAACAGCACGTCGTGGCGGCGGCAGATGCGCGCCAGTTCGGCAAGGACCGGCGGCGGATACATCGCCATGCCTCCCGCGCCCAGCACCAGCGGTTCGACGATGAACGCCGCCGCGCCCGCCTGGCATGCGGCTTCGAGCGCATCATAGCATGGCTGCTCCGACCCGGCGGCGGGGAAGGGGATGCTTTCCACGTCGAACAGCAGCGGGGCATAGGCGCGGTTGAAGACGCCCCGCGCGCCGACCGACATCGCGCCGATCGTGTCGCCGTGATAGCCGTGCTCCATCACGACGATGCGGTGCCGATCCTCGCCCCGGTTGCGCCAGTAGCCGAGCGCCATCTTGAGCGCGACCTCGACGCTGGTCGATCCCGAGTCCGAAAAGAACACCCGCGTCAGCGCGTCCGGCAGGATGGCGCGCAGTTCGGTTGCCAGCGTCTCGGCGGGTTCGTGGGTCCATCCGGCGAAGATGATCTGGTCCAGCCGCTGCGCCTGATCGGCGATCGCGGCGGCGATGCGCGGGTGGTTGTGGCCATGCGTCGTCACCCACCATGACGAGATCGCATCGACGATCCGCCGCCCGTCGTCGGTCCACAGCGCCGCCCCGTCGCCGCGCACGATATGCGGGATCGGCTCGCCCAGGCCGTGCTGCGTGAAGGGATGCCAGATCGGCGAGCCGCTCACCGGAAGTCGTCCACGTCGAAGTTCGCGGCAAAAGCGGCGGCCAGCGCTTCCGGCGTCAGCGGGTCGAGCCGGGGGAGGCGTCCCAGCCGCCGCACCTTGCCCAGCCGCACGATCGTCGCCTCGCTGTCGGGCACCGCATCGCCGACGAAGGCGACGCCGCGGATCGGCAACCCGCGCGCCCGCAGCGCTTCGATCGAGAGCAGGCTGTGGTTGATCGTGCCCAGCGCGGTGCGCGCGACCAGCACCACCGGCACCGCCCAGCGGGCGAACAGGTCGCCATAGGTGAAGCCGCCGACGATCGGCACCAGCACGCCGCCCGCCCCCTCGACCACCAGCGCCCCGTCGGTCGCGGGGAGCGCCAGCCGGTCGGGATCGATCGTCACCCCGTCCAGTTCCGCCGCCCGGTGCGGGGAACAGGGGGTGGCGAGGGCATAGGCTTCGGGCAGCAGCCGATCGTCGGCGATACGCGCCAGCCGTGCGACGCGCATCCGGTCGGTGCCGTCGTCGGTCCCCGCCTGCACCGGCTTCCAATAGCGGGCGCCCAGTGCGCCGGTCAGCGCGGCGGCGAACACCGTCTTGCCGACGTCGGTATCGGTTCCGGTGACGACGATCGCGCTCACGACAATTCCCCCAGTGCCTCGGCCAGCGCCGCCACATCGTCGCGTGTGACGTTCAGCGTCAGCGATATGCGCAGCCGTGCGGTGCCGGGCGGGACGGTCGGCGGGCGGATGCCGCGCACGTCGAAGCCCCGCGCCTGCAACCCCGAAGCGAGCCGCATCGCCGCGCCGTCCCCGCCGACGATCAGCGGCAGGATCTGCGATCCCGTCGCCCGGACCCCCGGCGGCGCGAGCAGCGCTTCCGCCTCCGCCATCAGCGCATGCAGCGCCGCCTGCCGCTCCGGTTCGTCCGCCAGCACCCGCAAGGCCGCCCGTACCGCCGCCGCCATCAGCGGGGAGGGTGCGGTCGAGAAGATGAACCCGCGCGCGCGGTTGACGAGGAAGTCGCGCACGACCGCCGGACCGCACACCAGCGCGCCCTCGCACCCCAGCGCCTTGCCGCAGGTGCGCAGCGTCACGACGTTCGGCTGCCCCTCCAGTGCGGCGGCCAGCCCGCGTCCCTGCGGCCCGAACACGCCGGTCGCATGCGCCTCGTCGATCAGCAGCACCGCGTCGTGCCGCGCCGCGACCTGCGCCAGTTCCGGAAGCGGCGCACGGTCGCCGTCCATGCTGTAGAGGCTCTCGACCGCGATCCACGGCGTGCCCTTGCCGCCCGCCGCCCGCCACCGGGCGATCGCATCGTCGAAGCCCTGCGCATCGTTATGCGCCGCCGCCGTTGCCGGTGCGCGGGCGAGCCGCATCCCGTCGTGGGCGCTGGCATGGACCAGCGCGTCATGCACGATCAGGTCGCCCCGCTGCGGCAGCGTCGCCAGCAGGGCGGCATTGGCCGCGAACCCGCTGGAGAACCACAATGCCGATTCGCTGCCGAACAACGCCGCCGCTTCCGCCTCCAGCGCCTCGTGCTCGGCATGGTTGCCGCGCAGCAGCCGCGATCCGCCCGCGCCGACGGGCACGCCGCGCGCGATCGCGTCGGTCGCGGCCTGCGCCAGCACCGGCGCGCCCGCCAGCCCCAGATAATCGTTCGACGCGAAGTCCCGCCCCCGGATCGGCAGCAGCGCGCGGCGCCGGTCGATCGCCGCCAGCCGCGCGAGATCGTCGACCAGCGGTCGCAGCGGAGAGGAGGAAGGCGTCACGGACAGGCTCGCATCGGCACCCGGCACGGCCTGGCCGGGGCGACGCGCATATCGGCTGATGGGGGCAGGCGCAATTCCGCCCCGGAATGTTCGCGATTCGAACCCGGTGGATGGCGTGCGCCGCGGCGACCGGCTAGGGATTCGTCCATGGTCGATCCCGTGCAGCCCCCGCCCGAACCCGCCCCCCGCGCCGACGACGCCAGCCCGGAGGAATTGCGCCGCGACCGGCTGCTCGCCTCGCTCACGCTGATCGCGGGCGTCGGGCTGGTGCTGGCGCTGCCGTTCGCGTTGCAGGCGGGGGCACGCTTCTTCCTGCCGCTGACCGCCGCGATCGTGATCGCCATCGCGCTGGTGCCGCTGCTCGAATGGCAGGAGCGGCACCGGGTGCCCGCCCCACTCGCCGCGTTTTTCTGCGTGCTGCTGTTCCTGATCGTCGCCAACGGGGCGCTCGCCTCGATCGTGGTCCCGGCATGGGGCTGGGCGCAGATATTGCCCGAACGGATCGACCGGGTGCAGCACAATGTCGCGCCGCTGATCGATTTCTACGCGAGCCTCGAGAAGTTCGTGAACGGCCTGCTCGCCGGAGTAGCCAGCGCGCCCGCGCGCCAGACGACGACCAGCGTCGCCCCGCCGCAGTCGCTGCTCGATCTCGTCACCACCTCGGCACCCTCGGCGCTGCTCGAGATGTTCTTCGCGATCCTCGTCATCTATTTCTTCCTCGCCGGGTGGAGCGACCTGCGCCGGGCGGCGATCACCAAGCGGTCCAGCTTCGGCGGCGCGATGGCGACCGCGCGGGTGATCCAGAACGTCGTCGACGATACCTCGGCCTATCTCGGCACGATCACCTTCATCAACTTGATGCTCGGCGCGCTGGTCGCCGCCGCGCTCTGGTACATCGGCATGCCGACGCCGCTGATGTGGGGCGGGATCGTCGCGCTGCTGAACTATGTGCCCTATCTGGGACCGATCTTCGCCGCGCTGCTGCTGGCGCTGGGCGGGCTGATGACCTTCACCGACATCTGGTACGCGCTGCTGCCCGCTGCGATCATGATCGGCGCACATCTGGTGGAGGCGAACGTCATCACCCCGCTGGTCGTCGGCCACCGCCTGACGATCAATCCGCTGATGATCCTCATTACGCTCAGCTTCTGGGGCTGGGTGTGGGGCACGCCCGGCGCGCTGCTGGCGGTGCCGCTGCTCATCATCATCCAGACGGTGCTGAAGGGCGCGGGGAAGCCCGACATCGCGGGCTTCCTGTTCGAGCACGGCACGTTGATCCAGGACGTGCCGGTCCCAAGAAATGCAGCGGGCGGCAACGCGGGCGTTGACAGCCCCCCGACCGCCCCTTAAAGGCCGCCTCCTCGCTAGAGAGCGGGTGTAGCTCAGTTGGTTAGAGCGCCGGCCTGTCACGCCGGAGGTCGCGGGTTCGAGCCCCGTCACTCGCGCCACAGCGCGTCGTCGGACGCGGTGGCCCTCGCGGATTTTCCTCCTTCCATCCCTGCCGCAGCGACGCCTCGCGCGTGTCGTCCGGCGATGCAGAAACTTTCTTGCACCCTGTCGTTGACACGCCGGAACGGCGCTTCTAAAGCCCGCCTCCTCGCTAGAGAGCGGGTGTAGCTCAGTTGGTTAGAGCGCCGGCCTGTCACGCCGGAGGTCGCGGGTTCGAGCCCCGTCACTCGCGCCACTTTCCGTGATGGAAAGCGGCGCCTACCGCCAGCGACCGGTCTCCATCCAGCGCAGCATCGCCCGCATCGGCAGCACCCACAGCCATGCGATCCCGGCGACCAGATAGAAGCCGAGCTGCACCGCCCAGTGCCAGCCGCCGACCGTCGTCGACAGCATCGCGACGGCGACCGCCCACAGCGTCAGCATGGCGAGGATCGCCAGCACGCCCACCGGCTTGCGCCAACTCGGTTCGTTCATCGATTCGGTTCCGGTATCCATGTGTCGGTTTCGGTCGCTATCAGGTGCAGCGGCACGTCCCATGGATCGACCGGCAGCGCTGCCACCCGTTGCACCGACCATGCGATACCGATCCGTAGCGCATCGGGCCAGCGGGCGAACGCCCGGTCGTAATGGCCCGCACCCTGGCCCAGCCGGTTGCAGCGCGAATCGAACCCGACCAGCGGGGTGAGGATGATATCGGGATCGACTGCCGTTGCCGTCGCCCCCGGCTGCGTCAGGCCGAACGGCCCGGCCTCCAGCGGCGCGGCGGCATCGCGGAAATCGATCGGCGATGCGCGGTCGATCACCCGGGGCAGGGCAAGCAGGCCACCCGCGCGCCGCACTACCGCATCGAACGCCGCCGGATCGGCCTCGCTGCCGAGCGGAACATAGCTCGCCACCGCTACGCCGGGGCGCAGCGCCTCGAGGAACAGCTGCGGCGGCAGGATCGCGGGCGGACCGCCCGCGACGAACGCATCGCGCGCCGCGCGCAGCCGTGCCCGCAGCACGCGCTTGTCGATCATGGCAGCATGGGGTGGCGGGACCACCATGGGCCGTTTGCCGGAGTATCCACCGACGCACAGTACGTCAGGTGGGGATCATGTACGTCAGACCAGGATCTGCGCAGGGACAACCCCCATGGATGAAGGAATAGCCTCAGGGATAGTTCAAGGCTCGCACCGGGCAGTACCCGCCGATCCCCATATAGGACCGGGAAGCGCGCGGGACAATGGCCGGTCGGCGATGCTCAGTCGTCGCCGACCGGTTCCTCCAGCGTCGCCGCCACCGCCTCGAGCCGCTCGGCGATTCGTTCGAGCAGCGCGGGCGGCAGGCCCGCCGCCGGGTTGGCCTCGCGTTCGGCCAGTTGGTCGGCCAGCATCAGCGCGATGTAGAGCAAGGTCCGCTCCGACGATCCGCCCGATGCGCGCTGCGCGGCGGCGGCGTGTCGTTCCAGCATCGCGCCCAATCCGCGCAACGCCGCCTCCTCGCCGTCGCGGCAGGCGACCAGATGCGGGCGGCCCGCGATGGTCAGCGTCAGTTGCGCCATCAGCGATCCGCCTCTTCCTGCGCGATCAGCGCGTCGAGCGCATGGATCGCTTCCTCCATCCGCGCCTTGAGCACGCCGTGGCGACGGCCGAGCGCATGGGTGGCGAAGGCACGCACCTGTCCCGCGCGTTCGATGCGCGCCAGCGCACGCTCGATCCGCTCGATCGCGGCAGCCTGGGGCCCTTCGCTCATGCTGTCCATCTAGGTTTGATTAACATGTTAAACAAGAGTGCGCGTTGGCGGTTGACGGATCGTCGCGGCGGTTCCAAAGGCTCGCGCGAACCTCTGTCTTCCGGCGCCCAACAGGAGTGCGCGTGACCATTTCCCAGCTCGAACTCGCCAACGCCATCCGCGTCCTCTCGATGGACGCCGTGGAGGCCGCCAATTCGGGGCACCCCGGCATGCCGATGGGCATGGCCGATGTCGCGACCGTGCTGTGGTCGAAGTTCCTGAAGTTCGATCCTGCCGATCCCCATTGGGCCGATCGCGACCGTTTCGTCCTGTCGGCGGGGCACGGGTCGATGCTGATCTACGCGCTGCTGCACCTGACCGGCCATGCCAAGCCGTCGCTGAAGGACATCGCGTCGTTCCGCCAGCTCGGCAGCCCGTGCGCGGGACACCCCGAAAATTTCGAGCTGCCCGGTGTCGAATGCACCACCGGCCCGCTGGGGCAGGGGCTGGCGATGGCGGTCGGCATGGCTACTGCCGAACGGCATCTGAACACCGTGTTCGGCGACGACCTCGTCGATCACCGCACCTGGGTGATCGCGGGCGACGGCTGCCTGATGGAGGGCATCAACCACGAGGCGATCGGCCTTGCCGGGCATCTGAAGCTCGGGCGGCTGAACGTGTTGTGGGACGACAACCGCATCACCATCGACGGATCGACCGACCTGTCGACCAGCGAGGACGTGAGCGCGCGCTATGCCGCGACCGGATGGCACGTCGTCGCGTGCGACGGCCACGACTTCGCCGATATCGAGCGTGCG
This sequence comes from Sphingomonas silueang, assembly GCF_040049155.1. NCBI lineage: Bacteria > Pseudomonadati > Pseudomonadota > Alphaproteobacteria > Sphingomonadales > Sphingomonadaceae > Sphingomonas > Sphingomonas silueang. Next base: position 232,832 of record NZ_JBDZDK010000003.1, read on the forward strand.
CTGGCGGAAGCCGCCGCCGATCCGCGCCCGTCGCTGGTCCGCTGCCGCACCGTCATCGGCAAGGGCGCGCCGAACAAGGGCGGGAGCCACAAGGTCCATGGGTCGCCGCTGGGGTCGGAAGAGATCCTCGCGACCCGCGCCGCCTTGCTGTGGGAACATGAACCCTTCCATCTGCCCGACGCGCTGACCGATGCGTGGAAGGCGATCGGCGCGCAGGGGCGCGACCTTCATGCCGCATGGAACGAACGGCTGGCAAGCCATTCGGATCGCGCCGAGTTCGAGCGCCGCATGGCCAATCGCCTGCCCGAGGGCTGGTCGCTGAAGGACCATGTCGCTGGCCTGATCGCCGAACCGAAGAAGATCGCCACCCGCGTCGCCTCGTCGCTGGCGCTCGAAGCGATCAACGCATCGCTGCCCGAGACGATCGGCGGATCGGCCGACCTGACGCCGTCGAACAACACCCAGACCAGGGCGCTCCAGCCGCTGACCGCCGACGATTATTCGGGCCGCTACGTCCATTACGGCATCCGCGAGTTCGGCATGGCGGCGGCGATGAACGGCATGGCGCTGCACGGCGGCGTGCTGCCCTATGGCGGCACCTTCCTTGTCTTCGCCGACTATGCCCGCCCCGCGATCCGGCTGTCGGCGCTGCAGAATGCGGGCGTCGTCTATGTGATGACCCACGATTCGATCGGGCTGGGCGAGGACGGCCCGACGCACCAGCCGATCGAGCACGTCATGAGCCTGCGCCTGATCCCGGGCCTCGACGTCTATCGCCCTGCGGATGCGGTCGAGACGGCGGAATGCTGGGAACTGGCGGTGCAGCGCCGCGACGGACCGTCGCTGCTGGCACTGTCGCGGCAGAACCTGCCGCAGGTGCGCACCGACGCATCGGAGAACCGCAGCGCGCGCGGCGGCTATCGCCTCAAGGCGGCGGAAGGTGCGCGCCGGGTGATCCTGATCGCCAGCGGTTCGGAGGTCGAGATCGCCCTCGCCGTCGCGGCGAAGCTCGAAGCCGCCGGGGTCGGTACCGACGTGGTGTCGATGCCCTGCTGGTCGCGCTTCGACGTGCAGGACGCCGCGTACCGCGAGGACGTGCTCCCGCACGCCCGCCCCGACGACATCCTGCGCGTCTCGATCGAGGCGGGGACGACCATCGGCTGGGAACGCTATACGATGGTCGACGGCCTGCGCTTCGGCATCGACCGGTTCGGCGCGTCGGCCCCGGCGGACAAGCTCTACGACTATTTCGGCCTCACCGCCGACGCCATCGCTCCGAAAGTGCTGGCGCGGCTCGGGAACTAAGGGAGACTTAGGGTTATGACGAAGGTAGCGATCAACGGGTTCGGGCGTATCGGCCGTCTGGTGGCGCGCGCGATCCTCGAGCGTCCCGAGAGCGGGCTCGAGCTGGTGGCGATCAACGACCTGGCCGACGCCAAGTCGAACGCATGGCTGTTCAGCCGCGATTCGATCCACGGCAAGTATCCGGGCGCGGTGTCGGCCGAGGGCGACGACCTGGTCGTCGACGGCAAGCGCATCCGCGTGACCGCCGAGCGGGATCCGGCCAACCTGCCGCACGGCGAACTGGGCGTCGAACTGGTGCTCGAATGCACCGGCTTCTTCACCGACCGCACCTCGTGCCAGAAGCATATCGACGCGGGCGCGCGCCGCGTGCTGATCTCGGCGCCGGGCAAGAACGTCGACCTGACCGTCGTCTACGGCGTGAACCACGACAAGCTGGAGGCGGGCCACACGATCGTGTCGAACGCATCGTGCACCACCAACTGCCTCGCGCCCGTCGCCAAGGTGCTGAACGACGCCATCGGCATCGAGCGCGGGCTGATGACCACGGTCCACGCCTATACCAACGACCAGAAGATCCTCGACCAGATCCACCCGGACCTGCGCCGTGCGCGCGCCGCCGCGCTGTCGATCATCCCGACGACCACCGGTGCCGCCCGCGCGGTCGGCGAAGTGCTGCCCGAACTGAAGGGCAAGCTCGACGGTTCGGCGGTGCGCGTGCCGGTGCCCACCGGCAGCCTCGTCGACCTGACCTTCACGCCGAAGCGCGACACGACCAGGGAAGAGGTCAACCAGCTGCTCAAGGACGCCGCCGAGGGCGCGCTGAAGGGCGTGCTGGAATATTCGACCGATCCGCTGGTGTCGGCGGACATCGTCCACACCCCGGCGTCGTCGACGGTCGACAGCCTCGAGACCGCCGTGCTCGACGGCAAGCTGGTGCGCGTCGTGTCGTGGTACGACAATGAATGGGGCTTCTCGAACCGCATGGTCGACACCGCGACCGCGATGGCCAAGCTGGGCTGACCTGCGATGGCGGGCGGTATCCTGAAGGGCATCGCCCGCCACGCCTTCTCGCGCGGGCCGATCGAGCTGGTCTCGTCGGTCCGGGTGACGCGCGAGGGCGGGCTGGACGGCGATTTCCGCGGCAGCCTGAAACCCGGCCGCAACAAGCGGCAGGTGTCGCTGATGGAAGTCGGCGACTGGGCACAGGCGATGACGCTGATCGGCCACGACCTGCCGTGGTGGGAACGCCGTGCCAACCTGCTGGTCGAGGGGTTCGACCTGCCGCAGACCGTCGGCGCGCGGGTGCGCGTGGGCGCGGTGCTGCTGGAAATCACCAAGGAATGCGATCCGTGCAGCCGCATGGAGACGATCGCCGAAGGGCTTCGCGCCGCGCTCACCCCCGACTGGCGCGGCGGCGCGCTGGCGCAGGTGATCGAGGGCGGCGAGATCGCGGTGGGCGATACGATAACGTTGGAACAACCCCGTTAGGTTCGAGCTTGTCGAGAAGGATTCTCGACGGACGCATCCGACTCGCTTCGCATGCTGCTCGAACCGAACGGCATTTGGGAGCGAAGACATGAGCCGGAATTTCAAGACGCTCGACGACATGGGCGACCTGACGGGCAAGCGCGTACTGGTCCGCGAGGATCTGAACGTGCCGATGGCCGACGGGGCCGTCACCGACGACACCCGCCTGCGCGCGGCGGTGGGCACCGTAAGCGAACTGGCCGATCGCGGCGCGATCGTGCTGATCCTCGCCCATTTCGGGCGGCCCAAGGGGCAGCCGAACCCCAGCATGTCGCTGGCCCCGGTGACGCAGCCGCTTAGCGTCGTGCTGGGCCGCGAGGTCCGCTTCGTCGACTGGGACGGCGCGGCGGATGCGATCGCGACGATGCAGGGCGGCGACATCGCCGTGCTGGAGAACACGCGATTCTTCGCCGGTGAAGAAAAGAACGACCCGGAACTCGTTGAAAAGATGGCGGCGCTCGGCGACTATTACGTCAACGACGCCTTCTCGGCGGCGCACCGCGCCCATGCCTCGACCGAGGGCCTCGCGCGCGCGCTGCCCGCCTTCGCCGGGCGGCAGATGGAGGCCGAACTCGACGCGCTCGACAAGGCGCTGGGCAATCCGCAGCACCCGGTCGCGGCGGTCGTCGGCGGGGCGAAGGTGTCGTCGAAACTCGATGTGCTGAAGCATCTGGTCGGGCAGGTCGATCACCTCATCATCGGCGGCGGCATGGCCAACACCTTCCTCGCGGCGCGCGGGGTCGATGTCGGCAAGTCGCTGTGCGAGCATGACCTGACCGGCACCGCCGAGGAAATCTTCGACGCGGCGGACAAGGCGGGTTGCACCATCCACCTGCCGTACGACGTGGTGGTCGCGACCGAGTTCAGGCCGAACCCGGCGACGCGCACCGTCAACGTCCACGAAGTCGCCGCCGACGAGATGATTCTCGACGTCGGCCCCGCCGCGACCGAGGCGCTGGGCGACGTGCTCAAGAACTGCCGCACCTTGGTGTGGAACGGGCCGATGGGCGCGTTCGAGACGCCGCCGTTCGACACCGCGACCGTCGCGCTGGCGAGGACCGCGGCGGCGCTGACCACCGACGGCTCGCTGGTGTCGGTCGCGGGCGGCGGCGATACCGTCGCGGCGCTGAATCAGGCAGGCGTGTCGGGCCAGTTCAGCTTCATCTCGACCGCGGGCGGCGCCTTCCTCGAATGGATGGAAGGCAGGGAACTGCCCGGCGTCGCCGCACTGGCGCGCTGAGCGTTCGCCGGGGCCGACGCAACGCCCGGCCCCGGCATGGCGGCTTGCTGCCAGCGTAGGACAGCAATACATTCCGCTTGATCCCGGCGGCAACCCCGGCTACCCGTTCAACACGTTAAACGAGGTGTGGCGGGTGCTAGGGGTACGACTCGATACCGAATTGGAGGAACGGCTGGCGAACGTCGCCCGTTCGCAGGGGCGTTCCAAGAGCGACATCGCGCGCGATGCGGTGCGCCGCTACGTCGAACTGCACGACGAGGCGTTCCGCGCCGAAGCGCGCCGCCAGTCCGAACGCGCCGCCGCGCGCGACGACGGGGCCGACTGGGCCTTCTTCGACAAGGTAGAGGCGGAGGACGGCCGGTGGAGATAAGGCGCGGCATGATCGTGCTGGTCGAAGGGCCGGAGGCCCTGTCGGTCAAGCGCCGCCCGTTCCTCGTCGTCCAGTCCGATCTGTTCAACGAAGCCCATGCCTCGGTCACATTGGTCCCGATGACCAGCCTGACCGGCGGCGAGACGCTGTTCCGCGTGCCCTTCGCACCTTCGGACAAGACCGGCATCTCGGTCGAGAGCGAGGCGCAGGTCGACAAGATCAAGACGCTGCGCCGCAGCCGCATCGTGCGCGTGCTGGGACAGGCGGACGCCACCGCCATGGAACAGGTCGACCAGGCGCTGCGGCGCTGGCTGGCGCTGTGATGTTTTCCATCGGATACCAAGGGGACCGAGCATGAATACCGCTGAAATGACTGCGAAGATCGCCGACGGCCAGGGGTTCATCGCCGCGCTCGACCAGAGCGGCGGATCGACGCCCAAGGCGCTGAAGGGCTATGGCGTCGAGGAAGGCGCGTGGAGCAGCGACGAGGAGATGTTCGGGCTGATCCACGACATGCGCGCCCGCATCATCACCTCGGACGCCTTCACCGGCGACAAGGTGATCGGCGCGATCCTGTTCGAGCGGACGATGGACGGGCAGGCGGGCGGCAAGCCCGTGCCGCAGGCGCTGGCCGACAAGGGCATCGTGCCGTTCCTGAAGATCGACAAGGGTCTGGAGGACGAGGCGAACGGCGTGCAGCTGATGAAGCCCAATCCGGGCCTCGACACGCTGCTGTCGCGTGCCGCCAAGCTGGGCATCTTCGGGACGAAGGAACGCTCGGTCATCAACCTTGCGAACCCCGAAGGCATCGCCGCCGTGGTGCAGCAGCAGTTCGACGTCGCTCGCCAGGTGCTCGCCCACGGCCTGATGCCGATCATCGAGCCGGAGGTGAACATCAAGAGCGCCGAGCGCGCACAGGCCGACGACATGCTGCTCGCCGAACTGCTCAAGGCGCTCGACGCGCTGGACGGCGAGACGAAGGTGATGCTCAAGCTGTCGCTGCCGGAGAAGGCCGGTCTGTTCCAGCCGCTGGTCGGTCACCCGCGCGTGCTGCGCGTCGTGGCGCTGTCGGGCGGGTTCGGCCGGACCGAGGCGTGCGCCGAACTGGCGAAGAATCCCGGCATCATCGCCAGCTTCAGCCGTGCGCTCCTCTCGGACCTGCGCGCGCAGATGAGCGAAGCGGAGTTCGACAGGGCGCTGGCGGAAGCGATCGACGAGATCCACTGCGCCTCGACCGAGAAGACGCTGCTGGCGGCGTGACGCCGGTGCGGACCGGGATCGTCGTGGCATTGCTGCTGGCGGCGGTTCCGGTCGGCCCGGCCGTCGCCTGTTCGGTGCGGTCGGGCTACAAGGTACCGACCGCGCTCGACCTGGCGGCGACCGCCGATGCGATCGTCATCGCGCGTATCGACGGTGAGCGCAAAGGCCCGGGCGAATATGACGGCACCGTGCTGGCGACGCCGGTGGCGGTGCTGAAGGGTTCGACCGCGCCGCGGCGGATCGAACTGCCCGACGCCTTTCTGGCGAAGGGCGGCGAGGGGGCCGAGCGCAGCGATCCGCGCGAGTTGCGCGCGCCGCATCCCGGCGCGCTGATCGGGGGATGCGTGCGCTACCGCTTTCCGCGCGGCACGCGCGTGCTGCTGTTCCTGAAGCGCGACGCCGGCGGACACCTCGTGCCCTATCGTTCCGCCTTCGCGCGCGATGCGGAGGATGTGGACGGCCCCGATTCGCTCTGGGCGAAGACGGTACGCGAATATGTCGCGATCGCCGCGTCGCGGGCGCGGGCGCCGGCGATGCGACAGCGGATCGCGGCGCTGCGGGCACGGGGCGGTGCCGACGACATCGCCATCGCAAGTGACATGGCGACCGAATTGTCGCGCAGCCGCTAGGGCGGGCCGACCTTCCGATCCTGTCTCGTCACCCCGGACTTGTTCCGGGGTCCACCAAGCCGCAAACGCGGTGGACCGCATACAAGCGTCATCGATCGCCGCACCGTGGACCCCGGAACAAGTCCGGGGTGACGACGCGGACAGACTTATCGATGCAACACGACCCTGGGGAAGTCGAATGCCGATCCCGCCCCGCCCGCCGTCGCGTGGATTCGCGCTTCCCTCGCCGCGTCCGCCGGGGCAGGGAGGCGGCATGACCCTCGACGAAGATCCGCTCGGCCCGCTGTCCCCCGATTTCGCGACCCAGTTCGTCCGCGACGTGCGCCGCCCGCCGTGCCAGCTCTACCTCATCTCCCCGCTCGACGTGACCGGGGGCTTCCCCGATCGGCTCGCCCGTGCGCTGGATGCCGGGCCGGTCGCGGCGTTCCAGTTCCGGGTGAAGGACATCGACCAGCATGCCGCCGCCCGCCTTGCCGAGCCGTTGCAGCGCATCTGCGCCGACCGCGACGTGGCGTTCATCGTCAACGACAGCATCAGCCTGACCAGGCGGCTGGGCGCGGACGGCGTGCATCTGGGGCAGGAGGACGGCGACCCGCGCGAGGCGCGCGACGTGCTCGGCCCCAATGTCCAGATTGGCGTGACCGTGCACGACAGCCGCCACCTTGCGATGGAAGCGGGCGAGGGCGGCGCGGACTATGTCGCGTTCGGCGCATTCTATCCCACGACCACCAAGGAAGTGCGCCACGTGCCCGAACCGGTGATCCTGTCGTGGTGGTCGGCGGTGTTCGAGCTGCCGTGCGTCGCGATCGGCGGGATCACCCCCGCCAATGCCGCGCCGCTGGTGGCGGCGGGGGCCGATTTCCTTGCCGTGTCCGGCGCGGTGTGGAACGGCGACGAGGCGGCGGCGGTCCGTGCGTTCGGGGAAGTCCTCGGCCGGTAGCGCAACGACTTCAGGCTGCGTTCGTTATCCTGCCTCAACGATTTTCATGGGGTAGGTATGAAGCGTTTGGCTCTGGCGGCGGCGGCGATCGGGACCGCGACGATGGCGCAGGCACCGCAACCGGCGGCGGTGCCCCCGATCGATCAGGGCATCTTGCACGCGCAGGTGCTGCTCGATCGCCACGGCTTCACCACCGGCGTGATCGACGGCAAGGCCAGCCCGGCCTTTGCCAAGGCGCTGCGCGGGTTCCAGGCCGCGAAAGGCCTGCCGGTGACCGGCAACCTCGATCCGCGCACCACCGCCGCGCTCGGTCCGAACATGCGCCCCGCGACGGTGACGCTGACCCTGTCCGATCGCGCGCTGGCCGGGCCGTACACCAATCCGATCCCGAAGGACTATGCCGATCAGGCGAGGCTGACCACGATCGGCTATCGCTCGCCGCTCGAAAAGCTGGCGGAGATGTTCCACACCACGCCCGCCACGCTGGTCGCGCTGAACAGCCCGCAGACGCCGCTGCGCGCGGGCACGCGGGTGGTGTTCCCGAACGTGCTGCCGTCGTCGCGCAACTATCCGGGCGACCTGTCGGGCGAGTATCGCCAGACGCTGGCCAATCTGAATGTCGATGCCAGCCAGCCGCAGGCGGACCGGGTGGTGGTCGACAAGTCTGAGGGCTGGCTGCGCGCCTATGCCGGCGACCGCATCCTCGCCCAGTTTCCGGCGACGATGGGGTCGGCGCATGACCCGCTGCCGATCGGCAAATGGACGATCAAGGGCATCGCGCCTAATCCCGACTGGCAGTACAACCCGGCGATCCTGCGCAACGCCGACAAGTCCGACAGTAAGCAGATCGTACCGCCGGGGCCGAACAATCCGGTCGGCGTCGTCTGGATCGATCTGTCGAAGGAGCATTACGGCATCCACGGCACCCCCGAACCCGACAAGATCGGCAAGACCGAGAGCAACGGCTGCATCCGGCTGACCAATTGGGACGTGGCGCGGCTGTCGCTGATGGTGAAGCCGGGCACCCCGGCGATCTTCCAGCCGTAACGGGCAGGGAGGGGGCGGCATGAACCGGATCGGCTGGGCGTTTCTGGGCCTGTTCGCGCTGGGTGGCCTGTTCGTCGCGTTCTTCGTCGATTTCGGCGGGCGACCGGCTGCCCCGCAACCTGCCGCAGCGCTGCCGACTGCCGCCGCCGGGGCAGTCGGTGCGGCGCCCGGCCAGTTGCTGGTCCCGGTGCGGGGCGTCGATCCCGCCGCGCTGCGCGGTAGTTGGGGCGAGGTGCGGGGCGACGGCACGCGCGGCCATACCGGCACCGACATCATGGCGCCGCTCGGCACGCCGGTGGTGGCGGCGGCGGACGGGGTGGTGGAGAAGCGCTTCTTCAGTCCCGGCGGGGGCGGCATCACCCTCTACGTCCGCGCGCCCGACCGGCGGCTGTCCTATTATTATGCGCATCTCGCGGGCTATGCGGCGGGAAGCGAGGAGGGGCGGGGTGTCCGCGCCGGACAGGTCATCGGCTATGTCGGCGACAGCGGCAATGCCGGGCGCGGCAACACCCATCTGCACTTCGGCATCGAGCGGACCGACCCGGCGGCGCCGTGGTACCGCGGGCAGGCGATCGATCCCTATCCGCTGCTTGCCCGTGGCGCGCGTGCGGAGTAAGGGCGCGGCTTCGCTCTTTCCAACAGGTATGGTTTCCCATGAAGATCAGCGGCGTCGACATTCGCCCCGGCAACATCATCGAATATGAAGGCGGCATCTGGCGGGCGGTGAAGATCCAGCACACCCAGCCGGGCAAGGGCGGCGCCTATATGCAGGTCGAGATGAAGAACCTGCGCGACGGCCGCAAGAACAACGTCCGCTTCCGCTCGGCCGAGACGGTCGAGCGTATCCGCCTCGATACCAAGGACTTCCAGTTCCTGTATCCCGAAGGCGACATGCTGGTGTTCATGGACAAGGAAACCTACGACCAGGTGTCGCTGCCGCGCGACCTGCTGGGCGAGGCCGCCGCGTTCCTGCAGGACGGCATGGATGTCGTCATGGAACTCTATGAGGACGAGGCGATCAGCGTCCAGCTGCCCGACACGATCGAGGCGACCATCGTCGAGGCCGATGCGGTGGTGAAGGGCCAGACCGCGTCGTCGTCGTACAAGCCCGCCGTGCTCGACAACGGCGTGCGCGTGATGGTGCCGCCGCATATCGCCTCGGGCACGCGGATCGTCGTGGACGTGTATGAGCAGACGTATGTGAGGCGCGCGGATTGAGGCGCAGCGGCCGGACGGAATAGCGAACGCTATTCCGCCAAGCCGCCAGCCCGGCCGGCGCGCGCACGCGCGACCGACGACGCGGGCTTCGCCCGCGGCGCTGCCAAATAAGAACCAACAGGAACCAGAAATGTCCGCCCAATCCGGCCTCATCACCGTCATCGAACGCGCCGTCCGCAAGACCGGCCCGCGCCTGCGCCGCGACTTCGGCGAGGTCCAGCATCTCCAGGTCAGCCGCAAGGGGCCTGCGGACTTCGTGTCGATGGCGGACAAGCGCGCCGAGGAGACGCTGGTCGAGGAACTGCGGAAAGCCCGGCCCGACTGGGGCATGCTGCTGGAGGAAGGCGGCGAGGTGAAGGGCGATCCCACCAAGCCGCGCTGGATCGTCGATCCCTTGGACGGCACCACCAACTTCCTGCACGGCATCCCCCACTTCGCCATTTCGGTCGCGGTCGAGGAACCCAATGGTCCGGGCGGCAAGCCCGAGATCACCTGCGCGATGGTCTATAACCCGATCACCGACGAAGGCTTCTGGGCGGAGAAGGGCCGGGGGGCATGGTTGCAGGGACAGCGGCTGCGCGTGTCGTCGCGGCGCGACCTGTCCGAAGCGCTGATCGCGACCGGCATCCCGTTCCTCGGCCATGGCAATTTCGCCGAATGGACCCGCATCTTCGGTGCGGTCGCGCCGGAAGTCGCGGGCATCCGGCGCTTCGGTTCGGCGGCGCTCGATCTGGCCTATGTCGCCGCCGGGCGGTTCGACGGCTTCTGGGAATCGGGCCTCAGCAAGTGGGACATCGCAGCGGGCCTGCTGCTGGTGCGCGAGGCGGGCGGCTTCGTCACCGACTATCGCGGGGCCGACCGCGCGTATGAGAAGGGCGAGGTGCTCGCGAGCAACGAACAGATGCAGACCCGCCTGCACAAGCTGGTGGCGGGCGCGCTGCGCTGAGGCGGCGGGTTCTCCCTGATTGCCAACGTCATTCCCGCGAAGGCGGGAATCCATAGCCACGGACGTCGCGGTTCTGAACGATGCGCCGGCGGCAATGGATTTCCGCCTGCGCGGGAATGACGGGCGTGTGCGGACAGGGCGGGCGAAGCTGCGAATGATTCTCATCCTGTTCCGCCCTTGATGCCCCGCGCCCATCCGCCTAAAGCCTGAGCCAATCCTTACCGCAACCGCGAGAGACCCTGCCTTGGTCGACCTGTCGCAATATCTGCCGATCCTGATGTTCCTCGGCATCGCCCTGCTGCTCTCGACGGCGTTCGTGGTGCTGCCGATGGTGGCGTCGCGCTTCACCGGGGCGCACAAGCCCACGCCGGAAAAGCTCAGCGAATATGAATGCGGCTTCCCCGCGTTCGAGGATTCGCGCAGCCAGTATGACGTGCGCTTCTATCTGGTGGCGATCCTGTTCATCATCTTCGATCTCGAAGCGGCGTTCCTCTATCCGTGGGCGGTTTCGGTGTTCGATCTCGGCTGGACCGCGTGGATCTCGATGATGGTGTTCATCGGCGAACTGGCGCTCGGCCTCGTATATGCCTGGAAGATGGGAGCTCTCGAATGGGAGTAGAACTGACCACGCCGCCGCACGGCTTCGGCGCGGGTAACGCCGCCGGTGTGCCGGTGCAGGCCCCCGATCAGGGTTTCTTCAACGACCTGAACGGCGAACTGACCGACAAGGGCTTTCTCGTCACCTCGACCGAGGAGCTGTTCCAGTGGGCGCGGACCGGCTCGCTGTGGTGGATGACGTTCGGCCTCGCCTGCTGCGCGGTCGAGATGATCCACGTCAACATGCCGCGCTACGACATGGAGCGCTTCGGTGCCGCCCCGCGCGCGTCCCCGCGCCAGAGCGACGTGATGATCGTCGCAGGCACGCTGTGCAACAAGATGGCCCCGGCGCTGCGCCGCGTGTACGACCAGATGTCGGAACCGAAATACGTCATCTCGATGGGCAGCTGCGCGAACGGCGGCGGCTATTACCACTATAGCTACAGCGTCGTGCGCGGTTGCGACCGGGTGGTGCCGGTCGACATCTACGTCCCCGGCTGCCCGCCGACCGCCGAGGCGCTGCTGTACGGCGTGATGCAGTTGCAGCGGAAGATCCGCCGCTCGGGGAGCATCGAGCGTTGAGGGCGCCCGCACCCCGCCATGCGCCCAACGAGGGCGTGATCGATGCGGCCACCGCCGCGCTCGGCGACATGCTGCTCCACGCGCAGGATCTGGTCGGCGAGGTGTCGCTGACCGTCGACCGCGACCGGCTGGTCGCGGCGATGACCGCGCTGCGCGAGACGCCGGGCCTCAGCTACGAGATGCTCGCCGAGATCGCCGGCGTCGACTATCCCGAGCGGGCCGAGCGGTTCGACGTGGTGTATCACCTGCTGTCGATGACGCGGAACCACCGCATCCGCGTGCGCGTGACCACCGACGAGGAACGGCCGGTGCCGTCCGTCACCGGCATCTGGTACAATGCCGGCTGGCTCGAGCGCGAGGTGTACGACATGTACGGCGTGCTGTTCAGCGGCAATGCCGACCTGCGCCGTATCCTGACCGACTATGGCTTCCGCGGCCATCCGCTGCGCAAGGACTTCCCGCTGACCGGCTATGTCGAGATGCGCTATTCGGAAGAGGCCAAGCGCGTCGTCTACGAACCGGTGAAGCTGGCACAGGACTTCCGCACCTTCGACTTCCTCAGCCCGTGGGAGGGCGCCGAGTACGTCCTGCCGGGTGACGAAAAGGCCGCCGCACCCAAGCCCGCCGTGGGGCAGGCGCCGGGTTCGCCGTCGCCCGTGACCGCCGATCAGGTCAAGCGTGCCGATGAGCGGGTCAAGGACGCCAAGCCGGATTCGCCCGAGGCGAAGACGACCGAGTCCACCGCGCAGACCGGTGCGGGCACGCCGCATCCCGGCAACCAGCCGCATGAAAAGCCGGTCGATTCCGACGTGCCCTCGCCCGATGCGAAGGCCTCGTCGGCGGAGAACAAGTGATGGCCGATTACGACGCGCAGATCGACGCTGCGAACCCCACCGCGGGCGATGTCGAGATCCAGAACTATACGATCAACTTCGGCCCGCAGCACCCGGCGGCGCACGGCGTGCTCCGCCTCGTCACCGAACTGGACGGCGAGATCATCGAGCGGATCGACCCGCACGTCGGCCTGCTGCACCGCGGCACCGAGAAGCTGATCGAGTACAAGACGTACGCGCAGGCGCTGCCGTACATGGACCGGCTCGATTACTGTTCGCCGATGTGCATGGAGCACAGCTATGTCCTCGCGGTCGAGAAGCTGCTCGACATCGAGGTGCCGCTGCGCGCCCAGTATCTGCGCGTGTTCTTCGCCGAATTGACCCGCATCATGAACCACATGCTGAACCTCGGCTCGCATGTCATGGACGTGGGCGCGATGACGCCGAACCTTTGGATGTTCGAGCTGCGCGAAGACACGATGAACTTCTACGAGCGGGCGTCGGGTGCGCGGATGCACGCCAACTTCCTGCGCGTGGGCGGCGTGCGGCAGGACGTGCCGCTCAAGCTGCTGACCGACATCGCCGAATGGCTCGACACCCGCCTGCCGCGGCTGTTCGGCGACGCGGTCAGCTTGGTCGCCGAGAACCGCATCTTCAAGCAGCGCAACGTCGATATCGCGATCGTCAGCCGCGAGGATGCGGTGCGCTGGGGCTTCTCCGGCCCGATGATCCGTGGCGCAGGCATCCCGTGGGATATCCGCAAGGCGCAGCCCTACGACGCCTATGACAAGGTCGATTTCGACGTGCCGGTCGGCACGCGGGGCGACTGCTACGACCGGTTCATGGTCCGGGTCGAGGAAGTCTGGCAGTCGGCGCGCATCATGAAGCAGTGCCTCGCGCAGATGCCCGAAGGTCCGGTCGGCAGCCTCGACCGCAAGGTCGTGCCGCCCAAGCGCGGCGAGATGAAGCAGTCGATGGAAGCGCTGATCCATCACTTCAAGCTGTACACCGAGGGTTATCACGTCCCCGCGGGCGAAGTGTATGTCGCGACCGAAAGCCCCAAGGGCGAGTTCGGCATCTACATGGTGTCCGACGGCACCAACAAGCCGTACCGGGTGAAGATCCGCCCGACCGCGTTCAGCCATCTCCAGGCGATGGACTTCATGTCGAAGGGCCATATGCTCGCCGACATCACCGCGATCCTGGGGGCGATGGACATCGTGTTCGGGGAGTGCGACCGTTGAGCCGTCTCGATACCGTGACGGCGATGATGGCGCGCTACAACGCGCGCGACGCGGCGGGCTATGCCGCCTTCTTCGCCGACGACGGCTGCGAGGCGCAGTATCGCGGTGACGTGGTGCGCGAAGGACGGGCGGGCGTGGAAAGCGGCATGGCGGCGGTGTTCGCCGAATTCCCGCAGAACCATGCCGAGGTGTTGCAGTCGTTCGAGCTGGGCGAGCGCGTCGTGCTGCACGAGCGCGTCCGCCGCTCGACCGAAGCCGCCCCGTTCGACGTGATGACCGTCTATTCGTTCAGCGGCGACAAGGTCAGCCGCGTGGAGTTCATTCGCTGATGGCCGACGCACCCCAGATCCCCGACGAAGCCGAAGTCCGCGCCCGCTGGGGCGGGTTCGCGTGGAACCCGGCGAACGCCGAAAAGGCGCGCGAGATCGTCGGGCGCTATCCGGCGGGCCGCCAGCAGTCGTGCACCATCCCGTTCCTCGACCTCGCCCAGCGGCAGGTGGGGGCGGAGACGCAGACGCAGGGCTGGCTGCCGGTTCCGGTGATCGAATATGTCGCGCGCGAACTCGATATGCCGTACATGCGGGTGTACGAGGTCGCGACCTTCTACACCATGTTCAACCTCGCACCGGTCGGGCGCTATCACGTGCAGGTGTGCGGCACGACGCCGTGCATGCTGCGCGGGTCGGACGACGTGTTCGCCGCGTGCAAGAACCGCGGGCTGGTGAAGGGCAGGACCACGCCGGACGGCCTGTTCACGCTGACCGAGGTCGAGTGCATGGGCAATTGCGCCTCCGCGCCGATGGTCCAGATCAACGACGACAATTACGAGGATCTCGATTACGATCGCACCACCGCGATCCTCGAGGCGCTGGCCAAGGGCGAGACGCCCAAGCCCGGCACGCAGGAGCCCGGTCGCCACACCGTCGAGCCGGTCGGGGAACCGACCAACCTCGCCGCGATGATGACCGAGAACCACGACTATCGCCCGGAATGGGGCGTGACGCCGGGGACGGCGGCATGAGGGCGCTGGGCAGCCTGCTGCTCGCGGTCCTCGTCGGGATCGTGGTGCTGTGGATCGCGCTCGAACTGTTTGTCGGTGCGCTGAAGCTGATCGGCATCGCCATCGGCATCGCCGCGATGGTCGCCGTGTATTTCATCGCCGAAAAGGCGATCGGGAAGGGACGATAAGGATGCTGGCCGACAAGGATCGCATCTTCACCAACGTCTACGGGTTCCAGCCGTGGAACCTCGACGCCGCGCAGAAGCGGGGTGACTGGGACAATACGAAGGCGCTGCTGGCGCTGGGGCCGGACAATATCATCGACCGCATCAAGGCATCGGGCCTGCGCGGGCGCGGCGGGGCGGGCTTCCCGACCGGCACCAAATGGTCGTTCATGCCGAAGGCGCCGAAGCCCGACCGGCCCAATTTCCTCGTCATCAACGCCGACGAGTCCGAACCCGGTTCGTGCAAGGACCGCGAGATCATCCGTCACGATCCGCACAAGCTGATCGAGGGCGCACTGGTCGCGGGCTTCGCGATGCGCGCGCGTGCGGCGTACATCTACATCCGCGGCGAATATATCCGCGAGGCCGAGGTGCTGTTCGCGGCGATCGCCGAGGCCTATGCCAAGGGGCTGCTCGGCAAGAACGCCTGTGGTTCGGGCTATGACTTCGACGTGTTCGCCCACCGGGGTGCCGGTGCCTATATCTGCGGCGAAGAGACCGCGATGCTGGAATCGCTCGAGGGCAAGAAGGGCCAGCCCCGGCTCAAGCCGCCGTTCCCGGCGGGGGCGGGCCTGTATGGCTGCCCTACGACGGTCAACAACGTCGAATCGATTGCGGTGGTGCCGACGATCCTGCGGCGCGGTGCGGAATGGTTCGCGAGCTTCGGCAACGAGAACAACCGCGGCACCAAGCTGTTCCAGATCAGCGGCCATGTGAACCGCCCCTGCGTGGTCGAGGAAGCGATGAGCATCCCGTTCCGCGAGCTGATCGAGAAGCATTGCGGCGGCATCCGCGGCGGGTGGGACAACCTCCTGTGCGTCATCCCCGGCGGATCGTCGGTGCCGCTGGTCAAGGCCGAGCATATCATCGACGCGCCGATGGACTTCGACGGGCTGAAGGCGGTCGGGTCGGGTCTCGGCACCGCGGCGGTGATCGTCATGGACAAGTCGACCGACGTCGTGCGCGCGATCAGCCGCCTGTCGTACTTCTACAAGCACGAGAGCTGCGGCCAGTGTACGCCGTGCCGCGAGGGCACCGGCTGGATGTGGCGGGTGATGGAGCGGCTGCGCACCGGCGACGCCGACCTGTCCGAGATCGACACGCTGCAGCAGGTGACGAAGCAGGTCGAGGGCCACACCATCTGCGCGCTGGGCGATGCGGCGGCATGGCCGATCCAGGGGCTCATCAAGAACTTCCGCCCCGAACTGGAGCGGCGGATCAACGAGAAGCACGGTCGCGGCGCGCTGCCGATGCAGGAAGCCGCCGAGTGACACGAGCGCTGCTCCTGATGGTGGCACTGTCGTCGGTCGCGTCCCCCGCGCTCGCGCAGCGGCAGGTGGAGGAAGACACCGGCTCGCGGATCGCTGTGCCGCGTCGCGCGCGCATTCCGGACTCGCCCGGCCTGTCCGAGCATGCCCGCGCGCGGGTGACGCTGGCGCAGTTCGCCCGCTGCACTGTCGACCGCAAGCCGTCGCAGGTGTCCGCGATCGTCGCGCAACCGGCGGAGCGGCTGGGCGACACGCTGGTCGCGAAGGCTGCGGACGACGATTGTCTGTCGTCGGGCCAGATGCGGATGAAGCCGCTGCTGATGCGCGGCGCGCTGTTCACGGAACTGTACCGGCGGCGCAACCAGGCGGAACGTCGCGGGGCGGCGTGGCGCATGCCGGCGGTGGCGTTCGACGCGCATACCCCGGTGGCCGCTGCCGATCCCGAGATCGCGGTGCAACTCGCGTTGCTGTCGTTCGCGGCCTGCGTCGTGCAGCGCGACCCCGAAACGGCGAAGGCGGTCGTCCTGAAGCCGGCCGCCAGCAAGGAACAGGACGCCGCGTTCGCCGCGCTCGCGCCGCTCCTGGGACCGTGCCTGCCGAGCGGGCAGGAGATCAAGTTGGGAAAGACCATTTTGGAAGGCGCTTTGGGTGAGGTTCTGTATCGCGGAACCGTCCCCGTCGCGCGGACCGTGTCGCAGGAAGCCAGGTAATGCCGAAGGTCAAGGTAGACGGGATCGAGGTCGAGGTGCCGCAGGGCGCGACCGTCCTCCAGGCATGCGAAGCGGCGGGCAAGGAAATCCCGCGCTTCTGCTATCACGAGCGGCTGTCGATCGCGGGCAATTGCCGCATGTGCCTCGTCGAGGTGAAGCCGGGGCCGCCCAAGCCGCAGGCGTCGTGCGCTCTGCCCGCCGCCGACAATCAGGAAATCCGCACTGACAGCGCGATGGTGAAGGCCGCGCGCGAGGGCGTGATGGAGTTCCTGCTCATCAACCATCCGCTCGACTGCCCGATCTGCGACCAGGGCGGCGAGTGCGACCTGCAGGACCAGTCGATCGCCTATGGCCGCGGCCATTCGCGCTATGACGAGAACAAGCGGGCCGTTACCGAAAAGTACATGGGGCCGATCGTCAAGACGGTCATGACCCGCTGCATCCAGTGCACCCGCTGCATCCGCTTCGCCGAAGAGGTTGCGGGCGTGGAGGAGATCGGCGCGATCTATCGCGGCGAGAACATGCAGATCACCAGCTATCTCGAACAGGCGGTGTCGAGCGAACTGTCGGGCAATATCGTCGACCTGTGCCCGGTCGGCGCGCTGACCAGCAAGCCCTATGCGTTCGAGGCGCGTCCGTGGGAGCTGAAGAAGACCCTCGCGATCGACGTGATGGATGCGGTCGGCACCAACATCCGCCTCGACGCGCGCGGGCGGCAGGTGCTGCGCTGCGTGCCGCGCATCAACGAGGACGTGAACGAGGAATGGGCGCACGACAAGACGCGCCACGCCGTCGACGGCCTGGTCCGCCGTCGCCTCGACAAGCCCTATGTCCGCAAGGGCGGCAAGCTGGTCGCGGCGGAATGGGACGAAGCGTTCGCGGCGATCGCGGCGGTGAACGCCGGCAGCTCGGTCGCGGCGATCGCGGGCGACCTGCTCGATTGCGAGACGATGTTCGCCGCCAAGGCGCTGGTGAATGCGCTCGGCTCGACGCTGCTCGAGGGGCGGCAGACCGGCATGGCCTATGACGTGACCAGCCTCGGCGCGGTCGCGTTCAACTCGACCATCGCCGGTGTCGAGGAGGCGGACGCGATCCTGCTGGTCGGCAGCGACCTGCGCCACGAGGCACCGCTCATCAACACCCGCGTCCGCAAGGCGATCAAGAAGGGCGCGCGCGTCTTCGCCATCGGGCCGGAAGTCGATCTGACCTATCGCGCCGAATGGCTGGGCGACGATCTGGGGCTGCTGAACGGCCTGCCCGATCGTGCCGCCGAAGCGCTGGATGCGGCCAAGCGGCCGATGGTCATCCTCGGTCCTGCCGCGCTGAGGAACGGCCATGGTGCCGCGCTCAAGCTGGCGCAGGACGGCAATCTCGTCCGCACGCTGGAGGACGGCACGCCGTGGAACGGCTTCAACGTCGTCCATCTCGCCGCCGCCCGCATGGGCGCGCTGATGCTGGGCTATGCGCAGCCGGGCGGCATCGCCGACATCGTGGCGGCGAGCCCGAAGCTGGTGTTCTTCCTCGGCGCGGACGAGGTGGATTTCACCCAGTTCGCGAACAGCACCAAGGTCTATATCGGCCATCACGGCGACAAGGGCGCGGCGGCGGCGGACATCGTGCTGCCGGGCGCCAGCTATGCCGAGAAGCCGGGCACCTATGTGAACCTCGAGGGCCGGGTGCAGCGCGGCGACCGCGCCGTGTTCGCGCCGGGCGATGCGCGCGACGACTGGTCGATCCTGCGCGCGCTGGGCGAGGTGCTGGGCGTCACGCTGCCGTTCGACGATTTCGCCGGCGTCCGCGCAGGCATGGCGGCGGCGGTGCCCGAACTGGCGACCGAAGGTCTGGTGCGGTTTGACTGGAACCCGCCCGCGCTCGACGCTAAGGCGTCGGGCACGGTGACCTATCCGGTCGCCGACTTCTATCTGACCAACGCCATCTGCCGGGCCAGCCCGACGATGCAGCGTTGTTCGGCCGAACTTGTCCATGGCCAGGATTTCGCGGAGGCCGCCGAGTGACCTCGTTTTTTGAAACCACCATCGGCCTGCCCTATGGCTGGGCGTGGACGATCGCCACGCTGGTCGGCATCCTCGTGATCGCGCTGCCGCTGATGCTGGCGGTGGCGATGATTATTTATGTCGATCGCAAGGTCTGGGCGGCGATGGCGCTGCGCCGCGGCCCGAACGTCGTCGGTCCGCTGGGACTGCTGCAGTCGTTCGCCGACGGCCTGAAGGTGTTCCTGCAGGAAACCATCGTCCCCGCCTCGGCCAATCGCGGGCTGTTCCTGCTGGCCCCGATCATCACCTTCACCGTGGCGCTGATCGTCTGGGCGGTGATCCCGTTCGATGTCGGCGTCGTGGTGGCGGACATCAACGTCGGCCTGCTCTACATCCTCGCGGCGTCGTCGCTCGGGGTGTATGGCGTCATCATCTCGGGCTGGGCGTCGAACTCGAAATATCCGTTCTACTCGGCGCTGCGGGCCGCCGCGCAGATGGTCAGCTACGAAGTCGCGATCGGCTTCGTGCTCATCGCGGTCGTGCTGTGGGCCGGTTCGTTCAACCTGACGACGATCGTGATGGAGCAGCGCGGCCATATCCTCGGCTTCATCAACGGCTTCGGCTTCAACCCGCTGCTGTTCCCGATGGCGGTGGTGTTCCTGATCTCGTCGCTCGCCGAAACCGCGCGCGCGCCGTTCGACCTGACCGAGGCGGAATCGGAACTGGTCGCAGGGTATCAGACCGAATATTCGTCGATGGCCTTCGCGCTGTTCTGGCTCGGCGAATATGCCAACGTCATCCTGATGTGCGCGCTCAACGCGCTGCTGTTCTGGGGTGGCTGGCTGCCGCCGGTCGACTGGGCCCCGCTCTATTTCGTGCCGGGCATCCTCTGGTTCCTCGCCAAGACCTTCTTCTTCTTCTTCGTCTTCAGCTGGATCAAGGCGACGGTCCCGCGCTACCGCTATGACCAGCTGATGCGGCTGGGCTGGAAGATCTTCCTGCCGCTGTCGCTGACCTTCGTCTTCCTCGTCTCCGGTTATCTGATGATCGACCGCGTAGGATTGCCCGCATGAGTATCGCCCAGACCATCCGATCGTTCACCCTGTGGGAGTTCGTGAAGGCGCACGCGCTGACGCTGCGGTATTTCTTCAAGCCCAAGGCGACGATCAACTACCCGTATGAGAAGAACCCGATCTCGCCCCGCTTCCGCGGTGAGCATGCGTTGCGCCGCTATCCCAACGGGGAAGAGCGCTGCATCGCGTGCAAGCTGTGCGAGGCGGTGTGCCCGGCGCTGGCGATCACGATCGAGGCCGAACCGCGTGCCGACGGCAGCCGCCGCACGACGCGCTACGACATCGACATGACCAAGTGCATCTACTGCGGACTGTGCCAGGAGGCTTGCCCGGTCGATGCCATCGTCGAGGGGCCGAACTTCGAGTTCGCGACCGAGACGCGCGAGGAGCTGATCTACCACAAGGACAAGCTGCTCGCGAACGGCGACCGCTGGGAACGCGCCATCGCCGCGAACCTTGCGAGCGACGCGCCCTATCGGTAAGGGCGCCGGTATTCCGTAACGGCGGCACGCGGGTGCTCCGCGCCGCCGATCAACTGACAAGCGTATCGTCCCGCAGCAAGCGGGGCGAACAGGGGGAAGAGCAGCGCTCGTGATCCAGACACTCGCCTTCTATCTGTTCGCCACGATCGTGGTGGCATCGGCCGCGCTGACGATCACGTCGCGCAATCCGGTCCATTCGGTGCTGTGGCTGATCCTCGCCTTCTTCAACGCCGCCGGGCTGATGGTGCTGGCCGGTGCCGAGTTCATCGCGATGCTGCTCGTCATCGTCTATGTCGGCGCGGTCGCGGTGCTGTTCCTGTTCGTGGTGATGATGCTCGACATCGACTTCACCGAACTGCGCGCCGGGTTCGTCCGCTATCTGCCCGCAGGGCTGGCGCTGGCGGTGCTGCTCGCGGTCGAACTGATCGTCGGGGCCTATGCGTGGACCGCGGGCCGGATCGACATGGCGCGCCGCATCGCGCCGGTCGAGGTCGCGGTGCCCAATATCGAGGCGATCGGGCGGCTGCTCTACACCCGCTATCTCTATGTCTTCGAGGGCGTCGGGCTGGTGCTGCTGGTGGCGATGATCGGCGCGATCGTGCTGACCCACCGCGTCCGCGTCGACTCGCGGCGGCAGAACATCAACCGGCAGATCAACCGCCGGGCGAAGGACGCCACGCGCAACGTCAATCAGCCCGTCGGGCAGGGGGTCGAACTGTGATCGGGGTCACCCATTATCTGGTCGTCGCGGCGATCCTGTTCACGCTGGGGGTGCTCGGCATCTTCCTGAACCGCAAGAACCTGATCGTCATCCTGATGTCGATCGAACTGATCCTGCTGGCGGTGAACCTGAACTTCGTCGCCTTTTCGGCGCAGCTGGGCGATCTGGTGGGGCAGATCTTCGCGATGTTCGTGCTGGCGGTGGCCGCGGGCGAAAGCGCGATCGGTCTGGCCATCATGGTCATCTATTTCCGTGGTCGCGGTTCCATCGCGGTCGACGACGTCAACCGGATGAAGGGGTGATGCCGGTGGCTTTTCGGGTTTCGGGGGCGTTCGCATGAGCGCCATCCATATCGTCGTGTTCCTGCCGCTGCTGGCGTCGATCGTCGCCGGGCTGTCGAACCGCGCCTTCGGGATCGCCTTTCCCAAGATCGTGACGACGGTGGGGCTGCTGGCGGCCGCCGCGCTGTCGTGGAGCATCTTCATCCCCTTCCTAACCGGCACCGCGACGGCGGGCGTCGCGCCGGTGTCGACGTGGATCCTGTCGGGCGGGATGGACATCGCGTGGGAACTGCGCGTCGATGCGCTGACCGCAGTCATGCTGGTGGTCATCACCAGCGTCTCGGCGCTGGTCCACCTCTATAGCTGGGGCTATATGAGCGAGGACCCCGATCAGCCGCGCTTCTTCGCCTATCTGTCGCTGTTCACCTTCGCCATGCTGATGCTGGTGACGGCGAACAATCTGGTGCAGATGTTCTTCGGCTGGGAAGGCGTGGGCCTCGCCTCCTACCTGCTGATCGGCTTCTGGTTCCGCAAGCCCTCGGCCAATGCCGCCGCGATCAAGGCGTTCGTCGTCAACCGCGTCGGCGATCTCGGCTTCATGCTCGGCATCTTCGGCACCTATCTGGTGTTCGGGACGATCTCGATCCCGGCGATCCTCGAGGCCGCACCGTCGATGGCGGGTTCGACGATCGGCTTCCTGTGGTTCCGTGCCGACACGATGACCGTCCTGTGCCTGCTGCTGTTCGTCGGCGCGATGGGCAAGTCGGCGCAGCTCGGGCTCCACACCTGGTTGCCGGATGCGATGGAGGGGCCGACCCCGGTGTCGGCGCTGATCCACGCCGCGACGATGGTCACGGCGGGCGTGTTCATGGTCTGTCGCCTGTCGCCGATGTTCGAGGTGTCGCCGACCGCGCTGTCGGTCGTCACCGCCGTCGGCGCCGCGACCTGTCTGTTCGCGGCGACGATCGGGCTGGTGCAGACCGACATCAAGCGCGTGATCGCCTATTCGACCTGTTCGCAGCTCGGCTACATGTTCTTCGCCGCCGGTGTCGGTGCGTACGGCGCGGCGATGTTCCACCTGTTCACCCACGCCTTCTTCAAGGCGCTGTTGTTCCTCGGCGCCGGTTCGGTCATCCATGCGATGCACCATGAGCAGGACATGCGCTTCTACGGCGGCCTTCGGAAGCACATCCCGCTCACCTTCTGGGCGATGATGGCGGGGACGCTGGCGATCACCGGGGTCGGCATCTACGGCGTCGGCGGCTTTGCGGGCTATCACTCGAAGGACGCGATCCTCGAGGCGGCGTGGGCCTCGGGTCCGGGCGGCTATGGCGCCTTCTATGTCGGTACCTTCGCCGCGCTGCTGACCAGCTTCTATTCGTGGCGGCTGATGTTCCTGACCTTCTTCGGCAAGCCGCGCTGGGCCGGGTCGGAGCATATCCAGCACGCGGTGCACGATGCGCATGGCCATGGCCATGACGATCACGCCCACCACGACCACGACGCGCATCCGGCGGCGGAAGACGCGGGCCATGCCCCGTCGACCCATGACCCGCATGCCAGCGACGTGGTCGTGGGCACGGCGGGCTATCACCCGCACGAAAGCCCGCTGGTCATGCTGATCCCGCTGATCGTGCTGACGGTCGGCGCGGTCGCGGCGGGCTATGTCTTCCACCACTGGTTCATCGAGCCGGAGGCGGGCGAGACCTTCTGGAAGGGCAGCCTGTTCTTCGACGAACATCTGATGCATGCGATGCACGAGGTGCCGCTCATGGTGAAACTGGCCGCGACGATCGTGATGCTGATCGGCCTGGCGAGCGCCTTCTACATCTATATCGCGCGGCCGGGCACGGCGGCGGGCATCGCGGATACCTTCCGCGTGCTGCACCGCTTCCTGCTGAAGAAGTGGTATTTCGACGAGCTGTACCATCTGATCTTCGTGCGGCCCGCCTTCGCCTTCGGTCGCTTCTTCTGGAAGCGCGGCGACGAGCAGACGATCAACCGCTTCGGCCCCGACGGGTCGGCGGCGCTGGTCGGGCTGTCGAGCCGCTTGGCGGTGAAGATGCAGACCGGCTATCTCTACACCTATGCCTTCGTCATGCTGATCGGCCTGACGGCGGCAGTCACCTGGGCGATCGCGTCGTGATGCGCGGTTTCAAGCAACTGGTTCGGGGGAATAACAAGTGAACGGCTTCCCGATCCTGTCGGTGATGCTGGCGGTGCCGGCCATCGCGGCGGTATTGTGCCTGTTCGTGTCGGCGAACGCCGCGCGCTGGACGGCGCTGGTCGCCACGCTGATCGACTTCGTGCTCGGCATCGCGCTGTGGGCCAGCTTCGATGTGGGCGGCGCACAGTGGCAGTTCGTCGAACATGCCGATGTGTTCGGGCGCTTCGCCTGGGCGCTGGGCATCGACGGCTTCGCGCTGATGCTCATCATGCTCAGCGTGTTCCTGATGCCGATCTGCATCGGCGCGTCGTGGAGTTCGGTCACGAACCGGGTGCCGGAATATATGGCGCTGTTCCTCGGCGTCGAGGTGCTGATGATCGGCACCTTCGCGGCGCAGGATCTGCTGCTGTTCTACGTCTTCTTCGAGGGCGGCCTGATCCCGATGTACCTCATCATCGGCATCTGGGGCGGTGCGAACCGCATCTACGCATCGTACAAGTTCTTCCTCTACACGCTGCTCGGCTCGGTGCTGATGCTGATCGCGATGATCTACATGATCGACGTCGCGGGCACCTCTGACATTCCGACGCTGATGGCATACGACTTCCCGGCGGACGTGCAGACATGGCTGTGGCTGGCGTTCTTTGCGTCGTTCGCGGTCAAGATGCCGATGTGGCCGGTCCACACCTGGTTGCCCGACGCGCACGTGCAGGCGCCGACCGCGGGTTCGGTGATCCTCGCGGGCGTGCTGCTCAAGCTCGGCGGCTATGGCTTCCTGCGCTTCGCCATCCCGATGTTCCCGGAGGCGACGGGGCAGTTCACCTGGCTGATCTTCACCCTCTCGGCGGTGGCGGTGGTCTATACCTCGCTCGTCGCGCTGGTGCAGAGCGACATGAAGAAGCTGATCGCCTATTCCTCGGTCGCGCACATGGCGATCGTCACGATCGGCCTGTTCGCCTTCAACCAGCAGGGGATCGAGGGCGCGATGATCGTGATGCTCAGCCACGGGCTGGTGTCGGGCGCGCTGTTCCTGTGCGTCGGCATCATCTACGACCGGCTGCACACCCGCGAGATTTCGCGCTACGGCGGTCTCGCGATCAACATGCCGCGCTATGCCGTGTTCTTCCTGCTGTTCACCATGGCGTCGATCGGCTTGCCCGGCACGTCGGGCTTCGTCGGCGAGTTTCTGAGCCTTGCCGGCACCTATCAGGTTTCGACCTGGGCGGCGCTGATCTGCACCACCGGCATCATCCTCGGCGCGGCCTATTCGCTCTATCTCTATCGTCGCATCGCGCTGGGCGATCTGGTGCATGACGATGTTAAGGCGATGCGCGACGTCAATCCGCGCGAGTTGCTGCTGCTGGCACCGATCGCTGCGGTGGTGCTGTGGATGGGCGTGTATCCCGAGAGCTTCCTGAAGCCGATGCGCGGCGACGTGGCGCTGCTGCTCGAACGGATCGAGCGGGCCAATCCGGGGTCGGACTCGCGTCCGACCGCGGGCAATCCGGCGGCTGCGGCCGCGCAACATCATACGGGCGGCGGCGAAGCGGCGCACGGGGAATCGCACTGATGAGCTACGCCGAACAATTGACGATGACGCTGCCCGAGCTGGTGCTCGGCATCGGGGCGATCGTGCTGATGCTCGCGTCGGCATGGGGCAAGCAGGCGGCGACGCGCGCGATCAGCATCGCGGCGGTATTCGTTCTCGCCGGAGCGGGCGTGGCGCTAGTCGGCAACGGATCGTCGGGCGGCACCGCCTTTGGCGGCATGTACCGCGCCGATGCCTTTGCCGGGTTCGCCAAGGCGCTGATCTACATCGCGTCGGCGGTGGCGATCATCATCGCGCCGCGCTTCTTCGCACGGACCACCGGCGACGACCTGAAGCCCGAATATCCGGTGCTGATCCTGCTGTCGGCGTGCGGCATGGGCATGATGGTGTCGGCGGCGGACCTGCTGCTGCTCTATGTCGGCCTCGAGTTGCAGAGCCTTGCCGCCTATGTCCTTGCCAGCTTCATGCGGCGCGACACGCGCTCGGCGGAAGCGGGCCTGAAGTATTTCGTGCTGGGTGCACTGGCGTCGGGTATCCTGCTCTACGGCATCAGCCTCGTGTACGGCTTCTCGGGCACGACGCTGTTCGTCGACATCGCCACCGCCTATAGCGGCGGTCGTACGACGGGGCTGCTGTTCGGGCTGGTGTTCGTGTTCGCCGGGATCGCGTTCAAGCTGGCGGCGGTGCCGTTCCACATGTGGACGCCCGATGTGTACGAAGGCGCGCCGACCCCGGTGACGGCATTCTTCGCCTCCGCGCCGAAGGTTGCCGCCATGGGCATGGCGCTGCGTGTCGCGGTCGAGGCGATGGGCCCGGCGGTTGCCGACTGGCGGCAGATCGTGGTGTTCGCGGCACTCGCCTCGATCGTGCTCGGCGCGGTCGGTGCGATCGGGCAGGGCAATATCAAGCGGCTGCTCGCCTATTCGTCGATCAACAACGTCGGCTTCGCGCTGATCGGTCTGGCGGCGGGCACGCAGGCGGGCGTCGCGGGCGTGCTGTTCTACCTTGCCATCTATATCGTCATGACGCTGGGTTCGTTCCTGATCGTGCTCCAGATGCGGGGCGAGGACGGGCAGCCGGTGGAAACGCTGGCGAGCCTTGCGGGCATGTCGCGCACCCGGCCTGCGCTGGCGCTGGCGCTGGCGATCTTCATGTTCTCGCTCGCCGGTATTCCGCCGCTGCTCGGCTTCTGGGCCAAATATGCGGTGTTCGACGCGGCGGTGCAGGCCGGGCTGTTCCCGCTGGCGGTGATCGGTATCGCGGCCTCGGTGATCGGTGCCTATTACTACCTGCGCGTCGTCAAGACGATGTACTTCGACGATCCCGCGCCTGCGTTCCAGCGCGAGCCTGCGCTGGTCGAGGGCGGGCTGATCGCGGCGAGCGCCATCGTCATCTCGCCGGTCGGCATGTTCCTGATGCCGGCGCTGACCGCTTGGACGATGACCGCCGCACGGGCGCTGTTCTGACGATCCGTTTCGTCGCCGAGACCGGATCGACCAACGCCGACCTGCTGACCGCCGCCGCCGCCGGAGCGCCCGAGGGCGACTGGCTGCGCGCCGGGCGGCAGGTCGCCGGGCGCGGGCGGATGGGCCGGACGTGGATCGACGGCGGCGGCAATTTGTTCGCCAGCACCATCGTCCGCCTTCGCCCGGACGATCCGCCGGCGCAGACGCTGGCGCTGGTCGCCCCGCTTGCGCTGTTCGACGTGGTCGACGCGCTGCTGCCCGGGCGGGCGCGGATCAAATGGCCCAACGACCTGCTGATCGGTCCGGCCAAGCTGTCGGGCATCCTACTCGAACGCGGGGCAGGGAATGCGGTGGTGGTCGGCTTCGGCGTCAATCTTGCCGAGCATCCCGATCTGGCAGAGCGTCCGACGACCGCACTGATCGACCATGGCATCCTGCTCACCCCGCGCGACGCCGCCGAACGCCTGCGCGACCGGTTCGCGCAGCGGCTCGACCAATGGCGGCGCGGCGGGCTCGATACGATCCGCACCGACTGGCTCGCGGCGGCGCAACCGCTCGGCACGCCGGTACGCGTGCGCCTGCCCGATGGCAGCGAGCGGGCGGGGGTGTTCGACGGGATCGAGCCGGACGGCACGATGCGGCTGCGCGAACCCGGCGGTACCATCGTCATCGTCCATGCGGGCGACGTGCTGTAGCTGACCGCTTGTCGCGCGCCGGGCGGGATGCTAGCCGCTTGGGCCATGTCCGTCGAACCTGCAACCGTGAAGCGCGTGGCGAGCCTCGCCCGCATCGCCATCTCCGACGCCGAAGCCGATCGGCTCGCCCCCGAACTCGGCAACATCCTCGGCTGGATCGAGCAACTGGGCGAGGTCGATACCAGCGGCGTCGCGCCGATGACCGCCGTCATCCCCAACCATCTGCGGCTGCGCGAGGACGTCGTCACCGACGGCGACGTGCGCGACGCGGTGCTGGCCAACGCGCCGCAGGGCGAGCACGGCTTCTTCACCGTGCCCAAGGTGATCGAATGATCGTCGCCCCATCACCCCGTTTCAGGACTGCCGCATGACCGACCTTACCGACCTTGGCGTCGCCGCGATCCGCGACGGCGTTCGCGACGGCAGCTTTTCCGCGCGCGACGTCGCCGATGCGTTCAGCGCGGTCGTCAGTGCCGCGAAGCCGCTCAACGCCTTCCTCGTCGAGACGCCGGAGCATGCCCGCGCCGCCGCCGATGCCGCCGACGCGGCACGGGCCGCGGGCGAGCCGCTTAAGCCGCTGGCGGGTGTGCCGATCGGCATGAAGGACCTGTTCTGCACCAGGGGCGTCGAGACGACCGCGGCGAGCGGCATCCTCAAGGGCTTCGTGCCGCAGTATGAATCGACCGTCTCGGGCAAGCTGTGGGCGGCGGGCGCGGGGATGCTCGGCAAGCTGAACCTCGACCAGTTCGCCATGGGTTCGTCGAACGAGACCAGCGCGTTCGGCAACGTCATTTCGCCGTGGCGGCGTCCGGGGAGCGATGCGGCGATGGCGCCGGGCGGTTCGTCGGGCGGATCGTCGGCGGCGATCGCGGCGCGGCTGTGCCCTGCGGCGACCGGCACCGACACCGGCGGCTCGATCCGCCAGCCCGCCGCCTTCGTCGGCATTACGGGCATCAAGCCGACCTATGGCCGCTGCTCGCGCTGGGGGGTGGTCGCCTTCGCCTCCTCGCTCGACCAGGCGGGGCCGATGGCGCGCGACGTGCGCGACTGCGCGATCATGCTGGAGGCGATGGCCGGGTATGATCCGAAGGATTCGACCTCGCTCGACCTGCCCGTGCCCGCGTGGGAAGCCGGGCTGAACGCCGACCTGACGGGCAAGCGCGTCGGCATCCCCCGGGAATATCGCGTCGAGGGCATGCCTGCCGAGATCGAGGCGCTGTGGCAGCGCGGGATCGACTGGCTGAAGGACGCGGGTGCCGAGATCGTCGAGGTTTCGCTGCCGCACACGAAGTACGCGCTCCCGGCCTATTACATCATCGCCCCCGCCGAGGCGTCGTCGAACCTCGCGCGCTATGACGGCGTGCGCTACGGCCAGCGGGTGCTGCCCGACGGAGCCGGGTTGCAGGACATGTATGCCGCGACCCGTGCGGCGGGCTTCGGCGACGAGGTCAAGCGGCGCATCCTGATCGGCACCTATGTGCTGTCGGCGGGCTTCTACGATGCCTATTATACGCAGGCGCAGAAGGTCCGCACGCTGATCGCGCAGGATTTCGAGCGGGCGTGGGAACAGTGTGATGTGCTGCTCACCCCGACCGCGCCGTCGGCGGCATTTGCGCTGGGCGAGAAGTCGGCCGATCCGATCGCGATGTATCTCAACGACGTGTTCACCGTGCCGTCGTCGCTGGCCGGGCTGCCCGCGATGAGCGTGCCGGGCGGCGTCGACAAGGACGGGCTGCCGCTGGGGTTGCAGATCATCGGCAAGCCGCTGGACGAGCAGGGCGTGCTGAACGCCGGGCTGGCGATCGAGCAGCGCGCCGGGTTCGTCGCGCGCGCGGACCGGTGGTGGTGAGATGCGGTTCCTCGCCGAATTGCTCGTTG
Source organism: Sphingomonas silueang (assembly GCF_040049155.1). Taxonomy (NCBI): domain Bacteria; kingdom Pseudomonadati; phylum Pseudomonadota; class Alphaproteobacteria; order Sphingomonadales; family Sphingomonadaceae; genus Sphingomonas; species Sphingomonas silueang. The sequence continues at coordinate 262,078 of NZ_JBDZDK010000003.1, forward strand.
AAGCGATCGGTGAGGCCATAGTGGAATTGTTCAGGGCGTTGTTTCGCCGGCGGAAACAGCCGGCGGTGAGACGCTCTGGTCGGAGCAGAAGAAGATGACTGAATCCACCTACCGCATCCGTGGCGCGACCGGCGACTGGGAGGTCGTGATCGGCCTTGAGGTCCACGCGCAGGTCACGTCGAACGCCAAGCTGTTCTCGGGCGCGGCCACCGCGTTCGGCGCGGAGCCGAACACGCAGGTCAGTCTGGTCGATGCGGCGATGCCCGGCATGCTGCCGACGCCGAACCGCGAGTGCATCCGCCAGGCGGTGCGCACCGGCATGGCGATCGATGCGGTCATCAACAAATGGTCGCGGTTCGATCGCAAGAACTATTTCTACGCCGATCTGCCGCAGGGCTATCAGATCAGCCAGCTCTACCACCCGCTGGTCGGCGAGGGCGTGGTCGAGATCGTGCTGGACGAGAAGGACCCGAACAGCCCGGTCAAGGCGATCGGCGTCGAGCGCATCCATGTCGAGCAGGATGCGGGCAAGCTGATGCACGACCAGCATCCGACGCGATCCTATGTCGATCTCAACCGGTCGGGCGTGGCGCTGATGGAGATCGTCAGCCGCCCCGACATGCGTTCGCCTGCGGAAGCAGGGGCTTACCTCTCGAAGCTGAGGACGATCCTCCGCTATGTCGGGTCGTGCGACGGCAATATGGACCAAGGGTCGATGCGCGCCGACGTCAACGTCTCGGTCCGGCGTCCGGGCGAGGAGTTCGGGACGCGGACCGAAACCAAGAACGTCAATTCGGTCCGCTTCGTGATGGCGGCGATCGAATATGAGGCGAACCGGCAGGTCGCGGTGATCGAGGACGGCGGGCGGATCGTGCAGGAGACCCGCCTGTTCGATCCCGACAAGGGCGTCACCCGGTCGATGCGGTCGAAGGAAGATGCGCATGATTACCGCTACTTCCCCGATCCCGATCTGCTGCCGCTCGAACTCGACGATGCGTTCCTCGACGAGTGCCGCGCGTCGCTGCCTGAACTGCCCGATGCCAAGCGGGCGCGCTATGAAGGCGAACTGGGCCTGTCGCGCTACAATGCGGCGGTGCTGACCGCCGAGGTGGAGACGGCACGCTGGTTCGAGGCGCTGCTGGCGGCATGCGGTTCGGACGTGGCGGCAAAGTCCGCTGCCAACTGGTTGATTTCCGACCTGTTCGGTGCGCTCAACCGATTGGGTAAAGGCATCGCCGACAGCCCGGTTTCGCCCGCGCAGGGGGCGGAACTGCTCCGTCTCGTCGCTGACGGGACGCTGTCGGGCACGCTGTCGAAGCAGGTGTTCGAGATCATGCTCGAAACGGGGCAGGGCGCGAATGCGATCGTCGAGGAACGCGGCCTCAAGCAGACCAGCGACACCGGCGCGATCGAGGCCGCGATCGCCGAGGTGATGGCGAAGAACGCCGACAAGGTCGCCGACTATCGCGGCGGCAAGGACAAGCTGTTCGGTTTCTTCGTGGGGCAGACGATGAAGGCGATGGGCGGCAAAGCCAATCCGGGCGTCGTCAACGACCTGCTCAGGAAGGCGCTGGGCTGATGCGCGCGACGCGGCGGGCGATCGTGGCGGCGCTGGCCGTCGTCGCGGCGGTACCGGGCGCGGCGCAGGCGCCCGAGCCGCCGCTGCCGCGCGTCGCGATCGTCACGACCGCGGGCACGCTGACCGTCGAGGTCGAGGTGAAGCGCGCGCCGATCAGCGCCGCCAATTTCCTGCGCTATGTCGATCAGAAGCGGCTCGACGGCGTGAGCTTCTATCGCGTGGTCAAGGTCGCGCCCGAATTCGGCTTCGTCCAGTTCGGCCCGCATGGCGATGCGAAGAAGATACTGCCGCCGATCAAGCACGAGCCGACGACCCAGACCGGGCTGTCGCACACCGACGGCACGCTCTCGATCGCACGCCTGGGACTGGGCACGGCGCGGGGGGAGTTCACCATCTCGGTCGGCGACCAGCGCCGTGCGCTGGATGCGCAGCCGGGGGTGCCGGCGGACGGGCAGGGCTATGCGGCCTTTGCCCGGATCGTCGAGGGACGGGACGTCCTGCTGAAGATCCTCGACACGCCGGTCGATCCGGCGAAATCGAGCAACGGCGCGTTCAAGGGCGAGATGCCCGCCGCGCCGGTCCGGGTGCTGACCGCGCGGCGGGTTCCGTAGGGCGTATTCCGTGCGGTGGGTTCTCTGCACCTGCCCGTTCGTGTCGAGCGTAGTCGAGGCACCCTGCGAAGCGTCCGCGGCACGTCCCTCGACTTCGCTCGGGACGAACGGGGGGCGGGGGAGAACGCGCCAGGAAGCGGGCGAACCTACTGCCCGTCGCCCTCCTGATTGCGAACGACCCCGCCTGCACCGCCCGCGCCGTCGGGCGAGACGGTCGGCTCGGTCGGCGACACGGCACCGCTGTCGGTGCCGCCGCGCTCGATATCGCCGTTCACCGAATCCACTGCGCGTTCGATGTCGCTGCGGCGGTCGGTGTCGTCCTGCGGTGCGCTGTCGGGGTGGGCGCTGCGATCGCGGTCGCTCATGTCACTGCTCCATTACGGGTTGGCCGGGGACCGGGGTGACGCCGGGATCGCCGCCGGGCATCGGGCTGGGCACGTCGATGTCGGGGCCGGGCACGTCGATCTCGGGCGGCGGCGCGCTCGGCTGGCCGGGCTCGCTCTGCGGCGCCGGATGCTCCGGCGGCGGCGTGGTCGGCGCAACGCCCGGCTCGGGGGCAGGGGTCTCGGCGGGGATCGGGGGTTCGACGGGCATGGTCGGTTTCTCCTTGGCTCCCCTCAACGCCCGCTGCACCGGAGGGTTGCGAGGGAGCCCGCGATCTGCAAAGCGTGCGACTTGCCCCGACGTGCACGGCTGCTATAGACGCGCCCGTGCCGGCGGCGTCCGCTCGGCGGGCGTGGCGGAACTGGTAGACGCGCTGGATTTAGGTTCCAGTATCGAAAGATGTGGGGGTTCGACTCCCTTCGCCCGCACCAGTGACGCCGCCGCCCCGCTCAGGGCCGGAGCCGCTCCGAACCGATTCCATTGACGAAAGCTCCCGAGAATGCAGACTGTCGAGACGTTGAACGAGGGCCTGAAGCGCGCCTACACGCTGACCATCACCGCCGCCGAGATCGATTCCAAGGTCGATGCCGAGGTGAAGCGTGTCGCGCCGACCATCCGCATGCCCGGTTTCCGCCCCGGCAAGGTGCCCGCGAACCTGATCCGCAAGATGCACGGCCCCGCGCTGGCGCAGGACGCGCTCAACACCTCGATCCAGGACGGCATCCAGTCGCTGATCGGCGAGCAGAAGCTGCGCCCGGCCACCGCGCCGCAGGTGTCGCTGGCGGGTGAGTATACGCCGGGCGAGGATGCCGCCGTCACCGTCTCGCTCGAAGTGCTGCCCGACGTGCCCGCACCCGCGATCGACGATCTGAAGCTGGAGCGGCTGACCGTTCCCGCCGACGAATCGGTGGTCGATGCCCAGCTCGAACAGCTCGCCAGCAGCAACAAGCGCCATGACGACGCGCCCGAGGGTCATGCAGCCGCGACCGGCGATCTGGTCGTGATGGACTTCGTCGGCAAGGTCGACGGCGTGGCGTTCGACGGCGGCACCGGCGAGGGCATGGCGATCGAGATCGGCTCGGGCCGTCTGATCCCCGGGTTCGAGGACCAGCTGGTCGGCGTGAAGACGGGCGACGAGAAGACGATCGAAGTCACCTTCCCGGAAGATTACCAGGCCGAGAATCTGAAGGGCAAGCCCGCGACCTTCGACCTGAAGATCACCGCGGTGAAGGTGCCTGCCGAGGGCGGTCCGGACGATGAATTCGCCAAGTCGCTCGGCCTCGAGAGCCTCGAGCAGCTGCGCGGCCTCATCAAGGGGCAGGTGGAGCAGGAGCTGAACGGCCTGACCCGCACCCATATGAAGCGCAAGCTGCTCGATCAGCTGGCCGCCGGTCACGACTTCGACGTGCCGCCGTCGATGGTCGAGGCCGAGTTCGAGCAGATCTGGAACCAGCTCCAGCACGAGGCGGGCCATGAGGCCGATCCGGAAGCGGCGCGCGCCGAGCTGGAAGCCGAGCGCGAGGACTATCGCCAGATCGCGGTGCGCCGCGTCCGCCTCGGCCTGCTGCTGTCGGAGATCGGCCAGGCGAACGGCGTCGAGGTGACGCAGCAGGAGATGCAGCGCCTCATCATGCAGGCCGCGCAGCAGTATGGCCCCGAAGACCGTCAGCGCTTCATCCAGTATGTCCAGCAGGAGCCGATGGCCGCCGCCCAGCTGCGCGCGCCGCTGTACGAGGACAAGGTCGTCGACTTCCTGTTCGGCAAGGCCCAGATCACCGACCGCGAAGTGACGCGCGAGGAACTGGAAGCGGCGATCGAGAGCGAGGAAGGCGCGGTGCCGCACGTCCACGGCCCGGACTGCAACCACGATCATGACCATGGGCACGACCATGCCCATGCCGTGACCGCGAAGGACGTGGAACCAGCCGCCGCCGACGCGCCTGCCGAGGCGGAAGCGCCCAAGAAGAAGGCCGCGACCCGCAAGGCACCGGCGAAGAAGGCGGAAGCCGCTCCGGCCGAGGGCGAGGCACCGGCCAAGAAGCCGCGCGCCAAGAAGAAGGTCGCCGACGAGGCAGCCGAGGGCTGATCGTTCGATTGCCGCCGCACCCCGGTGGTGCGGTTGCGGGATATCAGGGGGCGGTGGCGATCGGTGGATCGCCGCCGCCCTTTTCGTCTTCGGTTCGCGGTCGTTCCGGCGCGATCGCGGCGAGCAGCGCGACGTAGAACAATGCCATGCCCGGCAACAGGTAGCGCCCTTCGTCCGACACGCCGAAGAAGACGAGCATGAGCAAGTTGCCGCCCGCCAGTGCCGCCGGCACGATCGCGCCCGGCCTGACGCCGCGTCCGCGCCGGAACCAGAAGAAGGCGAGCAGCGGGATCGCGCCGAACACCGCCAGCCGGTTGCCGACCGGCGACCGGAACAATTGCCATTCGATCCAGCGCGCGGGCAGCGGGCCGATCGTATCGCGATAGGGCTGGATCGGCCGCGCGAAACGTCTGCGCGCCGCGACCTCCTGCAACGATCGCGTCGCACCGGCGGCATCAGGCCGGTTGAGCGCGGAACCCCCAGCACCCCAATCGCCATGCTTGCCGGTCGTCACGAGATGCGCCGCGAACGTCAGGCGATGATCGAGGTACGCGATCGGATGGCGCAGGATCGCGCCGAACCACCGGTGGCGCAGGCGGGAGTCCAGCCGGTCATAGGCGAAGGAATAGCCGGAACACGGGCCGCCACGCCACGGCGCGAACGAATCCCATTGATGCGGCGTATAGCATCGGGCGACCGGCGGCAGCGTCCGTTCGGGCCAGCCGGGGACGGTGGCGAACTGGTCGGTCCCGGTCAGGACCGATATGCCCGCAAGGTCGAACAGCACGATCTGCTGGTCGGGATGCCGATCGACGGCGAGGAAGACCTTCCGGTCGATCGTCCGCACCGCCGTGACGACCAGCGGCGCCGCAATGGCACCGGCGATGACCAGCCCGAGATACGGCCGGACGGACGTCGCGAAGAACGGCAGGAGCAGCGCGGCGGCAAACAGATACAGGATGATGTTGGGTGCCTTGATCGTCAGGCTTGTCGCGATCAGGGCGGCGAGCGCGAAACCCCTCGCGAAGCCGAACGGTCGATGTCCGCCGCGCCGGACGAGCTGGACCGCGATCAGCAGCAGGCCGAGCAGCATGACGTCCTTGCCGATGGTGCCGAAGGTACCGGCAAGCATGAAGCGCCAGAGCAGCTCGCCCATCCGGCTGACCGCATCCCGGATGCCCGGCCCGCCACGCGGCATGAACCCGGCATAGGCGGCGAACACCGCGGACTGGACCAGCAACGCCCCGGCAGGCTGGCCGATCAGCGATCCGGGAATATCCCACAACCACGCCAGGACGGGGGCGTGCCAGTTCCCGACCTCGGCGGGCGATGCCGCGCCGTACAGCGCGACGAGCGGGTCCATGTTGATCCGGCCGGGGTAGTTGATCGCGAAACACAGCAAGCCGAAGCCGATCGCCATGGGCCATGCGAAGACCATCTCCGGGTCGGCGATGCGCCGTGTGGCGAGGTACCCGGCGACTGCCTGCCGGTACCGGTCGATGCGGTGGAGGAGCGGGGCGGCGATGGGTGCGGTCGTCGTCATGCGTCCTCTGCAGTTGTCGCTTTGGCCGGGTTTGAAACTAGATTATCGGGTCGGCGATGACCATCTTCGCTCCCCGTATCGCCGTCCTGCTGCCCTGCTACAACGAAGCCGCTGCGATCGGCGCGACCGTCGCGGGGTTCCGCGCGGCGCTGCCCGACGCGGTCGTCTACGTCTACGACAACAACTCGGGTGACGATACGATCGCGGTGGCGCGCGCGGCGGGCGCGGTGGTGCGCAGCGAACGGATCCAGGGCAAGGGCGCGGTGGTGCGGCGGATGTTCGCCGACGTCGATGCCGACGTCTATGTGATGGCGGACGGCGACGCGACCTATGACGCCGCCGCCGCCCCGCAACTAGTCGCGCGGCTGCTGGACGAGCAGCTCGACATGGTCGTCGGGCAGCGGGTGAGCGAGGCGGCGCTCGCCTATCGTCGGGGGCACCGCTTCGGCAATGCGGTGCTGACCGGCATGCTGGCGCGGCTGTTCGGGCGCAGTTTCACCGATATCCTGTCCGGCTACCGCGTATTCTCGCGGCGGTTCGTCAAGAGCTTCCCCTCGCTGTCCGCCGGGTTCGAGATCGAGACAGAGATCAGCGTCCACGCGCTGGAACTGCGCATGCCGGTGGCGGAGATCCCGACGCGCTATTTCGCGCGGCCGGAGGGATCGGCGTCCAAGCTGTCGACCTATGGCGACGGCTTCCGCATCGCGCGGACCATCGCCACGCTGTACCGGATCGAGCGGCCCTTGTGGTTCTTCGGCGCGATCGGGCTGCTGCTGGCACTGGCGGCGGTGGTGCTCGCGATCCCGCTGGTCGTGACCTATCTGCATACCGGGCTGGTGCCGCGTTTCCCGACCGCGATCCTCGCGACGGGCCTCGTGATCCTCGCCTCGCTATGCCTGTTCAGCGGGCTGATCCTCGACACGGTGGTGCGCGGGCGACGCGAGGTGCGGCGGCTCGCCTATCTGGCGCATCCGGCCCCCGGCGCCTAGCGACGCCGCCGCAAAGGCCAGCAGCGTCCACAGCAGATAACTGTAGCGCATCGTCGGCTGGAATGCCGCGAAGGGCAGGGCGATCGCTGCGACGTACAGCGCCACATAGCCCGCGCCGCGCCGTCGCCGGACGAGCAGCACGGCAAGGCCGAGCAGCCCCAGCGCCTGCACCAGCGACACGATCACCGCGCGCTCGACGCGCAACGCCTCCCAGCCCGAGAAATAATATTGCCACGGCCGGGGGAAGAGGAACTGCCCGAGGTGGCGCAGGTACAGGCGCGCGAAGTCCAGCGGATGCGCCGCGATCCAGCGCCGCGTGTCCGCACCCAGCCGGCGGCTGTAGGCGACCTCCCCCTCCGCCCGCAGCGCGACACGCGCGGTCGGGCTGGCGAAGGGATGGACCGCCAGCAGCCGCTCGGCGAAGGTTTCCGCCGGTCGCCGCCCCGACACCGCCGCCGGATGGTTGGCGATCGCCAGCTCCAGCCCGAAGTTGCTCCGCGTGGTGATCGCGCTGCCCAGCACCCGCTCGTTGCGCCATGCCCATGGCGCGACGAACAGCAGCACCGCGCAGCAGCCCGCCACCGCGAACCCCGCGACCCGACGCGCCGGCAGCCTGCGCAGCGCCCAGCATCCCCAGCACAGGCATACCGCCAGCCCGACCGGCGGCGCGACGAGGAAGGTCAGCGCCGCCAGCATCGCCGCCCCCGCGAGCGTCGTCCACCCCGGCACCCCCGCGCGATCGAGCGTGACGATCCACCACAGCGACAGCATCGCCAGCAGCGCGCTAACCCCGCCTTCCCAATAGCGGAAGTCGATCGCCTCCTGCGGGGCATAGACCGGCAGCAGGCACAGCAGCAGCGTCGCCCGCCGGAGCGCCGCCGGCGACAGCCCCAGCGCGGCGAACAGCCGCCGCGCGACCAGCAGCGTCACCGCCCATTGCGCCAGCGCGAACGCCAGCAGCACCAGCATCCCCCCGGAACTGCTGCCGAAGCATCGGATCAGCCCGCCGACCACCAGCGGATAGAGCGGCATCAGATGCGCGCTCGGCCCCTGTCCCGCGAAGAACGGGTCGGCCAGCCCGTGCCCCCGCGCTACCGAAAGCGCGACGCGGGTCGCCTCGCCCACGCCGATCACCGCATCGACCGACCCGTGCACCGCGACCAGCCACAGCAGCCGGATCGCGACGCCCGCCAGCAGCACGGGCGCGACGGACCCGGCGGGGTCGCTTACGGGCGCGGGGGCGGGGCGGGGGGCGGCCATGGCACCTCCTGCCACGCCGCCGCTTGCCAAAGCGTTGCCGCCCGCTTGCGCCCCCGCTTCGCCCCTTGCGTACCCTTGGCCGAGCGCCGATGTAGGGCACCGAAACCTACTGAGCGGGAACCCAATGCAGGATATTCACGACGGCCTCGTCCCCATCGTCATCGAACAATCGAGCCGCGGCGAGCGCAGCTTCGACATCTATTCCCGCCTGCTGCGCGAGCGCATCGTGTTCGTGACCGGCGGCGTCGAGGACCATATGGCCTCGCTCATCACCGCGCAGCTGCTGTTCCTCGAATCGGAAAATCCGAAGAAGGACATCTGGATGTACATCAACTCGCCGGGCGGCGTCGTCACGGCGGGCATGGCGATCCATGACACCATGCAGTACATCCGCCCCCGCGTCGGCACGGTCTGCATCGGGCAGGCGGCATCGATGGGCAGCTTCCTGCTGGCCTCGGGCGAGCCGGGGATGCGCGTCGCGCTGACCAACGCGCGGATCATGATCCACCAGCCCTCGGGCGGGGCGCAGGGCATGGCGTCGGACATCGAGATCCAGGCGAAGGAAATCCTGCGCATCCGTCGCCGGATGAACGATCTCTACGCCAAATACACTGGCAAGCCGCTGGAGGATATCGAGCGGGCGATGGACCGCGACACCTTCCTCGAGGCGGACGAGGCCAAGGCCTTCGGTCTGGTCGACCAAGTGTTCGACAAGCGTCCCGGCGCGCCCGAGGAACCGGCCAACGCCTGACGTTCCGGACGGGCCGGGTGTAAGTCCCCGGCCCGTCCTATCCGCTGCGCCGTTTCAGGCGGGCGCGCAGCGGCACGTCCCAGAAGCGGTGCGCGATCCACGCCGCCGCGATCACCGCGACCAGCATCGCCACGCCGCCCACCGGCTGCCACACCCCGCCCTTCAGCCCCAGCCGCGTCCACAGCCCGGCGAACAGCAGCAGCAGCGGCATGTGCACCGCATAGACCGGATAGGACAGGTCGCCGCCGATCCGCGCGAACCGGTGTCCGAGCGACGCGCTCCCCGCCGCCGCCAGCACGATCGCGGGAAACACCAATGCCGCCAGCAACGGGTCGAGCCAGCGCGCGACGCCGGTTCCGCCGGGCAGCACCGTCGTCGCCAGCAGCAGCGCCGCGACCACCCACCAGCGCCTGCCCGTACCGGCACCGATGCCCTGCCGGTGCAGCCGGAGCGTCAGGACGCCCAGCCCGAAGCCGCCGAGCGTCCGCAGGCCGCCCAATGCCCATCCGTCCGCCATCGGCCCCATGTGGACGAACCCGCCCATCCGCCAGCTGAGCACCGCCAGCGCCAGCATCGTGACGAGCACGACCGCCGCGACGATCCGCGTCGTCCACCAGCGTACGGTGAGTGCGAAGAGCAGGTTGACCGCCAGTTCCCAGAAGATCGACCAGATCGGCGGGTTGACCGGCCATGGATCGCCGCCGGTCCATGTCACCGGCCACGGCACCGCCGCCGCGACGATCGCCGCGGTCGCGCCGCCGTCGATCGCGATCCCGTTCGACCTCGCCCGCGCCACGAACGCCACCGCGCCCAGCGCCGCGCCCGCGACGATCATCGGATACAGCCGCACGATCCGGTCGCGCACGAACCGCGCCAGCGACCCCGTTTGCGCCAGCCGTTGCTCATAGGCGAAGGCGATGACGAACCCGCTCAGGACAAAGAAAAAGTCTACCGCCATATAGCCATGGCCGAACCAGACCCGTGTGCCGAACCAGTCGTGCGCATGGTACAGCAGCACCGCCCCCGCCGCGACGCCGCGCAGCGCGTCCAGATTGGCATATTGGTGTCGCACGTCCGCCCCTTTCCCGCTGCCCCGCGGGTGCTGTACCAGAGCGGCACCGCGCGGGAAATCCGCCGTCCCTTGTGCAGCGCGCACCGCGCGATCATATGACGCCCACGCGCAGGGGAGTTTCCCGCGCCCGGCCCAAGGCACGTTTTGGCGGTTGCCCGATCGGGGAAGGGCGGTTTACGGTAGGCGGCCCGGATCGAAGCGCGCGTCGCGGCGCGCTATTGAGGTGATTGAATGACGAAATTGAGCGGTGGCGACTCCAAGAGCACGCTGTATTGCTCGTTCTGCGGCAAGTCGCAGCATGAGGTGCGCAAGCTGATCGCGGGTCCGACCGTGTTCATCTGCGACGAATGCGTCGAACTGTGCAACGACATCATCCGCGAGGAAACGAAGTCGGCACTGGTCGCCAAGAAGGACGGCGGCGTGCCTTCCCCCCAGGAAATCTGCAACGTGCTCGACGACTACGTCATCGGGCAGAAGCAGGCGAAGCGCGTGCTGTCGGTCGCGGTGCACAACCACTACAAGCGGCTGAACCACGGGCAGAAGGGCGCCGACGTCGAACTGGCCAAGTCGAACATCCTGCTCGTCGGGCCGACCGGGTGCGGCAAGACGCTGCTGGCGCAGACGCTGGCGCGCATCCTCGACGTGCCCTTCACCATGGCCGATGCGACGACGCTGACCGAAGCCGGTTACGTCGGCGAGGATGTCGAGAACATCATCCTCAAGCTGCTCCAGGCATCCGACTATAACGTCGAGCGGGCGCAGCGCGGCATCGTCTACATCGACGAGATCGACAAGATCAGCCGCAAGGCGGAAAATCCGTCGATCACCCGCGACGTGTCGGGCGAGGGCGTGCAGCAGGCGCTGCTCAAGCTGATGGAGGGCACCACCGCGAGCGTGCCGCCGCAGGGCGGGCGCAAGCATCCGCAGCAGGAGTTCCTGCAGGTCGATACGACCAACATCCTGTTCATCTGCGGCGGCGCCTTCTCGGGCCTCGAGAAGATCATCGCCGACCGGTTGCAGGGCAAGTCGATCGGCTTCGGCGCCTATGTCGCCGCGCCGGAGGAACGCCGCACCGGCGAGGTGCTGCGCCAGACCGAGCCGGAGGATCTGCTGAAGTTCGGGCTGATCCCCGAGTTCGTCGGTCGTCTGCCGGTGATCGCGACGCTCGAGGACCTCGACGTCACCGCGCTCATCAAGATCCTTACCGAGCCGAAGAACGCGCTGGTCAAACAGTATCAGAAGCTGTTCGACATGGAGGGCGTGAAGCTCGGCTTCAACGACGAGGCGCTGGTCGCGGTGTCGAAGCGGGCGATCGAACGCAAGACCGGCGCGCGCGGCCTGCGCTCGATCCTCGAGGGCATCCTGCTCGACACGATGTTCGACCTGCCGTCGATGGACGGGGTGGACGAGGTCGTGGTCGACAAGGACGTGATCGACGGCCGCAAGGAACCGGTCCGCGTCTATGCCGAGAAGAAGAAGGCGGGCGGCGCGGCGTAACGATCGCCACCGTTCGATGAGAAGCGGGCGTCGGGCAACCGGCGCCCGTTTTTCGTTTCCCGTCGTTTCCGCGAAGGCGGGTACCCATGGACGCTGGGGGCGCGAATCCATCGATACGTCGGCGGCAATGGATTCCCGCCTGCGCGGGAATGACGAAGGTTGCCCAACGCGCTTCGTCATCCCGGCGAAGGCCGGGATCCATTGTGTCGGGTGCTCGCGAAAGACGCGCGCCAGTCGCCCCATCCATGGATTCCGGCCTCCGCCGGAAGGACGACCGCTTTATTCGGATCCGTTGCGACGCTATCCCCGCACCCATGCCGATCGACCTCATCTGCCTCGACGCCGACGACACCCTCTGGCACAATATGCGCCATTTCGAGGAGGCGCACGCCGCCTTCGTCGCGATGCTCGCGCCGTTCGTCGCCGCCGACGTCGCGCGCGAGACGCTGGATGCGTGCGAGGCGCGCAACCTGAAGCTCTACGGCTACGGCGCCAAGGGTTTCACCCTCTCGATGATCGAGACCGCGCTCGAACTGGGCGGCGAGCGGCTGCCGCGCGGGGTGATCGCGGATATCCTCGCGGCGGGGCGGCGGCTGCTCGCGCATCCGGTCGAACTGCTCCACGATATCGAGGCGACGCTCGACGCGCTGGCGGCGCGCGGGCGGCTGGTGCTGGTGACGAAGGGCGACCTGCTGCATCAGGAGGCGAAGCTCGCCGCCTCGGGTCTGGGCGATCGTTTCGCGGGGATCGAGATCGTCAGCGACAAGAACGAGGCGACCTTCACCCGCCTGTTCGCGCGCTATGGCGTCGATCCCGCCCGGGCGGTGATGGCGGGCGATTCGATGCGGTCCGACGTGCTGCCCGCGCTGGCCGCAGGCGCCTGGGCGGCATTCGTGCCGCAGCCGCTGGCATGGGGCCATGAAGCCGCGGCACCGCCGGGCGAGCACCCGCGCTTCCGGCAACTGGGCGACCTGTCCGAACTGCCCGGCTGGATCGACGCGATCGTATAAACGCCGCGCCTCAGGGAAACATCCCGCACGCTGATGCATTGCCTTTCCGTAACGATATGGGAGGCATGATGGCGAACGCGACCGACCGGGAAGCGACGATTGCGGCGGAACATGGGGAAGCGCTGGTGACGCCGGGCGTCAAGCGCGGCCTGCGCGACCGGGCGGCATTGCCGCTGTGGTCGCTGGTCCTGCCGGTGCTGGGGCTCGTCGCGATCCTGCTGGACCTTGCCAAGACCGGCGGCGTCGGCACGGTCGCGGCGGCGGCGATCATGTTCGGCTGCGTCATCGCGGCGGTCCACCATGCCGAGGTCGTGGCGCACAAGGTCGGCGAGCCGTTCGGCACGCTGGTGCTGGCGGTGGCGGTGACGGTGATCGAGGTGTCGCTGATCGTATCGCTGATGCTGTCGGGTTCGGGCGATGTCGCCACGCTGGCGCGCGACACGGTGTTCGCCGCGATCATGATCATCCTGAACTTCATCGTCGGCATCTGCCTGCTGGTCGGCGGCATCCGCCATCACGAGCAGCGCTTCGTGCTGCGCGGGGTCAGCGCCGCGCTGTCGGTGCTGGCGGCGATGGCGGTGCTGTCGCTGGTGCTGCCCAACTATACGTCGAGCGTCGCGGGGCCGACGCTCTCGCCGTCGCAGCTTGCCTTCGTCGCGGTCGTGTCGCTGATCCTCTACGCCACCTTCGTGATGGTGCAGACGGTGCGCCACCGCGATTACTTCCTGCCCGCCGCCGACGGATCGCTGCCGAAGGACGCGCATGCCGCGCCGCCGGGCGTGCGCACCGCATGGATCGCGTTCGGCGCGCTGCTGGTCGCGCTGGTCGGGGTGGTGCTGCTCGCCAAGGATTTGTCGCCGACGATCGAGGCGGCGGTGCTGGGCGCGGGGCTGCCGCTCACCGTCGTCGGCATCCTGATCGCCGGGCTGGTGCTCGCGCCCGAAAGCCTCGCGGCGGTCAAGGCCGCGCGCAAGGACCGGCTCCAGACCAGCCTCAACCTCGCCATGGGATCGGCGCTGGCGACGATCGGGCTGACGATCCCCAGCGTGGCGATCGTGTCGCTGGTGATGGGCTGGCCGTTGTCGCTCGGCATCGATCCGAAGTCGCTGGTGCTGTTCGCGCTGTCGCTGCTGGTATCGACGCTGACGCTGGGCAACGGGCGGACGACGGTGCTGGCGGGAATCGTCCATCTCGTGATCTTCGCCGCCTATCTGTTCACGACGATCGTCCCCTGACCTGCCGCGCGGCGAGCGCCAGCCCTGCGGCGATCTGGAGCAGGGCATAGGCCCGTCTGCGCCCCGGCCGGTCGACGAACGGGCGGACGAGCAGTTCGGCCCCGCCTGCCGCCTCGCGCCACAGGTCGACATGGCGACGCGGCTGGAGCAGCCCCAGCAGCCCGTCGCCGATCATGAAGGTCGCCGCCATCTCGGCGGCACGTTTCTGCAAGTCGCTCATATCGCTTCAACGCGCGGGTGCGGCGGAGGGTGCCTGCATCCGCTCGACCGCCGCAGAACGACGCAGCACCCGCGCCATCGGATCGATCACCACATGCGCCGAGGCGGGCACCGGCAGCACCGCGACGCCCCCGGTCATCGGCACCTGCCGCACCGCCCCGTCGACCTCGATCTCGACGGGCAGGGGGAAGGGGCCGCCGCCCGGCACCTGCCAGCGCAGCGTCAGCGTATCGCCGTCGCGCCGTTCGATCAGCTCGGGCAGCGCCGCCTGTCGCAGATACACGTCGAAGAACCACGTCAGGTCGCGCCCGCTCTCCTGCGCCGCCGCATCGGTGAAGTCGCGCGTCGTGGCGAAGCGGGGCGCGAAATTGCCCGGCCTCGGATCGCTCCGCCCATAGACCAGCCGCCGCGTCGCCGCGAGGAACGCCCGGTCGCCGATCAGGTGGCGCAGCGTGTGCAGCATCCACGCGCCCTTGAAATACACGTCCGCGCCGGGCGCCTTCGCCATGTCGACCGTCGATCGCGGCGTGCCCGTGACCAGCGGCGCCTTCGCCTCGACCCGCTGCCGCTGGATCAGCAGCATCGACAGATAGCGCGCATCGCCCTCGCGCCACTTCGCGTAGAGCGGCTGCATGTACTGCGCGAACCCTTCGTGCAGCCAGAAATCGTCCCAGTCGGCCGCCGTCATCTGGTTGCCGAACCATTCGTGGCTGAATTCATGCTGGAACAGCCAGTCGAACCCCTCGGGCGCGGGCTTGTAGCCGTTGCCATAGGCGTTGATCGTCTGATGCTCCATGCCGAGATAGGGCGTCTCGACCAGCCCCATCTTCTGCGCGCCGAAGGGGTAGGGGCCGATCACGCTCTCGAAGAAATCGAGCGTCGGCGCGAATTCGGCGAACAGCTGCGCGGCCTTCGCCTCATTCCCCTCCAGATGCCAGAAGGACAGCGGGATGACGTTGCCGAAGCGGCTCCGGTAGCTGCCGGTCAGCTCGCGATACGGCCCGACCGAGATCGCCAGCGCATAGGGGTTCACCGGCCCCGACCGCCAATGCCATGTCGAGCGCCCGTCCTTCAGCCGATCGACGCCCAGCAGCACGCCGTTGGCCGGGGCCGACAGCCCGGCGGGCACCGTCAGATGCAGCGTCACCGCATCCGGTTCGCCCTTCGGAAAGTCGAGGCACGGCCACCACAGGTCGCAGCCCATGCCCTGGGCGGTACTGGCGAACCACGGCTTGCCGTTCGACTGCGACCAGACGAAGCCGTCGTCCCACGGCGCACGCTTCGCCACGCGCGGCGGCCCGGCATAGGTGACGCGCACCGCCGCCTGCGTACCCGGGCCGAGCGCGCGGTCGATCACGATCTGCCCGTCGGCCTGCCGCCACTGGTCGCGCGGCAGGGCGCGCCCGTCGAGGGCGACTTCCGACACGGCGAACATCTGGTCGAGGTCGATCAGGATGCGCGGCACCGCGGCGGTGGTGCGCAGCGTCAGCGTCACCCGCCCGGACAGCAGCCTGGCGGCAGGCAGGGCCTCGATCGCGATGTCCGCCTGCGCCAGATGCAGCGCGGCGCGTTCCGGAACGATCGCCCCGCCCGAGCGCGCGGTGGCGGGCGGCACGGGCGCGGGGAGCGGGGCGGGGGCCTGCGCTCCGGCAAGCAGCAGCGCGGGGAACAGCGCGATCAAGCGACCGCTCGGTGATTGATGGCGTCGCCAAAGCCACCATATAGTAACGTGGATCCGGCACGATGGCCGGGTCGTGGAGTCTGCATGTCCGAAATCGATCCTGTTCCTGTTCCCTCGCTCACGCTGCCGGTGCTGCCGCTGCGGGATATCGTCGTCTTTCCGCACATGATCGTGCCGCTGTTCGTCGGACGCGACAAGTCGGTCGCGGCGCTGGAAGCGGCGATGAAGGACACCAAGGAGATTTTCCTCGTCGCCCAGCTCGATCCGGGCGAGGACGACCCCGCGCGCGACGATCTGTACGACGTGGGCGTGACCGCCGAGGTCATGCAGATGCTGAAGCTGCCCGACGGCACCGTCCGGGTGCTCGTGTCGGGCAAGGCGCGCGGCACGTTGACCGGGATCGAGACGGTCGACGGCTATCTGGTGGGTACCGTCGCCGGGGTCGCGGCCGACGACACCACGCTCGAGGACGCCGACGAGGGCATGGCCGATCGCGTCGCCGAAGCGGTCGCCAACCCCAGCGCCGAGTTGAAGGCGCTGATGCGCTCGGTCGTCGACCAGTTCGAGAATTACGCCAAGCTCAACAAGAAACTGCCCGCCGAGACGGCGACCCAGCTGTCCGAGCTGGACGATCCGTCGCGCCTTGCCGATGCGGTCGCGGGCAACATCGCGGTCAAGGTCGCCGACAAGCAGGCGCTGCTGGTCGAGGCCGATCCGCACAAGCGGCTCGAGATGGTGTTCGCCTTCATGGAGGGCGAACTGGGCGTGCTCCAGGTCGAGAAGAAGATCCGCAGCCGCGTGAAGCGGCAGATGGAGAAGACCCAGCGCGAATATTACCTCAACGAGCAGTTGAAGGCGATCCAGCGCGAGCTCGGCAACGAGGGCGAGGACGGCGACGGCGACGAGATCGCCGAGCTGACCCAGAAGATCGCGACGCTGAAACTCAGCAAGGAAGCGCGCGGCAAGGCGACCGCCGAGCTGAAGAAGCTCAAGACCATGGCGCCGATGAGCGCCGAGGCGACCGTCGTGCGCAACTATCTCGACGTGCTGCTCGGCCTGCCGTGGGGCAAGAAGTCGAAGCTCAAGAAGGACATCGCCGTCGCGCAGAGCGTGCTGGACGAGGACCATTATGCGCTGGAGAAGGTCAAGGACCGGATCGTCGAATATCTGGCGGTGCAGGCGCGCACCAACAAGCTGAAGGGGCCGATCCTGTGCCTCGTCGGGCCGCCGGGCGTCGGCAAGACGTCGCTGGGCAAATCGATCGCCAAGGCGACGGGCCGCGAGTTCATCCGCCAGTCGCTGGGCGGCGTGCGTGACGAGGCCGAGATTCGCGGCCATCGCCGCACCTATATCGGCTCGCTGCCGGGCAAGATCGTCACCAACCTCAAGAAGGCGGGCGCGTCCAACCCGTTGTTCCTGCTCGACGAGATCGACAAGCTGGGCCAGGATTTCCGCGGCGATCCGGCGTCGGCGCTGCTGGAAGTGCTCGACCCCGAACAGAATGCGAAGTTCAACGATCACTATCTGGAGATCGACATCGATCTGTCGGACGTGATGTTCGTGTGCACCGCGAACACGCTGAACCTGCCGCAGCCGCTGCTCGACCGGATGGAGATCATCCGGCTGGAGGGCTATACCGAGGACGAGAAGGTCGAGATCGCCGAGCGCCATCTGGTCGCCAAGCAGATCGACGCGCACGGCCTGAAGCCCGGCGAGTTCGAGCTGACCCAGGCGGGCCTGCGCGACCTGATCCGCTACTACACCCGCGAAGCGGGGGTGCGCACCCTCGAACGCGAGGTGGCGAAGCTGGCGCGCAAGGCGTTGCGCCGTATCCTCGAGGGCAAGGCGACGTCGGTGACGGTGACGCCCGACAACCTCGCCGAGTTCGCAGGCGTGCGCAAATACCGCTTCGGCGTGGGCGAGGAGGAGCATCAGATCGGTGCCGTCACCGGCCTCGCCTGGACCGAGGTCGGCGGCGAACTGCTGACGATCGAGAGCGTGACCGTGCCGGGCAAGGGTTCGGTCAAGACCACCGGCAAGCTCGGCGACGTGATGAAGGAATCGGTTGAGGCGGCGTGGAGCTACGTCAAGGCGCGCTCGCCCGGATACGGCATCAAGCCCAGCCTGTTCCACCGCAAGGACGTGCACATCCACCTGCCCGAAGGGGCGGTGCCCAAGGACGGTCCGTCGGCGGGCATCGGCCTCGTCACCTCGATCGTCTCGACGCTGACCGGCGTGCCGGTGCGGCGCGAGGTGGCGATGACCGGCGAGGTGACGCTGCGCGGGCGCGTGCTGCCGATCGGCGGTCTGAAGGAAAAGCTGCTCGCGGCGCTGCGCGGCGGGATCAAGACCGTGCTGATCCCCGTGGAGAACGAAAAGGATCTGGCGGAAATCCCCGCCAACATCCGCGAGGGGCTGGAGATCGTGCCCGTCGCCCACGTCGACGAGGTGCTGCGCCTCGCGCTGACCGAGCCGTTGACCGCGATCGACTGGAGCGAGGCGGACGATCTGGCGGCGCAACCGCCGCAGCCGGTGCCGGGCATCGCCGAGTCGCGGCCGCACTGATCCCGCGGGGCGGCGCGCCGCGCGCGCGTCGCCCGCCGGATGCGACGAACCGCAGGGGTGCAATGCATGTCATTGCGCGCCGCAGGCCAATTTGCTTTGACACCGCCCGACGTTGCGGCCTTATTGCCGCGTTCGAGTGTAACGATATTTTTTCAGACAAAGGGGGTTAGCCGGGATGAACAAGCAGGAGCTGATCGGGCAGGTCGCCGACCATTCCGGGCTGACGCGCAGCGATGCGACGAAGGCGGTCGAATCGGTATTCGACGTGATCTCGGCGGCGCTCAAGAAGGGCGACGAGGTCCGGCTGGTCGGCTTCGGCACCTTCTCGGTTTCGCGGCGCAAGGCGTCGACCGGGCGCAACCCGCGCACCGGCGAACCGATGACGATCAAGGCGTCGTCGCAGCCCAAGTTCAAGGCGGGCAAGGGCCTGAAGGATTCGGTGAATTAAACGCTGGACAGGGCGCGCCGCTCGCACTAGAGCGCCGTCCTCCGGTTCACCGGGCGCGTAGCTCAGCGGTAGAGCACACCCTTCACACGGGTGGGGTCACAGGTTCAATCCCTGTCGCGCCCACCAGATCAACGGCCTCCCGGCACGGACGACTCCCAACGGAGCGCCGTGCCGGGGGGCCGTTTCTGATTCCGGCCCCGCGCGTGTCGCCGCGCTGCGATGTAACAATTACGCCATCATTGTTTCGCCGAAACGTCATCGAAATCGCACCGTAGCGTCACGGAGTACCCCTAACGGCCATCGCGTGGATCGGCCGAAGGGGGAGCCTTGGACGATCAAAACGACCAACAACGTTTCGGGAGTTCTCGGTGATGGCCAGCAGCACGCGCTTCGGCTTTATTCTCATGGCTTCGACGGCCGCGGCCGCGCTTGGCGGTTGCAGCGGTGCCGACGGCGTCGCCTCGCCGGGTGCAGGCAGCGTGAACATCACCGTTCCCGCCCCCGCGCCGACGCCCACGCCGACCCCGGCGGCCACGCCCTCGCCGCTGACCGCCGCGCAGTTCGCCGCGCAGACGACCGTCAACGGCATCACCGTCACGTCGGACGAACAGCTCGCGATCGTGAACGCGGGCACCAACAACAATGTCAACGGCACCAACGTGCTGAACGGCGTCTATCCGATCAGCGCGACCTCCGCCGTCACCGCGACCGACCCGTCGTCGATCGACAGCTTCTTCACCAGCACCAACTATGTCGGCGCGCTGAACGGTCCCTCCGACACGTCGTTCCAGGGCTGGACCTGCAACTCGACCTCGGCGCAGTTCGGCGGCAGCAGCACGTCGTGCACCGCGGTCCCGGCGGTCGGCAGCGGCGGTTCGAGCGCGACCTGCCCGACCGGCACGATCGACGACGGCGTCGTCTCGACCTTCAAGGCGTGCCGCCTGCCGACCAGCATCACCGCCAACCTGACGCTGCCGAAGATCGCGGGCGTGTTCTACCGCCTGCGCGGCCAGACCGAGGTCGGCACCGACCTCGGCACCACCGGTGCTTCGGGCGTGACGCTGACGATCGAGCCGGGCGTGGTGATCGCCGCCGATTCGTCGGAAGCGACCAACGACCTGCTGCTCGTCAACCGCGGCTCGAAGCTGAACGCGATCGGCACGCGCGACCTGCCGATCATCTTCACCTCGCAGCAGAACCTCGCGAACAACGGCGTGTCCGACGCGACGCAGGGCCAGTGGGGCGGCATCATCCTGCTCGGCCGCGCGCCGACCGCGGTATGCGCCACCGGCACCGGCCCGAACAACGCCGCCGGTTCGTCGACTACCTGCCAGCTCGCGATCGAGGGCGTGACCGGCCGCTTCTACGGCGGGCCGAACGCCGCCGACAGCTCGGGCCAGATGTCGTACGTCCAGATCCGCTACTCGGGCATCGCGATCAGCGACGGCAACGAGTTGCAGGGCCTGACCCTCGGCGGCACCGGTTCGGGGACGATCATCGATCACGTCCAGAGCCACAATTCGGCCGATGACGGCATCGAGATCTTCGGCGGCACCACCAACCTGAAGTATATCGCGATCACCGGCGCCGACGACGACGGGTTCGACATCGACAACGGCTATCGTGGCTTCATGCAGTTCATGATCGCGGCGCAGCGCGTGATCGGCGCGACCGCCGACTCCTTCTCGACCGAGATCGACTCGAACAACGCCGAGGACCTGCTGCCGCGCACCTACAGCACCTATGCCAACTTCACCTTCGTGCAGACGGCGGCGGCCCCGGCGGCGATCCGCCAGCGCGGCGGTTCGGACATGCGCTACGTCAACGGCATCGTGAAGACCCCGGCGGGTGTCCCCTGCATCAACCTGATCGCGGGCGAGACCGGTGCGACCGATCGCTCGACGATCCGCGCGGCGGACTCGACCAAGCAGGACGCCGGCCCGCCGGTGTTCCGTTCGGTCTATTTCAGCTGCCAGGGCCGCTGATCCGCGGCCGATCGCTGATCCAGCGATGACACGCCGATGCCGGGGCGGGCCGATACGCCCGCCCCGGCATTCGCTCTTTACGCTATCCAAGGGGGAGCCCCGGTCATGCAGCACCGTCGCGCCTATGCTACTCTTCTTCTCCTGACGTCGCAGCTGGTCGCGCCCGCCGTGCTGGCCCAGACCGCCGCATCGCCCGCCGCGCCGTCGCCCGCCGCGCCCACGCCACCCGTCGTGCAGACCGGCACCCGGCCCGATCCGAACCAGCCCGCAGTCGAAACGCCCGCCGCCGATCCGGCGACCGGCGTGCAGGAAGGCGTCGAGGTATCCTCGCCCGGCTTCGATCAGGACACGGCGGAGGAGATCGTCGTCGTCGGCCGCAACATCCCCAATGTCGTCCGCGCCACGCCGCAGGTCGTCTCGGTTCTGTCGGAAGCCGACATCGCCCGCACCGGCGACGGCGACATCGCGGGCGCGCTGACCCGCGTGACCGGCCTGTCGGTCGTCGGGGGCGGCTTCGTCTATGTCCGCGGCCTTGGCGATCGCTATTCGTCGTCGCTGCTCAACGGATCGCCGCTGCCCAGCCCCGAACCGCTGCGCCGCTCGGTCCCGCTCGACATCTTCCCGACCTCGATCGTCGGCTCGGCGCTGGTGCAGAAGACCTATTCGGTCAACTTCCCCGGCGAATTCGGCGGCGGCGTCATCAACCTGACGTCCAAGGCGATCCCGACCAGGAATTTCGTGTCGATCGGCGGCACGGTCAGCGCCGATACGGTGACGACCAGCGAACTCGGCTATGTCTATGCCGGGGGCAAGGCCGACTGGACCGGCTATGACGACGGGACGCGCGGCGTGCCGGACTTCATCCGCAACGCCGACAAGGGCAGCGGCATCATCCCGGTCGATCAGGTCGCCCGCCTGTCGAACGCGCGCACCACGCTGCTCCAGGTCAACAACCAGCTGCCCGCCAATTTCTCGGGCGAGATCTCGGGCGGCTCGGTCTATGATGTGGGCGGCGGGCGGCTCGGCCTGGTCGGGTCGGTCGGGTTGTCGAACACCTTCCGCACCCGCGATGCGATCCAGCAGGATTCGGTCAGCGACAACGGCAACATCCGCAACGATTTCCGCACCGTCCTGACCGACAACCGCATCGTCGCCAACGCGCTGGTCGGCGTGGGGTATGAGATCGACCGCAACACGATCCGCTGGACCAACGTCTATATCCACGACACGCTGAAGCAGGGTCGCCTGTCCGCCGCCGAACAGTATAACAACCCCAGCGGCCTGCGCCTGCAACAGAACACCAACTGGTTCGAGCGCCAGCTGATCGAGAGCCAGCTGGTCGGCGAGTTCAAGCTGACCGACGCGATCAAGTTCGACGCACGCGGCGCCTATGCCAATTCCAGGCGCAACGCACCGTACGAGCGGCAGTTCGACTATCTCTGCTCGAACCGCACCACCAACGGCCTGTCGATCGAGGTCAGCGGCGCGCCGGTGTCGCAGGGGTTCAACTGCGCCGGGGCGTATCAGGTCACGCAGCGCTTCTCGCCCTTTGCCAGCGTGGTGTTCAGCGACCTGAACGAGGATCTGTTCACCGGCCAGGCCGATCTGTCGGTCAAGCTGCCGACCGACCGCCCGATCACGCTGTCGACCGGCTATTTCTATTCGGACACCGACCGCACCTCGCGCCGGCTCCAGTTCAACTATCAGACCAGCAACGGTGCGGGCACTGCGCCGGGCTTCCCCAACAACCTGCTGCGCCCCGACTATCTGCTCGGACCCGACTCGCTCTACAATGCGTGCCCGTTGCAGGGGCAGGGGGCGTGCACGATCGAGTTGCAGTTCAACACCCCGCTCGGTGCCTATGCCTATGACGCTTCGCTCGCGATCCATGCGGGCTATGTGCAGGGCGAGGCGGAGATCGCCGACGGGCTGCGCGGCGTCGTCGGCGTGCGCTATGAAACCGCGAAGGAGGAGGTGACGCCGATCGGCACCGCCACGACCACGCTGGACAATGATTACTGGCTGCCCGCGGTCACGCTGACCTACAACTTCACCAATAACATGCAGCTGCGCCTGAGCGGGTCCAAGACCATCTCGCGCCCGCAGTTCCGTGAGCTGGCCCCGCAGCAGTTCCGCGATCCCGACAGCGACCGGCTGTTCTTCGGCAACCCGTTCCTGACCGATACGCAGCTGTACAACGGCGAAGCGCGCTACGAATGGTTCTTCGGGCGCGACCAGCGCCTGACGCTGGCGGGCTTCTACAAGCGGATCGACAATCCGATCGAGCAGGTCGGCTTCTACACCGGATCGGACGACCGGTTGCAGACCGGCTTCACCAACCTGCCGAAGGCGACGCTGTACGGCGGCGAGTTCGAGGTGCAGAAATATCTCCCGCTCGATTTCCTCGGCGGCGACTTCTTCTCCACGCGCCGCGCGCTGGTGCTGGTCAACTACACCTATACCAAATCGCAGATCACCGCCGACGACAGCTGCGTGCCCAACGTGCTCAGCCAGACGCTGGGCGGCTGCCCGACCGGCTTCGGCCCCGCCGCGCTCCAGTTCCGCGACGGCGCGCCGCTGACCGGCCAGTCGGACCATCTGGTCAACGTGCAGCTGGGCCTCGAGGACACGGCGACGCTCTCGCAGCTGACGCTGCTGTTCAACTACGCCAGCGACCGCGTGACCAACCGCGGCCCGTCGAACCTGTCGGGGCAGGGGTTCCAGCCCGACATCGTCGAGCGTCCGGGCATCCGGCTGGACGTGGTGGGCCGTCAGGGCTTCGAGCTGGGCGGCGCCCGTTTCGAGCTGAAGGCGGAAGCGCGCAACCTGACCGGCACCCGCTTCAACGAGCGCCAGACGTTCGCGGGCGGCAACACGGTCTACATCAACCGCTACGATCTGGGCCGGGTGTTCTCGCTGGGGCTCACCGCGTCGTTCTGATCTTCGGTTGCGGATCAAGGGAGGGTCCGGGCGCGGCGGTGCGTCCGGCCTTTCCTGTTACGGCGCGGTGGATCGGGTTCACGCGAAGGCGCGAAGGCGCGACGAAGAGTAGATTTCGCGCAGAGGCGCAGAGGCGCAGAGAGGTTGCGTCTTTGGTGAACGGCTCGCGAACGGGAGACTGTCGTCCGGCTGTTCCCTGATGCAAGGCCGCTTGCGCGGCGGGACGCCATCCCGGAGCGAAACCTCTCCGCGCCTCTGCGCCTCTGCGCGAAACGAACTTTCTTCTTCTTCGCGTCTTCGCGCCTTCGCGCGAAAATCAGATTTCCTGCGACCGACTACCCCCACACCCGCTCGCGAAACCACTTCGTCAGCACGTATTTGGTGCCCTCGCGCACCTTCATCCCGTGGTGGATCGTCGCCGGATTGGGCGTCCCGTCCTCGCGCAGGTCGTTCCACGCCAGCAGCTTGCCCGTCTCCGGCTGCACGATCTTGTCGATCGCCTTGAACCGCGTCGCGCCGCCCGCGGCCGGTTCGTTGAGATAGAGCATCACGGTCCACGTCCGCTGCCCCGCGACCGAGCAGAAACGGGCGAAGTCGCGCCCCTGCGGATCGAAATAATCGGTGTGCGCCTTGAACTCCCGCCCCACCGCATAGCGTTGCCCTTGCAGCGGCTCGCCATGCGCGGGGTCCAGCCCGCAGAAGTCGAGGATCAGTGATTCGACTGCCGCGACCACCGGATCGGCGGGATCGAGGTCGCACGTCTCGCTGGTGCGGAACGTCGGGTCGCCGTTCGCATCGGCGATGGTCGAGGGGCGGCGCTTCGCATCGATTCGCTCGATCAGCGCGGCGCACAGGTCGGCGGGCACCGCCGCGCGGCGGATGAACAGCGACAGCTTGGCGCTCGGCACCCGCTGTACGCCGCCCTGCGCCAGGATATGGTCGACCACGGCCCGCGCGGGATAGCCGGAGCCCAGCACGGGGCGCGAAGGAGCATCGTTCATACCGCGATCCCTGCCAGATCGCATGCGCGCACGCTACGGCTTGACCGCCGCGTTCCGCCCCGCTAAGCGCGCCCTTCCACGGCGACCGTAGTTCAATTGGTTAGAGCGCCGGCTTGTGATGCCGGAAGTTGCGGGTTCAAGTCCCGTCGGTCGCCCCATCCTTTCTCAGCGCTGGAGCCATCGTGCAGACCGATTGGGGCTATCCCGACTTCGACGACCACGAGGGCGTCCACCTGTTCTCCGACCATGCGACCGGCCTGCGCTGCGTGATCGCGGTGCACTCGACCGCGCTCGGACCGGCGGCGGGCGGGGTGCGCTTCTGGCGCTATGCCGACAGCCGCGCGGCCGTCACCGATGCGCTGCGCCTGTCGCGCGGCATGAGCTTCAAGAACGCGATGGCCGGTCTGCCGATGGGCGGCGGCAAGGGCGTGGTGCTGGCGCCGGAGGGCGGGGTGAAGACCCCCGAACTGCTCGCCGCCTTCGGCCGCGCCGTCGAATCGCTCGGCGGGCGCTATGTCACCGCCGAGGATGTCGGCATGTCCGAAGCCGACATGATCACCATCTCCGGCGCCACGAAGTACGTCTCGGGCCTGCCGGTCGCGGCTGGCAATGCCGGCGGCGATCCGGGGCCGTTCACCGCGATGGGCGTCTATCTCGGCGTGCGCGCGGCGGCGAAGCGGGCGCTGGGCAGTGGCGACATGCGCGGCGTGCGGGTCGCGATCCAGGGTGTCGGCTCGGTCGGCGGCGGGCTCGCCCGGCTGCTGGCGAAGGACGGCGCGGTGCTGACGCTGGCCGACGTGAACGAGGCGAAGGCCGAGGCGCTGGCGAGCGAACTGGGTGCGGCGACCGCCGATCCGGCGAGCGTGCTGACGATGGACGCCGATATCGTCAGCCCCAATGCGCTGGGCGCGGTGCTCGATGCGGCGACGATCGATTCGCTGCGGGCAAAGGCGGTGGCGGGCGGCGCCAACAACCAGCTCGCGACCGCGGCGGACGGCGCGCGGTTGCAGGATCGCGGCATCCTCTATGCCCCCGATTACGTCATCAACGCGGGCGGCATCATCAACGTCGCGCTCGAATATCTGGGACAAGGCGACCGTGCCGAGGTCGAGGCGCGCATCGCCCGCGTCCCCGAACGCCTCGAACAGGTATGGGACGAAGCCGCCGCCACCGGGCGCAGCCATGCGGAAGTTGCCGACAGCATCGCGAAGCGGCTGATCGGGCGGGGCTGAGCGTCACGAAGTCCCCCGTTCGCTTCGAGTAGCCGTCGGGCCGGTCGATACGGCGTATCGAGAAGTCGGCTCCCCGGGCACGGACTTCTCGATACGGGCTCTCGACAGGCTCGATCCCTACTCGAAGCGAACGGGGTGGGGATTCGGGGTGGATAAGGCAGCCATCTGCCGTACCCCCGCGCGGGCGGAGGACCGGAACTCGCCCCCACATCCCATTGCCCTCCACGCCCCCGCGCCCTAGACAGGCGGCAACCGTGGCCAATCTGCACACCCTCGCCAATCCCCGGCGCTTCCTGTCGATCGCGCGACCGCTGACACCGCTGCTGGTGTGGGGCGGGCTGCTGCTGTTCGGCTTCGGCTGCTGGGCGGGGCTGACGCAGACCCCGCCCGACTATCTGCAGGGCGAGAGCGTCCGCATCCTCTATATCCACGTCCCCGCCGCTTGGCTGGGGATGGGCGGATGGTCGGCGCTCGCCGTCGCCAGCATCGCGCAGCTGGTGTGGCGGCATCCGCTCGCCGGGGTCGCGGCGCGGGCGGTGGCGCTGCCCGGCGCGGTGTTCGCCGCGGTCTGCCTCGTCACCGGATCGATCTGGGGGCGGCCCACCTGGGGGACGTGGTGGCAGTGGGACGGGCGGCTGACCTCGATGCTGCTGCTGTTCTTCGTCTATCTCGCCTATCTGGCGCTCGCCCGCGCCGATGCGGAGCGTGACGGCGACGGGCGCATCCCCGCGCTGTTCGGCATCGCGGGCAGCGCGCTGCTGCCGGTGATCCGCTATTCGGTGCTGTGGTGGCAGACGCTGCACCAGGGGCCGAGCATCACGCTGACCAAATCGAGCATCGACCCGGCGATCCTGTGGCCGCTGGGCTTCACCGCCGGGGGGGCGAGCCTGTTGTTCGGCGGCATCGTGCTGATGCGGATGCGCGCCGAACTGGCGCGGATCAAGGCCGAGGCGCGGCTGCGGCGACGGGCGGCGCGCCCGTGAACCACTGGCCCTTCATCGCCGCCGCCTATGCGGTCGGCATCGGCGCGCCATTGGCGCTGACGATCGCCGCCTGGATCGCGATGCGCCGGGCGGAGCGGCCGTGAGCCCGAAGAACCAGCGGCTGACGCTGATCCTGCTCGGCCTCGCCGCGCTGGTCGGCGCGGTGCTGCTCGCCATGTCGGCGCTGGGCGATTCCGCCGCCTTCTTCTACGCCCCCGCCGATGCCGCCGGGGCTCCCCGCGACAAGGCCGTGCGGCTGGGCGGCATGGTCGCGCCCGGATCGGTCCGCCGCGCGGCGGACGGCGTCACCATCGACTTCACCGTCACCGACGGCAAGGCGAGCGTCCCCGTGCGCTTCGCCGGAATCGTCCCCGACCTGTTCCGCGAGAACTCCGGCGTCGTCGCCGAAGGACGGTTCGTGGGCCAGGGCTTCGTCGCCGACAATCTGCTCGCCAAGCATGACGAACGCTATATGCCGCCGCAGGCCGCGGGCAGCATGCACCAGAGCGAAAGCCTGAAGCGATGATCGCGGAAGCGGGGCTGGCCGCGCTGTGGCTGGCGGCGGCGATGGCGCTGCTGCAACTGGCGATGGCGGCGATCGGCCTGCGCGCCCGGCCCGATGCGCCGATCGCCGGGCAGTTGCTCGCCGCCGTCCGCCCGGTCGCGATCGTGCAGGCGCTGCTGGCGGCGGGGGCCTTCGCCGCGCTGCTCGCGGTGTTCGCGCGCACCGATCTGTCGGTGCTGCTGGTGGCCGAGAACAGCCACAGCGCCAAGCCGATGCTGTACAAGGTCGCCGCGACCTGGGGCAATCACGAAGGGTCGATGCTGCTGTGGGTGACGGTGCTGGCGCTGGCAGGCGGCGGCATCGCGCTGTTCGAGCGGGTGCTGGGGCCGCGCACCCATGTCGCGACGCTGGCCGGGCAGGCGGCGATCGCGCTCGGCTTCTATGCGTTCCTGCTGATCGCCTCCAACCCGTTCGCCCGGCTGTCGCCCGCGCCCCGGGACGGGCTGGGGCTGAACCCGTTGTTGCAGGACCCCGGCCTCGCCTTCCATCCGCCGACGCTGTATCTCGGCTATGTCGGGCTGTCGGTCGCCTTCTCGTTCGCGATCGGCGCGCTGGTGACGCGCGACGTGGGGCGCGATTTCGCCCGCGCGATGCGGCCATGGGTGCTGGCGGCATGGGTGTTCCTGACGATCGGGATCACCGCGGGCAGCTACTGGGCCTATTACGAACTCGGCTGGGGCGGCTGGTGGTTCTGGGACCCGGTGGAGAATGCCTCGCTGATGCCGTGGCTGGCGGCCACCGCCCTCCTCCATTCGGTGACGGTGCTGGCGAGCCGCGACGCGCTGCGCGCATGGACGGTGATGCTGGCGGTCGTCGCCTTCTCGATGTCGATGGTCGGCACCTTCCTCGTGCGATCGGGTATCCTCACCAGCGTCCATGCCTTCGCGGTCGATCCCGGCCGGGGGAGCTTCATCCTCGCGCTGCTGGTGCTCTATATCGGCGGCGCGCTGGCATTGTTCGCGTGGCGGATCGGGACGGTGCGGCAGGGCGCGCTGTTCGATCCGGTCAGCCGCGAGGGCGCGCTGGTGCTCAACAACCTGCTGCTGTCGGTCATCCTCGGCATCGTGCTGATCGGCACGCTCTATCCGCTGGTGGCACAGGCGTTCGGGGTGCAGTTGTCGGTCGGCCCGCCCTTCTTCAACAAGGCGGCGGGGCCGGTCGCGCTGGCGCTCGTCGCCGCGACCGCATTGGGGCCGAGCCTGCGCTGGCGGCGGGACAAGGGCGCGTCGGTGCTGCGGCGCATGGCGCTGCCGATCGGGGCGACGCTGCTGACGGCGCTGGTGCTGGCGGTGGCGAGCGATGCGGGGATGCTGCCGGTGCTCGGCCTGTCGTTCGCGGCCGGGCTGGCGGTGGCGAGCGTCCTGCCGCTGACCCAGCGGGTGCCGTGGCGCACCCCGCTGTTCACCTGGGGGATGGTCGTCGCGCATCTGGGCGTCGCGGTGAGCATGGCGGGCATGGCGGCGGACAGCGCCTTCACCGCCGAACGCCTCGTCGCCGCCGCGCCCGGCACCACCACCGCGATCGGCCCGTTCGCGGTGCGGTTCGACGGGATCAAGCCGGTCGTCGGCCCCAACTGGTCGGCGGTGCAGGGGCGGCTGACCGTCAGGCGGGGGCAGGGCGCACCGTTCACCGTGCTGCCCGAGCAACGCTTCTTCAGCAGCCCGCCGACCGAGACGAGCGAGGCGGCGATCACCAGCTTCGTCGACGGGCAACTCTATGTCGTGCTCGGTCGCGA
Organism: Sphingomonas silueang; assembly: GCF_040049155.1. Lineage (NCBI taxonomy): Bacteria > Pseudomonadati > Pseudomonadota > Alphaproteobacteria > Sphingomonadales > Sphingomonadaceae > Sphingomonas > Sphingomonas silueang. The sequence goes on from NZ_JBDZDK010000003.1 coordinate 291,449, forward strand.
CGACGGCGCGGGGCGGCGGCAGCTTCGGCTGTGGTGGAAGCCGTTCGTCACGCTGATCTGGGCGGGCGGCGGACTGATCGCGGCAGGCGGCTTGCTGTCGCTCATCGGGCGCGTGTGGCGCCGGCGGCGGCGGGCATGAGGCGCGGTCTGCTCTGGGCGCCGCTGGCCGCCTTCGTCCTCCTCGCCGTGCTGTTCGCCTGGGGCCTGCCGCACGGGCAGGAGCAGCAGGTGCGCTCGCGGCTGATCGGGCGGGCGCTGCCGACCTTCGCGCTCGCCCCCGCGCTGCCGACCAAGCCCGGCCTCGCCAGCACCGATTTCCGGGGCGCGCCGCGCCTGCTCAACGTGTTCGGCAGCTGGTGCGTGCCCTGCGCCGCCGAGGCCCCGCAACTCGCCCGGCTGAAGGCGGCGGGCGCGCGGATCGACGCCATCGCCATCCGCGATACCCCCGCTGACATCGCCCGGTTCCTGTCCGACTATGGCGATCCCTATGCCGCGATCGGCGACGACCGGGCGAGCGCGGTGCAACTGGCGCTCGGATCGTCGGGCGTGCCCGAAACGTTCGTGATCGACCGGCAGGGTCGCATCGCATGGCAGCATATCGGCGCGATCCGCGACGAGGATGTGGCCGTGCTGCTGGCGCAACTGGAGCAGGCGCGATGAAGTGGCTTGCCGCCCCGGCGCTGCTGCTCGCCGCCCCCGCCGCCGCCCAGTCGCGCGTGCCGCCCCCGGCGCTGGCCGACACGCAACTGCCAGACCCCAAGCGCGAGGCGGAGGCGAAGGCGCTGATGGAGACGCTGCGCTGCCTCGTCTGTCAGGGGCAGTCGATCGCCGACAGCGATGCCGACATGGCCGCCGACATGCGCGCGCTGGTCCGCAGCCGCATCGCGGCGGGCGACCGGCCACCGGCGGTGCGCGACTGGCTGATCGAGCGCTACGGCGATTACGTCAGCTACGATCCGCCGCTGTCGGCGGCGACCGGGCCGTTGTGGCTGGCCCCGATCCTGTTGCTCGGGGTCGGCGGATGGATCGCGTCGCGGACCTTGCGGAGGCGGCGATGAGCGGGTGGCTGTGGCTGTTGCTGCTCGGCGGCGCGGCGTTCGCGCTGCTGCTGGCGATGCGGGTCGCGCGTCCGCTGTGGAGCTTCGTCGGCGCGGCGCTGATGCTGGCGGCGGCGGGCTATGCGTGGCAGGGCCGCCCCGGCCTCACCGGGCAGCCGCGCGGGGCGGAGCGGGTGCGCCTGCCCGACGACCTTGCCGCCGACGAGCTGCGCGATGCGATCTGGGGGCGCTTCACCTACGACTATGCCTATGCCGTCGCCGCCGATGGCCTGGCGCGCGCAGGCGCCACCGAAGCGGCGGCGAGGGCGGTGCTCGGCGGGTTGCAGGGCGCGCCGCAGAGCGGACGGCTGTGGACCCGGCTCGGCACCGCGATCCTCGCACATGACGGGGGGCAGGTGCTCTCGCCCGCCGCGCGGATCGCGTTCGGGCGCGGCATCGCCCTCGCGCCCGATCATCCGGGGCCGTATTTCTACTATGGCATGGCGCTGGTGCAGACCGGCGATCTGGCCGGCGCGAAGCAGGCGTGGCTGGCGGCACTGCGCCGCACCCGGCGCGATGCGGGATATCGCGAGGATCTGGCGATGCGGCTCGTGCTGCTCGACCGGCTGATCGCGATGGAGCGGGGTCGGTCGGGGCGGGGCACGGTCCCGCATCGGTAACGGGGGTTTCGATGTTCCTCCCCTCCCTTCCAGGGAGGGGAGCGGTCGAATCGCAAGCCCCCCCGGTCAGCCCGCCCCGCGTCCGGTCTTTTCCTGCAACGCATCGATCCGCTTCGACGCATCGGCCTTGGTCAGCGAATCGTCCAACGGCTCGCCCGCTTCCTCGCTCAGCGTCTTGAGATAGGACGCCTGCGCGCCGGTCATCGGCTCGTCGCCGGTGGTCCAGTCGTCGGGGTCCTTCTCGGCATTGGAGAAGGGTTCGCTCTTGGGATTGTGCGCGTCGGTCATGGGACGAATTCCTTTCGCCGCGACCAACCGCCATGTTCCATTTTCGTTCCGTCAGGTGACGGCGTTGCGCACCCGAAAACGCGGGTCGTCCCAGCTGCGATCGGCCATGATCCCGGCAAGCACCTCGACCGCCCGCCACAGATCGGCATGGCTGTTGTAGAGCGGTGCGAACCCCAGCCGGATCACGTCGGGCGCGCGGAAATCGACGATCACGTCGCGTTCGATTAGCGCCTGCGCGATGCCATAGGCCTCCGGGTGACGAAACGACACATGGCTTCCGCGCAGCGTCGCATCGCGCGGCGACACCAGTTCCAGTTCGCCGCATCGTTCGGCGACCAGTTCGATGCACAGGTCGCCCAGCGCCCGCGACTTCGCCACCACCTCGGCGAAATCGACCTGCTCGAACAGCGCGACCCCGCTCTCAAGCGCGGCGATGCCGAGGATCGGCGGCGTCCCGCACTGGAACCGGGCGATGCCGGGGGCGGGGGCATAGTCGTCGCCGAACGCGAACGGCCGGGCATGGCCCATCCACCCCGACAGCGGCGAGCGCAGCGCCGCCTGATGCCGTTCCGCGACATAGAGGAACGCGGGCGCGCCGGGGCCGCCGTTGAGATATTTGTACCCGCACCCGACCGCGAGATCGGCGTTGCAGCCGTTCAGGTCCACCGGCACCCCGCCGACGCTGTGGCTCAGGTCCCACAGCACCAGCGCGCCCTTCGCCTGCGCGGCGGCGGTGATGGCGGCCATGTCGAGCATCGCCCCGGTCCGGTAATGGACATGGGTCAGCAGCACGACCGCCGTATCGTCGTCGATCGCCGCGACGATCTGCCCGGCAGGCACCGTCCGCACCTGCGCGTCGCCCACGCTCCATGCGGCACCGTCGGCCATGTACAGGTCGGTCGGGAAATTGCCCGGCTCCGACAGGATCGTCCGCCGCCCGCCTTGCGCCTTCAGCGCCGCGACCAGCAGCTTGTAGAGATTGGCCGAGGTCGAATCGGTCACCAGCACCTCATGGGCCTTCGCTCCGATCAGCGGCGCGATCCGCCCGCCGACCCGCGCGGCCGCGCCGATCCAGTCATGCCGGTTCCAGCTGCGGATCAGCCCCTCGCCCCATTCGCGCGTTACCACCGCCTGCACATGGTCGGGCGTGGCGCTCGGCAGCGCGCCCAGCGAATTGCCGTTCAGATACACGAGCCCCTCGGGCAGCGCGAACTTCGCGCGCATCGGGCGCAGCGGATCGGCGGCATCGCGCGCCGTCGCGGTTTCGAGGTCGATCACAATGCCACCCGTACGCTCAGCAATTCGGGAAAGAAGCCTTCGTCCAGCACCCTGGCCAGATAGGGCACGCCCGCCGTGCCGCCGGTGCCGCGCTTGAAGCCGATGATCCGCTCGATCGTCTTGAGATGTCCGAACCGCCACAGCTGCACGCGGTAATCGAGGTCGACCAGCTTCTCCGCCAGCTCGTACAGGTCCCAATGGCGATCGGGCTGCTCATACACCTGCCGCCACGCGGCCTCGACCGCCGGGGACGCGACATAGCGCCGGGTAAAGTCACGCTCCAGCCGGTCGGCCGGAATCGCGAACCCCCGTCGCGCGAGGAGCCGCAGCGCCTCGTCATACAGGCTCGTCTCGGCCAGCGCCGCGCGCAGCACGGCCTGCGCCGCATCGTCGCCGTCATGCGCCGCCAGCATCGCGGCATTCTTCGCGCCGAGCATATATTCGAGCAGCCGGTACTGCACCGACTGGAACCCCGAACTGCCGCCCAGCCGCCCGCGCATCGCCGAATAATCCGCCGGGGTGATCGTCGCCAGCACCTCCCAGCTCTGGATCAGCTGCTGCTGCACCCGCGCCACCCGCGCCATCATCTTGAACGCCGCGCCCAGCCGATCCCCGATCAACGCCGCGCGCGCCGCCGCCAGCTCGTGCAGGCACAGCTTGATCCACAGCTCGGACGCCTGGTGGATGACGATGAACAGCAGTTCGTCATGCGTGTCCGACAGCGGCTCCTGCGCGCCCAGCACCCGGTCGAGCCGCAGATAGCTCGAATAGGTCGGGCCGTCGCGCGGCGGGGCGGGGCGGTCGGCCTCGCGCGTTTCCATCAGTGCTTGCCGAAGTCGCGGAAGCTGTCGGGCACGTCGTCGCGCGGATGGCCCGACGGCGTCGGCAGCGGCTCGATCACCGCCGGTTCGGGCCGGTCGAACCCGCCCTCCCACTTCGCCACCACCGATGCGGCGATGGCGTTGCCGATCACGTTGGTCGCGGTGCGCCCCATGTCGAGGAAGTGATCGACCGCGAGGATCAGCAGCAGCCCGGCCTCCGGAATCTTGAACATGCCGAGCGTGGCGGCGATCACCACCAGGCTGGCACGCGGCACGCCCGCGATCCCCTTCGACGTGACCATCAGCACCAGCAGCATGGTGATCATCTGCCCCCAGTCGAGGTCGATGCCGTAGGCCTGCGCGATGAAGATCGACGCGAAGGTCATGTACATCATCGACCCGTCGAGGTTGAACGAATAGCCGAGCGGCAGCACGAAGCTGGCGATGCGCGGCGGCACCCCGAAGCGGTCGAGCGCCTCCAGCGTGCGCGGATAGGCGGCTTCCGACGACGCGGTCGAGAAGCCGAGCAGGATCGGATCGCGCAGATAGCGCAGCAGCATGCCGACGCGCGGCCCGATGACGAGGAAGGCGACGCCGATCAGCACGCCCCACAGCACGGCAAGGCCGAGGTAGAAGCTGCCCATGAAATAGGCGAGGTCGCCGATGACCCCCGGCCCCCGCTCCGCCAGCGTGCCCGCCACCGCCGCGAACACCGCGATCGGGGCAAGCCGCATCACATAGTCGGTGATCTGGAGCATCACCGCGACCAGCCCCTCGAGCGCGCGGACCAGCGGCGCGCCCTTCTCGCCCACCGCCGTCAGCGCGACGCCGACGAAGACCGAGAAGACGACGATCTGGAGGATCTCGTTGGTGGCCATCGCCTCGAAGCTCGACGCGGGCACAAGATGCGTCACGAAGTCCTTGAGATTGAACGACGCCTTCGCCAGCCCCGCATCCGCCGCGACCGGCGGCAGCGGCAGCCCGAGGCCGACGCCCGGCTGCAACAGGTTGACCAGCAGCAGCCCCAGCGTCAGCGACACGAGGCTGGCGCCGACGAACCACGCCAGCGAGCGCAGGCCGACCCGGCCCAGCGCCGAACTGTCGCCCATGTGCGCGATCCCGACGACCAGCGTCGAGAACACCAGCGGCGCGATGATCATCTTGATGAGCCGCAGGAACAGCGACGTCAGGATCGAGAAATAGCCCGCGATCTCCTTCAGCCGCGCGGTGCCCGCACCGCCGCCGTCGTCGATCCCCGCGTTCAGCGCCCAGCCGAGCACGAGGCCCGCCACCAGCGCGATGAGGATATAGGTCGTGAGCCGCTTGGCCATTCAGAAACATTCCCGGGTCGATTGCGCGCGCAAAGGGACGGGATTGTGCCGCCCGGGTCAACCCCCGCTTGGCAAGTCGCCCGTCGCTGCGTATCGAGCGGCCATGACCTCGACCAACGATGTACGCCGCTCGTTCCTCGACTTCTTCGCTGGGGAAGGCCACGCCCGCGTGCCCTCGGCGCCGCTGGTGCCGCAGAACGATCCGACCCTGATGTTCGTGAATGCGGGCATGGTGCCGTTCAAGAACGTGTTCACCGGCCTCGAGACGCGGCCGTACGTCACCGCCACCTCGTCGCAGAAATGCGTGCGCGCGGGCGGCAAGCACAACGACCTCGACAATGTCGGCTATACCGCGCGGCACCACACCTTCTTCGAGATGCTCGGCAATTTCTCGTTCGGTGACTATTTCAAGGAACAGGCGATCCTAAACGCCTGGACGCTGCTGACCCGCGACTGGGGGCTTCCGGCGGAGAAGCTGACCGCGACCGTCTATCACACCGACGACGAAGCGTTCGCCCTGTGGAAGAAGATCGCGGGGCTGCCGGATCACAAGATCATCCGCATCCCGACCAAGGATAATTTCTGGGCGATGGGCGACAGCGGCCCGTGCGGTCCCTGCTCCGAAATCTTCTACGACCACGGCGACCATATCCCCGGCGGCCCTCCCGGCAGCCCGGACGAGGACGGCGACCGCTTCGTCGAGATCTGGAACCTCGTGTTCATGCAGTTCGAGCAGGACGCCAACGAGATCGTCGGCGAACTGCCGAAGAAGTCGATCGACACCGGCATGGGGCTGGAACGGATCGCCGCCGTGATGCAGGGCGTCTCGGACAATTACGATACCGACACGTTCAAGGCGCTGATCGCCGCGTCGTGCGAGCTGACCGGCACCCGCGCCGAAGGGCCGACCCAGGCCAGCCACCGCGTCATCGCCGATCACCTGCGGGCCTCGGGCTTCCTCGTCGCCGACGGGGTGCTGCCCGCGAACGAAGGGCGCGGCTATGTGCTGCGCCGGATCATGCGTCGCGCGATGCGTCATGCGCATCTGCTGGGCGCGAAGGACCCGCTGATGCACCGCCTCGTCGGGTCGCTGGTGTCGGAAATGGGCGCGGCATACCCCGAGCTGGTGCGGGCGCAGCCGCTGATCGAGGCGACGCTGCAACAGGAGGAGACGCAGTTCCGTCGTACCCTCGACAAGGGGCTGAAGCTGCTCGACGAGGCGACCGCGGGCATGGATGCCGGGGCCACGCTGCCGGGCGAGACCGCGTTCAAGCTCTACGACACCTATGGCTTCCCCTATGACCTGACCGAGGATGCGCTGCGGGCGCAAGGGTTCGGCGTCGACCGTGCCGGTTTCGACACCGCCATGGCCGAGCAGAAGCGGGCGGCACGCGCCGCATGGAAGGGTTCGGGGGCCAAGGCGTCCGACGACGTGTGGTTCGACGTGCTGGAGACGGCGGGGCCGACCGAGTTCATCGGCTATTCGGTCGAGGCGGGCGAGGGGCAGGTCGTCGCGATCGTGAAGGACGGCGCGCGGGTCGACAGCGCGCAGGCGGGCGACGAAGTGCTGGTGCTGACCAACCAGACGCCCTTCTATGCCGAAAGCGGCGGGCAGGTCGGCGACGCGGGCACGATGACCACCGAGGCCGGGCTGGCCGCGACCGTGACCGACACCGCCAAGCAGCTCGGCAAGCTCCACGCCCATGTCACCACGATCGATTCGGGCACGCTCAGGGTCGGCGACAGCGTGGCGCTGACGATCGACACCGCACGGCGCGGCGCGATCCGCGCCAACCATTCGGCGACGCACCTGCTGCACGAGGCGCTGCGCCAGCGGCTGGGCACCCATGTCGCGCAGAAGGGATCGATGGTCGCACCCGAACGCCTGCGCTTCGACTTCTCGCAGCCATCGCCGATCGCGGCGGACGCGCTCGCGCTGGTCGAGGCCGACGTGAACGCGCAGGTGCGCGGCAACGGCGGCGTCACCACCCGGCTGATGACCCCCGACGATGCGATCGCGATGGGCGCGATGGCGCTGTTCGGCGAGAAATACGGCGACGAGGTCCGCGTCGTCTCGATGGGCGAGGATGCCGAAGGCACCTATTCGATCGAACTGTGCGGCGGCACCCATGTGAAGGCGCTGGGCGAGATCGGCGTGTTCAAGATCGTGTCCGAGGGCGCGGTATCCTCGGGCGTGCGCCGCGTGGAGGCGCTGACCGGCGAGGCCGCGCGCCAGTGGCTGGGATCGCGCGACGCCAAGCTGCGCGAAGCCGCTGCCGCGCTGAAGGCGACCCCTGACGAGGTGCCCGCCCGCGTGGCGCAGCTGGTCGAGGACCGCCGCCGGTTGGAGCGCGAGCTGGCCGATGCGAAGAAGGCCCTTGCGATGGGCGGCGGGGCAGGGGCGGCCCCCGCCGGTCCCGAACAGGTCGGCGACATCGCCTTTCTGGGGCAGGTCATCGACGGCCTCGATGCCAAGGCATTGCGCGGCACGATCGACGAGGCGCGCGCCCGCGTGCCCTCGGGCGTGGTCGCGCTGGTGGCGGTCAACGACGGTCGCGCCTCGGTCGGCGTCGGCGTGTCGAGCGACCTGACGGGCCGCATCAGCGCGGTCGATCTGGTCAAGGCGGCGGTGGCGGCCTTGGGCGGGCAGGGCGGCGGCGGCCGCGCGGACATGGCGCAAGGCGGCGGGCCGGACGGATCGAAGGCGGACGAGGCGATCGTGGCGATCCGCGCGCTGCTGGCGGCGCGCTAGGCGCGATCGACACTCGGCGATACGCCTGCACTTTCGTCATTCCCGCGCAGGCGGGAATCCATAGCCGCTGACGTTTCGATCGGTTTCGCGACGCCGGCGCATATGGACTCCCGCCTGCGCGGGAGTGACGACAGGAAGATGGAGCGGTTTTCCCGGTTCAGCGAACGGAATGTCGATCGGCCCTGGACGTCGGCGGGATTGGTCGGAACCGTTCGTCCTGAGCAGCCGCTGCGCGAAGCCGAAGCGGCGTATCGAGGGACCGCTTGGGCCAAGCGCTTCGATACCGGACTTCAGCTTTGCTCCGTCCCTGCCCGGCACGAACGGCGCTGCCGCAATGCATCAGGCTCGAAACCATTTTCCTACACCCGCCCGGCGCAGCTAGTCTGTCCGCCGGGGTTTCCGCATGCAGACCGTACCGCAGCCTCGAAAAGGTGCCAAAACACGGCGCGTTAGTGTAAACTTTGTAAACTTCGGCTTCAGCCCGTCTCGCCCACGCGCCGCAGCCGCCGGATGCGCGGCTCGCGCTCGAGGCTGGCCTGTTCGCGGATCGACTGGCGGAGTTCGTCGCGCTTCTCGTGGATCGACGCGATCACCGGGCCCATCGCCACGCCCAGATCGACCAGCACCGCCTCGGAGAGTTGCAGCGACGATTCGAGCGTCTCGGGCACCGCGTCGCTGACCCCGGCGGCGTACAGCTCCGCCGCATGCGCCGCATCGCGTGCGCGGGCGAGGATCGTCAGGTTCGGCACCCAGCCGCGCACGCGCCGGGTGAGGCGCACCGTCAGCACCGGATCGTCCATCGTCAGCACCAGCGCGGTCGCCCGGCCCAGATCGAGCCGGTCGACCAGTTCGGATCGCGACACGTCGCCGAACAGCACCGGATGCCCCTCCGCCCGCGCCTGCGCGACATTGTCGATATCCGAATCGACCGCGATGTAGCGCTTGCCGTGGGTCTGGAGCATCTCCGCCACCAGCCGCCCGACCCGGCCGAAGCCGATGATGACCACGCCCGCCCCCTCCGGCGTCGGCGCGGGCGGCTCCTCGCTGCCGGTGCGCCGCTCGATCCGCCGCGACGCCCGCTTGCCGAGCATCGCCAGCAGCGGGGTGATGGTCAGCCCGATCGCGGTGACCGTCTGCCAGAAGGCGGCGGTCGACGGCAGGATCAGCTGCGCCTGCGTGGCGGCACCCAGCACGATCAGCGTGGTTTCGGATGGGCTGGCCATCAGCAGCCCCGTCTCGGTCGCCGTGCCCGGCCGCACCCCGTTCAGCCACAGCAGCCCGCTCGTCACCAGCGCCTTGACCACCACCACGCCCGCGATCGCGCCCAGCAGCGAACCCCAGTTCTCGATGATGGTCGCGATGTCGAGGCTCATGCCGATGGTGATGAGGAACACGCCGAGCGCCAGCCCCTTGAACGGCGCGGTGATGACCTCGACCTCGTTGTGATATTCCGTCTCGGCGATCAGCAGCCCGGCGAGCAGCGCCCCGACGATCGGCGACAGCCCCGCCGCCGTCGTGACGAGGCTGGCGACGATCACCACCAGCAGGCTGGCCGACAGGAACAGCTCGGGGCTCTTGGTCCGCGCCGCCTGCGCGAACAGCTTGGGGAGGATCAGCCGCCCGGCGATATAGAGGCCGACGACACTCAGGCCGCCCCACATCGCGGTGGTGGCGAGGTTGGTCCAGCCGTCGTCGCTGGCGGTGGGGGCGAGCGCGCCCAGCGCGAAGATGATCGGGACGAGCGCCAGATCCTCGAACAGCAGCATGGCGAAGGCGGTGCGCCCGACCGGCCCGGTCGTCCCCGCCATCGGCAGCACCAGCGCGGTCGACGAGAGTGCGAGCGCAAGGCCGAGGCCGATCGCCCCCGCCGTCCCCTGACCCATCAGCATCAGCGCGATGCCGATCAGCAGTCCCGATCCGATAAGTTCGGCGGCACCCAGACCGAACACCAGCCGCCGCATCGCGATCAATCGCTTGAACGACAGCTCCAGCCCGATCGAGAACAGCAGCAGGATGATGCCGAACTCGGCGAACGGCTCGATCGAATGGCGATCGGTGATGGTGACGTGGTACAGCCACGGCAGGCGTGGCACCAGCGCACCCAGCCCGAACGGGCCGACGGCCACGCCGACGAGGATGAACCCGATCACCGGGTTGACGCGGAAGCGGGCGAAGGCGGGGATGACGAGGCCCGCGGCCCCCAGGATGACCAGCGAATCGCTGAACGGCGTGGAATCGATAGGAAGCGGCATAGACCTATTGTTGCGGACCCGACACGTCGGGGGCAACCGCCTAACGCAACGACGGCGCCCGTTCCTGTGGAACGGACGCCGCCATTTCGCCGATCGGAACGCGGGGCTTAGCCTTGCGCGCCCATCGCCGCCTCGAGGTTGACGCGAACCTGTTCGAAGAACTGCTCGGTCGTCATCCACGGCTGGTCCGGGCCGATCAGGATCGCGAGATCCTTGGTCATGTGGCCCGCCTCGACCGTCTCGATGCAGACCTTCTCCAGCGTTTCGGCGAACCTGGTGACTTCGGGCGTGTCGTCGAACTTGCCGCGATACTTCAGGCCGCCGGTCCATGCGAAGATCGACGCGATCGGGTTGGTCGAGGTCGCCTTGCCCTGCTGGTGCTGGCGATAGTGGCGGGTGACGGTCCCGTGCGCCGCTTCCGCCTCGATCGTCTTGCCGTCCGGCGACATCAGCACCGAAGTCATGAGGCCGAGCGAGCCGAAGCCCTGTGCCACCTGGTCCGACTGTACGTCGCCGTCATAGTTCTTGCAGGCCCAGACGAACTCGCCGTGCCACTTGAGCGCCGATGCGACCATGTCGTCGATCAGGCGGTGCTGGTACTCGATGCCCGCTGCCTGGAACTGGTCCTTGAACTCGGTCGCGAACACTTCCTCGAAGATGTCCTTGAAGCGCCCGTCATAGGCCTTGAGGATGGTGTTCTTGGTCGACAGATACACCGGCCAGCCGCGGCCGAGGCCATAGTTCATCGACGCGCGCGCGAAGTCGCGGATCGATTCGTCGAGGTTGTACATGCCCATGGCGACGCCCGCGGCGGGGAAGTCGAACACTTCCTCCTCGATCACCTGCCCGTCGGTGCCCTCCCACTTCATGGTCAGCTTGCCCGCGCCGGGCACCTTGAAGTCGGTCGCCTTGTACTGGTCGCCGAACGCATGGCGGCCGACGACGATCGGCTTGGTCCAGCCCGGGATCAGGCGCGGCACGTTGGAGATCACGATCGGCTCGCGGAACACCACGCCGCCGAGGATGTTGCGGATCGTGCCGTTGGGCGAGCGCCACATCTTCTTCAGGCCGAATTCCTCGACGCGCTGCTCGTCGGGGGTGATGGTGGCGCACTTCACGCCCACGCCGTACTTCTGGATCGCCTTGGCGCTGTCGACGGTGATCCTGTCGTCGGTCTCGTCGCGCTTCTCGATGCCGAGGTCGTAATAGTCGAGGTCGATCTCGAGATAGGGCTGGATCAGCCGCTCGCGGATCCATGCCCAGATGATGCGGGTCATCTCGTCGCCGTCGATCTCCACGACGGGGGTCTTGACCTTGATCTTCGCCATATAGCTGCTCTCGATATCGTTGGAGTTGGACGGGCCTTAAGCGGTAGCCGCGGTGCGATCAACCGCATCGCACCATGGGGCGGTTGTCAGCACGGTTCGCCTTGGGTACACCACGTTTCATGGCATCGCTCGAAAAGCCCGCGGTCGGCACCACGACCGTCAAGTGGCGCTGGCCTTCGGTTCATCCCGAAGGGCATAAATACGTCATCATCGCCGCGGTCGTCACCGCCTTCTTCGCGTTCATGGCGTGGGAGACGCTGGCGTGGCCGATGGGGCTCGTCACCCTGTGGGTCGCGTCGTTCTTCCGCGATCCGGTGCGCACCACGCCGCAGGGTGAGGGGCTGATCGTCGCGCCCGCCGACGGGCTCGTCACCATGATCCAGCGCGTCGAGCTTCCGTCCGAGCTGCGCGGCGTGAACGGCCTCGGCGACGCGCCGCTGGTGCGGGTGTCGATCTTCATGTCGGTGTTCGACGTGCACATCAACCGCACGCCGATCGCGGGCACCATCCGTCAGGTCATCTATATCTCGGGCAAGTTCCTGAACGCCGACCTCGACAAGGCGAGCGACGAGAACGAGCGCCAGCATATCGTGGTCGAGGGGCTGGACGGTCGCCGCATCGGCTTCACCCAGATCGCCGGGCTGGTCGCGCGGCGCATCGTGCCGTTCGTCAAGCCGGGCGATATCGTCGCGGTTGGCCAGCGCATCGGCCTGATCCGCTTCGGCAGCCGGGTCGACGTGTATCTGCCCGACGGGATCGAGCCACAGGTGGCACTCGGCCAGCGCAGCGTGGCGGGCGAGACGGTGCTGGGTCGCCCGGGCATCGCCGCCGCCACCGGCATCGCCCAGTAAGTGCGCCCGCCGCTGCCCGGACGGGGCATCCCGCTGCGCGCCATCGCGCCCAATGCCGTCACCGCGCTGGCGCTGTGTTCGGGGCTGACCGGCATCCGCTTCGCCATCGGCGGCGAATGGGAACGCGCGGTGCTGATGGTGCTGATCGCGGGCGTGCTCGACGGGCTCGACGGACGGGTCGCGCGCCTCGTTCGCGGCGAGAGCAAATTCGGGGCGGAGCTCGATTCGCTCTCCGACGCGATCTCGTTCGGGGTGTCGCCCGCGCTCATCATCTATCTGTGGGCGCTGCTGGCCGAGCCGCGCGTCGGCTGGATCGTGTGCCTCGTCTATGCGGTGTTCACCGCGCTGCGCCTCGCCCGGTTCAACGCCCGGATCGACATAGCGGAACAGCCGCACAAGTCCGCGGGGTTCCTCACCGGAATCCCGGCACCGGCAGGCGCGGGGCTGGCCATGCTGCCGCTCTACATCTGGATCTGGAGCGGGGAGGAACTGTTTCGCTCGCCATGGCTGGTCGCACCCTGGGTCGCGTTCGTCGCGTTCCTGATGGTGTCGAGCCTCGCCACCTACAGCTGGTCATCGCTCAAGCTGCGGCGCAACGCCCGGTTCGAGGCGATCGTCGCAGTGGTGGCGGTTGCCGCCGCGCTGGTTTCGGCACCCTGGGAAACGCTGACCGTCGTCTGCCTCGCCTATCTGGCGACCTTGCCGCTCAGCATCCGGAGCTATGCGAAGGTCAGGCGGCAACGCGAAGCGGCGCTGCCTCGGGGCTGAATCCGCGCTGGCGAATCACCCCGCGCCGGGAGGTCAGGCGCACCGGCGGCAGCGGTTCGAGGGTCGTCTCCGGTCCGCTCCGCAGCAACCGGGCGATGCGTTCGCGGGCGGGCAGCAGCGTGCCGACGATCGTGGCGACGGCGATGAGGAAAGCGAACGCGAACAAAGCACTAGCAAACAGGGCCATCTCGTAACTCCCCGATGTGCGAGCCGGCTGTCCATGCTCGCGGCGGAATGAACCGACCGGTTCCGACCCGGTTCCACAATCCGCTTCCGATCGCTTTATGTTCTCAAATCGTTCCGCCCGTCAAGGCTTGAACGGTACGCTGGCGTGCGCTAAGGGGCGCGTCTCAACCCCACATGGGAAGCGCACATACCGGTGCCCGAGCCTTCGGCTCGACAAGGGTTCCTGCTTCCCAGAGGCTTTAACCGGAAGGAATGATCCTATGGCGGCACCCGTCGTCACCATGCAGGCCCTGCTCGAATCGGGCGCGCACTTCGGCCACCAGACCCACCGCTGGAACCCGAAGATGAAGCCCTATATCTTCGGCGACCGCAACGGCGTCCACATCCTCGACCTGTCGCAGACCGTGCCGCTGTTCGCGCGCGCGCTCGAATTCGTGTCGTCGACCGTCGCGTCGGGCGGCAAGGTGCTGTTCGTCGGCACCAAGCGTCAGGCGCAGGAGCCGATCGCCGAGGCCGCGCGCAAGTCGGGCCAGCATTTCGTCAACCACCGCTGGCTGGGCGGCATGCTCACCAACTGGAAGACGATCAGCAACTCGATCAAGCGCCTGAAGGCGCTCGAGGAGCAGCTGTCGGGCGACACGCACGGCCTGACCAAGAAGGAAGTGCTGAACCTGACCCGCGAGCGCGACAAGCTCGAACTGTCGCTCGGCGGCATCCGCGACCTGGGCGGCATCCCGGACATCATGTTCGTGATCGACGCGAACAAGGAAGAGCTGGCGATCAAGGAAGCCAACACGCTCGGCATCCCGGTCGTCGCGATCCTCGACTCGAACGTCTCGCCGGACGGCATCGCCTTCCCGGTGCCCGCGAACGACGACGCGAGCCGCGCGATCCGCCTGTACTGCGAAGCCGTGGCGATCGCCGCGACCCGCGGCGGGCAGCAGGCGATGGCCTATTCGGGCCGCGATCTGGGTGCGATGGACGAGCCGCCCGCCGAGGAAGCGCTGACCGCCGAGCCGGAGCATCCCGCCGCCGCGACCACCCCGGAAACCGCGCACGAGGGCGAGCGTCAGATCGACGCCTGACCTGTCACGGAACTGACGTGCGGGCGGGGCAGGGCGCAACACGCGCTGCCTCGCCCGCAACCATATTCAAACCCTATCAGGAGCCAAGCCATGGCAGAAGTTACCGCCGCCGCCGTCAAGGAACTGCGTGAGCGCTCGGGCGCGGGCATGATGGACTGCAAGAAGGCGCTGTCCGAAACCGGCGGCGACATGGAAGCCGCCGTCGACTGGCTGCGCACCAAGGGCCTTGCCGCCGTCGCCAAGAAGTCGAGCCGCACCGCCGCCGAGGGTCTCGTCGGCGTCGCCGTTGCGGGGACCAAGGGCGTCGCGATCGAGGTGAACAGCCAGACCGACTTCGTGGCCAAGAACGACCAGTTCCAGAGCTTCGTGCGCGACGTGGTCGCGATCGCGCTGGAGAAGGGCGACGACATCGAGGCGCTGAAGACCCAGGCGATGCCGAACGGCGGCACCGTCGAGGACGCGCTGGTCGCCAACATCTCGACCATCGGCGAGAATCAGGTGCTGCGTCGCGCGAAGGCGGTCGAAGTGGCGCAGGGCGCGGTGATCCCGTACGTCCACAACGCCGCCGCGCCGGGCCTCGGCAAGATCGGCGTGCTGGTCGCGCTGGAATCGGATGCTGGCGTCGACGTGCTCGAGCCGCTCGGCAAGCAGATCGCGATGCACATCGCCGCCGCCTTCCCGCTGGCGCTGTCGGTCGACCAGCTCGATCCGGAAGTCGTCGAGCGTGAAGCGACGATCCTGCGCGAGAAGAACGCGGAGAAGATCGTCGGCAAGTCGCCCGAGGTCGCCGAGAAGATCCTCAACGGCCCGATCGAGAAGTTCAAGAAGGAGAACGCGCTGCTGACCCAGGCGTTCGTCATGGACGGCAAGACCCCGGTCGGCGACGTGGTCGCCAGCGCCGCCAAGGACGCCGGCACGACGATCGTGCTCAAGGACTATGTCCGCTTCCAGCTGGGCGAAGGCATCGAGAAGGAAGAGAGCGACTTCGCCGCCGAAGTCGCCGCGACGGCGGGCCTGACCAAGTAAGGTCACCGGCCGTCCGATGCGTTGCGGGCCGCAGGGACGTTGGTTCCTGCGGCCCGTTTTGTATTGGCATAACGTCGCTTGGCTTTGGCCGCGCCCGCGTCTAGGGTCCGCCGCGCTCCCGCTCAGCCATTTTCGCAGGTTCCATGACCCGTCCCCGCTTCAACCGCATCCTCCTGAAACTGTCCGGCGAGGTCCTGATGGGATCGCGCCAGTTCGGCATCGATCCGGCGATGTGCGACCGCGTCGCGCGCGAGATCCAGGCGGCGCAGGGCGAGGGGCATGAGGTCTGCATCGTCGTCGGCGGCGGCAACATCTTCCGCGGCGTGGCGGGTGCGGCGCAGGGGTTCGAGCGCGCGAGCGCCGACTACATGGGCATGCTGGCCACCGTCATGAACGCGCTGGCGATGCAGAATGCGCTGGAACAGATCGGCGTCGCGACGCGGGTGCAGTCGGCGATCCCGATGGCATCGGTGTGCGAACCCTATATCCGCCGCCGCGCCGTGCGCCACATGGAGAAGGGCCGCGTCGTGATCTTCGCCGCCGGTACCGGCAGCCCGTTCTTCACCACCGACACCACCGCCGCGCTCCGCGCCGCCGAGATGAACTGCGAGGCGCTGTTCAAGGGCACCAGCGTCGACGGCGTGTACGACGCCGATCCCAAGAAGGTGCCGACCGCCAAGCGCTACGACACGCTGGGCTTCGGGCAGGTGCTGGCCGACGACCTGAAGGTCATGGACGCATCGGCGGTGGCGCTGTGCCGCGACAACAATATCCCGATCGTCGTCTTCAACATCCGCGACGAAGGCAATCTCGCCGCCGTGCTGGCGGGCGAGGGCACCTCGACGATCGTCCAGAACAACGCTTGATAGATAAGGAACACCGTTATGGCCGCCTATAACAAGGCCGATCTGGAGCGCCGCATGGCCGGTGCCGTCGAATCGCTGAAGGGCGATCTGGCGGGCCTGCGGACCGGCCGCGCGTCGGTGTCGCTGCTCGATCCGGTGACCGTCGAGGTCTATGGCTCGCACATGCCGCTGGTATCGGTGGCGACCGTCTCCGCGCCCGAGCCGCGGATGCTGTCGGTGCAGGTGTGGGACAAGTCGAACGTCGGCCCGACCGACAAGGCGATCCGCTCGGCGGGCCTCGGCCTCAACCCGATCGTCGACGGACAGACGCTGCGCCTGCCGATCCCCGACCTGACCGAGGAACGCCGCAAGGAACTGGCCAAGCTGGCGGGCAAATATGCCGAGCAGGCACGCATCGCGGTGCGCAACGTGCGGCGCGACGGCATGGAAAGCCTGAAGACCGACGAGAAGAAGGGCGTCTATTCGGAAGACGAGCGCAAGCGGCTCGAAACCGAAGTGCAGAAGATGACCGACGCGACGATCGCCGAACTGGATGCGGCGGCCAGCGCGAAGGAAAAGGAAATCCTCGGCAAGTGAGGCCGTTCGCCGCGCGCGCATCGGCTCCGGCGGCGCGCCCGGAGCAGGGGCTGCCGATTCCCCGCCATGTCGCGATCATCATGGACGGCAACGGGCGCTGGGCGAAGGCGCGGCACCTGCCGCGCATCGCCGGGCATCGTCAGGGCGTGGAGGCGGTGCGCCGCATCACCCGCGCCGCGCGCGCGATGGGGATCGAGGCGCTGACGCTCTATGCCTTCTCCTCCGAGAACTGGCGGCGTCCGGAAGAGGAGATCGGCGACCTGATGGGGTTGCTGCGCCACTTCCTGCGCAACGAACTGGCGGAACTAGTGGAGGAGGGGGTGCGGCTGCGCATCCTCGGCAACTGGCGCGCGCTGTCGGGCGATCTGGTCGCGCTGCTCGACGATGCGATCGCGCGCACCGCTACCAATACGGGGCCGATCCTCGCGATCGCGCTCAACTATGGCGCGCAGGCGGAGCTGGCGGCGGCGGCGCGGCGGCTGGCCGAGAAGGTCGCGGCGGGCATGCCGGTGGGAGCGATCGACGAGGCGGCGATCGAGCGCGAGCTGGACACGCACGACCTGCCCCCGCTCGACCTGATGATCCGCACCTCGGGCGAGCAGCGGCTGTCCAATTTCCTGTTGTGGCAGGCGGCCTATGCCGAGCTGCTGTTCGTCGACACGCTGTGGCCCGATTTCGACGATGCCGCGCTGGCGGATGCGGTCGCGGCGTTCGGGCGGCGGCAGCGCCGGTTCGGGGGCCTGTGACGCCGCCGGGCACCGATCCCGTCCAGCGTCGCAAGTCGGACCTTGCGGTCCGGACCGTGGCCAGCATGGGGATGATCGCGGTCGCGGCGGCGGCGCTGTGGGTCGGACAGTTCGCCTTCTGGCTGCTGGCGACCGTCGGCACCCTCTTCATGATGGCCGAATGGGCCGATCTGCAGAAGGTGTCGCGCGAGCACAAGCGACTGGCGCAGTTCGCGCTGATGGTGCCGCTGGCGATCCTGTCGCCATGGGCGGCGGGGCCGGGGTTCCTGACGCTGGGCCTGATCGCGGGTGCGGCGTTCTTCATCGTCATCACCACCCGGTCGGTGCCGCTCGCGCGCGGGATCGTCTATTGCGGGTTGCCCGCGCTGTCGATCGTGCTGTTGCGTGCGCTCGACGGCGGATTGCTGCTGGCGTTCTGGGCGATGGCGCTGGTGTGGACCTGCGACATCGGCGCCTATTTCGCCGGACGCTCGATCGGCGGGCCGAAGCTGGCACCGACGATCAGCCCGAACAAGACCTGGGCCGGACTGATCGGCGGGGTCGCGGCATCGGGGTTGTTCGGCGGCGTGCTCCATGAATTCGGCCTGCCGTTCCATCTGGCGGCGTTCACGCCGGTGCTGGCCGTGCTGGCGCAGATGGGCGACCTGTACGAAAGCCAGATGAAGCGTGCGGCCGGGGTTAAGGATTCGGGCAACATCCTGCCCGGCCACGGCGGGGTGATGGACCGGCTGGACGGGCTGGTGCCGGTCGCGCCCGCCGCCGCGCTGATCGTGTTGCTGATCGGATATTACGGATGAAGCGGATCACCATCCTCGGTGCGACCGGATCGGTGGGCAGTTCGACGCTCGACCTGATCGAGCGCAACCCCGATGCGTTCGCGGTCGAGGCGCTGACCGCGCATCGCGACGTTGCGAAGCTGGCGGCGGCGGCGAAGCGGGTCGGCGCGAAGCTGGCGGCGGTCGGCGACGAGGCCTGCCTGCCCGTGCTGCGCGACGCGCTGTCGGGGAGCGGGATTGAGGCGGCGGGCGGCGCGCAGGCGGTGGCGGATGCCGCCGCGCGCCCGGTCGACTGGACCATGGCGGCGATCGTCGGCACGGCGGGACTGAAGCCGGTGATGGCGGCGCTGGCACGCGGCGGCGCGGTGGCGCTGGCCAACAAGGAGGCGCTGGTGTCGGCGGGCGAGGTCATGATGGCCGCCGCGCGCCAGGCGGGCACGACGCTGCTGCCGGTGGACAGCGAGCATAATGCGATCTTCCAGTGCCTCGACGACATCCCGCCCGAGCGCATCCGCCGCATCATCCTGACCGCGAGCGGCGGCCCGTTCCGCACCCGTACGCTGGACGAGATGCAGGGCATCACGCCCGAACAGGCCGTCGCGCATCCCAACTGGTCGATGGGCGCCAAGATCTCGGTCGATTCGGCGACGATGATGAACAAGGGCCTCGAACTGATCGAGGCGTTCCACCTGTTCCCGGTGGCGGTCGAGCAGCTCGAGGTGCTGGTCCATTGCCAGTCGGTCATCCATTCGATGGTCGAATATGTCGACGGGTCGACGCTGGCACAGCTCGGATCGCCCGACATGCGCGTGCCGATCGCCCATGCGCTGGCATGGCCGGACCGGATGGCGACGCCCTGTACCCCGCTCGACCTCGCAAGCGTCGGCAGGTTGGACTTTGAAGCGCCTGATATGGTTCGGTTTCCCGCGCTGGCGCTGGCGCGCTCCGCACTGTCGGCGGGCGGCGGGCGTCCGGCGATCCTGAATGCCGCCAACGAAGTCGCGGTCGCGGCGTTTCTGGAACGCCGCATCGGCTTCCTCGAAATTGCCGCAATCGTCGCGGATGTCCTGACACGCTACGACCCGCCGGGTCCGCAGACGCTCGACGCCGTACTGGCGATCGATGCCGAAGCGCGCGCCCTGGCGCGGCAGCGGGTGAAGGATTGCGCGGCTTGATCGAAACTCCCGGTGTGCTGCTTACCGTGGCTGCGTTCCTGCTGGTGCTGGGGCCGCTGGTCTTCCTGCACGAGCTTGGCCATTATCTCGCCGGACGCTGGTTCGGGGTCGGCGTGGAAGCGTTCTCGATCGGCTTCGGGCGGGAGGTCGCGGGCTTCACCGACCGGCATGGTACCCGCTGGAAGTTCGGCTGGCTGCCGCTGGGCGGCTATGTCCGCTTCGCGGGCGACATGAACCCGGCATCGCAACCCGATGCGGCATGGCTGCAACTGCCGCCGCAGGAGCGTGCCCGCACGTTCCAGGCGAAGCCGGTGTGGCAGCGCGCGATCATCGTCGCCGCCGGGCCGTTCGTGAACCTGGCGATCGCCGTCGCGATCCTCGGCGGGTTCGCCGCGGCTTATGGCGTCGACCGCACCCCGGCGACGATCGGGCGGGTGGTGGAGGGCAGCGCCGCCGCCGCCGCCGGGCTGCGCGCCGGGGACCGGATCGTCGCGATCGACGGGCGCGCGATCGATACCTTCGGCGACCTGTCCTTCTACGTCTCGCTGCGTCCGGGCGAGGCCGCCCGGATCGCCTATCTGCGGGACGGCGCCGAACGCACGACCGACGCGGTGATCGGCGCGGTGCAGCAGCGCGACCGCTTCGGCAACAGCGCGCGCATCGGCCGGTTCGGCGTCGAGCGCGGTCCGCCGGTCTATGCCCCGGTCCCGCTGTGGCAGGCTCCGGCGGAGGGCGTGCGCATGGTCGGCGCGATCCTGCGCGGCACCGTGGACGGGCTGGGTCAGATCATCACCGGCCGCCGCTCGGTCGAGGAAATGGGCGGTCCGCTGCGCATCGCCAAGACATCGGGCGAGCAATTGTCGCTCGGCTGGCCCGCGCTGGTCACGTTCATCGCGTTCGTTTCCATTAATCTGGGATTCATCAACCTGTTGCCAGTTCCGATGCTGGATGGCGGGCATCTGATGTTCTATGCGATCGAGGCGGTGAAGCGCAGCCCGGTGAGCGCGCAGACGATGGAATGGGCATTTCGCGGCGGGCTGGCGCTGCTGCTGGCGCTGATGATCTTCGTGACGATGAACGATCTGGGGGCATTCGGCGTGTGGCGGGGGCTGGCCGGCTTGATCGGTTGACCGCGTTGGGGCAGGGCGCAATCGGTCCTGATAAAAAGTTCCTCCGGTTGGGATGGGTTTGGTGAGCGCAAGCAAGTTTTCTATTCATGGCGGATGCGGTGTCGCGCTGCTGGCGGGCACGATGCTGTCGGGCACCGCCGCCCTTGCGCAGGCGCGTCAGCCGGTGCCCGCGCCGCGTGTCGCGACGCCCGCGCCCGCGGTCGCCGCCACTCCGGCCGCCCCGGTGCGGACCATCCGCTCGCTGAGGGTCGAGGGCGCGCAGCGGATCGAGCCGGATACGGTGCTGTCCTATACCAAGCTGCGGGTCGGCGCGCCCTATACCGCCGAGACGCTCGATCAGGCGATCAAGGACCTGTATGCGTCCGACCTGCTCGCCGACGTATCGATCGAGGGGGCGGAGACGAGCGACATCGTCGTCCGCGTCCGGGAGAATCCGATCATCAACCGCGTGGTGCTGGAGGGCAACAAGCGGCTGAAGGACGACAAGATCACCAAGGAGATCAAGCTCGCCCCGCGGCAGATCTTCACCCGCACCGCGGTGCGCGCCGACGTGGCGCGGATCATCGAGCTGTATCGCCGCCAGGGCCGCTTCGCCGCGAACGTCGAGCCGAAGATGGTCATGCTCGACCAGAACCGCGTCGACGTGATCTTCGAGATCCAGGAGGGCGCCAAGTCCAAGGTCCGCCAGATCAACATCCTCGGCAACGAGGTGTTCGACGATTCGACGCTGCGCAGCGAGATGTACACCAAGCAGTCGCGGCCGTGGCGCATCTTCAGCTCGGCGACCAGCTATGACCAGGATCGCCTTGCGGCGGACCAGCAGAAGCTGCGGCAGTTCTACCTGACCAACGGCTATGCCGATTTCCGCGTTATCTCGGCGGTCGCCGAACTGACGCCGGACAAGGAAGACTTCATCATCACCTATGTGGTGGAGGAAGGTAAGCGCTACAAGTTCGGCGACGTGACGGTCGAGAGCGCGATCCGCGACTTCGACGGTCCGGCACTCGCCAAGACGCTGCCGATGAAGAAGGGCGACTGGTACAACGCCAAGCAGGTCGAGGATTCGATCGACCAGCTGAGCGAATATGCCGGGCTGTTCGGCTATGCCTTCACCGACGTGCGGCCGGAATTCACGCCGGATCGTGAAAACCTGACCATGACGATCGGCTTCTTCCTCAACGAAGCCAACCGTACGTATGTCGAGAAGATCGACATCACCGGCAATACCCAGACGCAGGACCGCGTGATCCGCCGCGAGTTCCGCGTGGCGGAGGGGGATGCGTTCAACGCCTTCCTCATCAAGCGGTCGCAGGACCGGATCAACTCGCTCGGCTATTTCCAGGACAAGTTCGAGATCGAGCGCAAGGAAGGCTCCTCGCCCGACCGCATCGTGCTGGCCGCGAACGTCGAGGAGAAGTCGACCGGCGAACTGACGCTGTCGGCGGGCTTCTCCAGCCTCGAACGCTTCATCGTCCAGGCATCGATCCGCCAGCGCAACTTCCGCGGCAAGGGGCAGGATCTTCAGGCGTCGGTCAACTATTCGACCTATCAGAAGTCGATCGAGCTTGGCTTCACCGAACCCTATCTGTTCGACAAGAACGTCGCGCTCGGCGGCACGCTGTTCCGGCGCGACTTCAACTCGTTCAACTTCGTCAACAGCAACCGCAACACGACCTATACCAACGTGTCGACCGGCGGGCAGATCGTCGCCAGCGTGCCGCTGACCGAATATTGGACGCTGTCGGGCCGCTACCAGCTGAGCCAGGACGATATCGGGCTGGACGAATCGCAGTTCTTCACCAACGGGGTCTGCGATCCGGTGCGTGCCGGGCGCTATCTGTGCGAGGCGATCGGCAACCGGTTGACCAGCATGGTCGGGCTGAACCTGATCTTCGACAATCTCAACAACCGCATCCGGCCGTCGCGCGGGCAGCGGCTGGTGTCCGGCGTCGACTTCGCGGGTCTGGGCGGCGACGTGCGCTATGTCCGCGCGCGCGGCGACTTCGACAAATACTGGAACCTCGGCGGCTTCGTGCTCTCGGCCGGGATCGAGGGCGGCTATATCCACGCGCTGCAAAAGAGCCCCGGCGAGGGGATCGACGCGGTGCGGATCGTCGATCGCTTCCAGCTCGGCGAGCCGCAGTTCCGCGGCTTCGACATCCGCGGCGTCGGCCCGCGCGTGCAGCGTCAGCGCTACACCGGGTCGGTCGCGGGCGGCGACCAGGCGGTCATCACCGATCGCCAGCAGCTGATCGACGATCCGCTGGGCGGCAAGGCCTATTATCTCGGCAAGCTCGAACTCGAGCCGCCGCTGGGGTCGGGCATCGCCGAACTGGGGCTGCGCCCTTCGATCTTCATCCAGGCCGGTGCACTGTTCGGCGTCACCCGCCCGCTGCCGACGATCGCGTTCGAGCAGGCGAAGAACGCCGACGGGTCGCTGCGCTTCAACCAGGACGGTTCGCCGTCGCTGCTGCCGCAGACGACGCTGACCAAGACGACCGACGGCCTTCAGGTCTACAACAACCAGTTCACCGACGCGAGCGGGGCCACCAACTTCCGCCAGACGACCTGCGCCACCGGCTATTCCTCGACGATCGGCGGCACCTGCGTCGGCGGCGAGACCAACACCATCGCCACCACCACGACCGATCCGTTCCTCGAACGCTTCCTCGGCGATTCGGCCCGACCGCGCCTGTCGATCGGTGTCGGCGTGAACTGGAACTCGCCGTTCGGGCCGCTCCGGATCGATCTGGCGCGCGCCTTGCTGAGCCAGCCCGGCGACGACAAGAAGCTCATTACCTTCAACGTAGGGACTCAATTCTGATGCGTACGCTCACCCAGGCGGCGGTTGCCGCACTCGCCCTCACCGCCGCTGCCCCCGCCTTTGCGCAGGCGCTGCCCGACGCGAAGATCGCGGTCGTCGATTCGGACCGGATCCTGCGCGACTGCACCGCGTGCCGCGCCGCCAACACCCAGCTTCAGGCACAGCAGACCGCGCTGGAAACCCAGGCACGCAGCCAGTTCCAGCCGCTCCAGACCGAGCAGACCGCGCTCCAGACCGCGCTTCAGGCCGCCAACGGCAACCCGGACGCCGCGCTCCAGACCCGCATCCGCAATTTCCAGCAGCGCCAGCAGACGATCCAGCAGCAGCTCGCGCCGCAGCAGCAGCAGCTCGAGCGCAACGCGCAGTACGTCCAGCAGCAGATCGGCCAGCGGCTGGTGCAGGTGATCCAGACCGTCGCGGCGCAGCGCGGTGCCACGATCGCCGTCGCCAAGGGCAGCACCTTCTACAACGCCCCCGCCGTCGAGATCACCGATGCGGTGCTGACCGCACTCAACGCCGCGCTGCCGAGCGTCAGCGTCACCGCCCCGGCACAGGCCGCCCCGGCCGCCGCCACCCCGGCGCCCGCCGCCGGCACCCGTCCGGCACCGACGGGCCGCTGATCGTGGCAGGGGAGGCGACCGCGATGGGGCCGCTCGACGTCACGCGGGTGATGGCGGCGATCCCGCATCGCTACCCCATGCTGCTGGTCGATCGCGTCGCGGAGCTGATCCCCGACCGGTCGATCACGGCGATCAAGGCGGTGACGATCAACGAAGGCTTCTTCCAGGGGCATTTCCCCGGTCGTCCGATCATGCCCGGCGTGCTGATCGTCGAGGCGCTGGCGCAGGCGGCGGGCATCCTCGCGGTCGAGAGCCTCGGCCTCGCCGGGTCGGGCAAGCTGGTGTACTTCATGTCGATCGACGGCGTGAAGTTCCGCAAGCCGGTCGAGCCGGGCGTCCTGCTGACGCTGGAGGCCGAGTTCCTGCAGAAGCGTGCGCGCGTCTGCAAATTTGCGGGCAAGGCGCGGATCGACGGCGAGCTCGCCGCCGAATGCGAGTTCACCGCGATGATCGCCGATCCGCCCAAGGCCTGAGCGGTACCGCGATGTTGCTATTGGGGGCGCGTCCGTGTACGGGCGCGCCTTCGCTTATGGGCTGGTCGGAACCAGCCGTTTTCGGAGAAGAGCGCATGAAGAAAGATACCCACCCCGACTATCACACCATCAAGGTGCAGATGACCGACGGCACCGTGTTCGAGACCCGCTCGACCTGGGGCAAGGAAGGCGACACGATGCAGCTCGACATCGATCCGCTGGCGCACCCGGCATGGACCGGTGGCCGTGGCCAGATGCTGGATTCGGGCGGCCAGGTCGCGCGCTTCAACAAGCGTTTCGGCGGGCTCACGCTCGGCAAGAAGTAAGATCGGTACGCTCGTGCGCCGTGGTTCGTAAGGCTTTGCTAACCACGGCGCGCTAGATTTTGTCCCTACGAAGGAGTGGGGAAACGATGTTCGCCGCGGAATATGAACCGGCCCAGCCCAACGGGCGCCGTCGCAGCCCCCGGGCTCCGGTGTCGCTGGACGCCGATCTCGGGCGCGGCGGGCTCGACCGGACCTTGTGCAAGGTCGTCGACATCTCCGTCCACGGCGTTCGCATCCAGACCTATTCCGCGCTCGCCAAAGGTGCGATGCTGTGGCTCACGTTGCCCGGCATCCCCGGCCCGCGTGCCGTGCGGGTGGTACGCGCGGGCGATTACGACGCGGGCTGCGAATTCATCGAGACGCTGGAAATGGACGAGTTCGAGCGGCTGCTGGAACTGAACGCCCGGCGGCATTGAGGGCGAGCGACCACCTGGCTGGCTACCAGTTCAGCCCAGGCGTGCGCTCCGCAAGGAGCGGCCGTTCGATGACAGGTATTGCCTCAAAGCGAGCAAAGGGCACGGTCGCTAATCATCACTGGGCGCGATAGCATCGGTCATGCTCCAGAGCACAGCGCCGCAGGCCACCCTCATCGTTGCCGCTATGACCATGGTCGGGGGACTGGTCGGTTGGTTCAGTCGAGGGTTCGCGTTCCTAGTGCGTGGCTGGAGTTCGAGGGCGGCACGCACACACCATCGGCCGGCATGATGGCCGGGCTGACCGAGGCTGAGCGTCGGACCGCCGAGGTGCGCTCCCAGGCGCAGGAGCGAGCAGCGCGGTAGAAATGTGGCTGAGAGCGCGCCGGTGACCACACAGAGCGACCCCGCAATGGGTGGCTAAATGCCATCTTGTCGCTGAGGGGAAATGGCGGACGCACTTGGGCTCGAACCAAGGACCCGCTGATTAAGAGTCAGCTGCTCTACCAACTGAGCTATGCGTCCATGCGCGGACAGGTGGTGGACGCACTTGGGCTCGAACCAAGGACCCGCTGATTAAGAGTCAGCTGCTCTACCAACTGAGCTATGCGTCCGTCGCCTGGGCGATGGGGCGGGGCGACCGGGGCCGTTCCGCCGTTGGAGCGCGGCCTTTAGCGAACCTTTGGCCCCATGCAAACCCCAATTTCGCGGTACGGGGAAATAATCTCAGAAGCGCACCCGGTCGCGGTTTTCGCGGTCGATCGCCATCAATATGCCGATGCAGCCGAGCACCGTCATCTGCGCCGATCCGCCATAGCTGACCAGCGGCAGGGGGATGCCGACGACCGGGGCGAGCCCCATCACCATCATCAGGTTGATCGCGACGTAGAAGAAGATGGTGGTGGCCAGCCCGCCCGCGACCAGCTTGGCGAAGCGGCTGTCGGCGCGGACCCCCACGTTCACCCCCCAGCGGACCAGCAGGATGAAGGCGCAGATCAGGAACACCCCGCCGAGCAACCCCCATTCCTCCGCCATCGTCGCGAAGACGAAATCGGTATGGCCCTCGGGCAGATAGTCGAGATGGCTCTGGGTGCCGTTCAGGAACCCCTTGCCGAAGATGCCGCCCGAACCGATCGCGATCTTCGACTGGCTGATGTGATAGCCGGTGCCGAGCGGGTCGCTTTCGGGATCGAGGAAGATCAGCACGCGGTTGCGCTGATAGTCGTGGAGCAGGAACTGATAGGCGAGCGGCGCGGCGATCGCGACCGCCAGCGCGCCGCCGACGAACAGCCGGATCGGCAGCCCGGCAAGGAACATCACGGTCAGCCCGCCCGCGGTAATCATCAGCGCGGTGCCGAGATCGGGTTGCAGCATCACCAGCCCGGCGGGCAGCCCCAGCATGATCGCGGCGGGCCACACCGCGCCGAACCGGCGGATCTCGCCCGCGGGCAGCATGTCGTAGAAGCGGGCGAGCGCCAGCACCATCACGGGCTTCATGAATTCGGACGGCTGCACGCGGATGAAGCCGAGGTCGAGCCAGCGCTGCGACCCGCCCTTCACCGCACCCAGCAGTTCGACCAGCACGAGGCTGACGGTGATGACCGCATAGGCGGGCAGGGCGAGGTTCTGCCAGAACGACACCCGCACCCGCGACAGCGCGATCGCGCCGCACAGGAAGACGAGGAAGGCGAAACCCTGCCGCTCCGCCCATGGCGAGGGGCTGCCGCCCGCCGCCGAGAACAGCACGACCACGCCGAAGCCGCTGATCGCCAGCAGCAGGAACAGCACACGCCACGGCAGTTGCGCCAGCGGGGCGGGGACGAAGCCGAGGCCGTGCGACGTCGTCTGGTGGATGCGTTTCATTCGGTGCGTTCGGTCACGTTCGATTGGGCGACGGCGGTGTCGGGCTGGCTCTGGTTCTGCGCGACGTCGACGACGTTGGTCGTGGCGCTCTCGACATCGGCCGGGGTGGCGGGGACGCTCAGCACCGGCGCCGCCTGTGCCGCCTGGAACGCCTGCCACTGCGCGTTCATCCGGGTCTGCACGTCGCCGCCCCATTCGCGTTCCAGCGGTTCGAGCCGCTTCATCGCCTTTTCCCGGTCGAACAGCCACGACAATATGTCGCTGGCGATCGGCGCGGCGGTATAGATATGGCCCGAATGTTCGAGCACGACGGACACGGCATAGCGTGGGCGGTCGGCGGGGGCATAGCCGATGAACAGCGAGTGGTCGCGCATCTTGAACGGCAGCGCGCCGTCGCCCAGCACGCCGGTGCGCCGTTCGGCCATCGTGATCCGCCGGACCTGCGCCGTGCCCGTCTTGCCCGCCAGTTCGATGCCGGGCAGCCCCTGGAACCGCGATCGCCCGCCGGTGCCGCCGCCGTTGATGACCGCCCATGTCGCCTTGTGGACGGTCGCGAGCATCTCGGGATCGATCCCCATCGACGGCGCGGGCTGGTGCGGCCGGTCGAGCAGCAGGCGGGGCACGACCTTGCGCCCCTGCGCGATCCGGGCTGCCATCACCGCCAGCTGCAACGGATTGGTCAGGACATAGCCCTGCCCGATCGATGCGTTGACCGAATCGGCCACGGTCCA
Source organism: Sphingomonas silueang (assembly GCF_040049155.1). NCBI lineage: Bacteria > Pseudomonadati > Pseudomonadota > Alphaproteobacteria > Sphingomonadales > Sphingomonadaceae > Sphingomonas > Sphingomonas silueang. The sequence goes on from NZ_JBDZDK010000003.1 coordinate 319,651, forward strand.
TTTCTGCTTGTATTTCCGTAGCTTCCACGCACTATCCGGCACGGTGCCATAGCGTTGCGACTGGAAGGGAAGCTGGAATTCCTGGCCCAGCCCCATCGCCCGGGCGACGGGGGCGAAGGTGTCGTAGCCGAGTTCGCGCGCCATGGTGTAGAAATAGATGTCGCAGCTTTGCGCGACCGCGCCGACCATGTCGAGCGGACCGTGCCCGCCGCGCTTGTGGCAGTGGAAGCGCCCGGTGCCGACCTGCAACACGCCCGAACAGTTCACCCGGCGATGCGGGTTGATCCCGGATTGCAGGATCGCCAGCGCATGCATCGGCTTGACCGTGGAACCGGGGGGATAGAGCCCCTGCAACGTCTTGTTCATCAACGGAATATGGTCGTCGTCCGACAGCATCTTCCATTCCAGCCGACCGATCCCGTCGGAGAAGCTGTTGGGGTCGTAGGCGGGCATCGACACCATCGCCAGCACGTCGCCGGTGATCGCATCCATCACCACCGCCGACCCCGAATTGGGGCCGAGGCGGCGGGCGGCATATTCCTGTAGCCCGAGGTCGATCGTCAACCGGGCGTTCTGCCCCTGCTTGTCCGGGCGCGTCTCCAGTTCGCGTACGACCTGACCGCGCGCGGTGACTTCCACCCGCTTGGCCCCGGCGACGCCGCGCAACTGCGATTCCAGCGCCTTCTCCAACCCGTCCTTGCCGAGCTTGAACCCCGGCGTGTTCATCAGCGGGTCGCGCGTTTCCTTATATTGTTCGCGGGTCGCCGCGCCGACATAGCCGGTCAGGTGTGCGACCGAGGCACCCGGCGGATAGTTGCGCGCAAAGCCGCGCGTCGGCTGCACGCCGGGCAGTTCGGGCAGGCGGACGCTGACCGCCGCGAAGCGTTCCCAGTCGAGATTCTCCGCGACCTGCACCGGCTGCGACCGGCGGGCACGTTCCAGATCGGTCTGGATGCGCGCCATGTCCTCCGGGGTGAGCGCCAGCAGGTTGCGCAACTCGCCCAGCACCCGGTCGCGATCCTCGATACGGTCGGGGATCAGGTCGACGCGGAAATCGGTGCGGTTGTTGGCGATCGGCGCGCCATGCCGGTCGATGATCCAGCCGCGCCGCGGGGGGATCATCGTCAGGTTGACGCGGTTGCTCTCGGCAAGGAGGTTATAGCGCTCGTTCTCGGCGACGGCGAGCCAGGTCATGCGCCCGGCGAGCACGAGACCGACCGCCGCCTGCGCGCCGCCGAGCACCATCGCCCGCCGCGAAAAACTGAACGCCTGCTGCGCCTCGGTGACGATCCTGCTCATTCATCCTCGCGCCCGCCCAGCGCCGTACATAGCCGCGTGGCGAGCGGAAACAACGCCACCGATACGAAGGTCTGCAACAGCAACGCCGTATCGACATGCGCCGACAGGCTGGTCGCGAACAGTCGCCCGGCGATCAGACTCAACGCGATGCAGCCGCCCGCCAGCAGCCAGTCCTGCCAGAAGTCGCGCGTCAGCATCCGGGTATCGACGAGGTCGAGCATCAGCGTACAGCATTGCCACAACAGCGTCGCGCTGCCCAGCGGCTGGCCGCTGACCAGATCGTCGAACAAGCCGAGCGGTGCCGCCGCCCAGACCGGCAACGTCCGGGGTCGCAGCAGCCGCCAGCCGAGCAGCATCAGCAGCCCGAACGGCGGCAGGAACGGCACCTTCGCCACCGCCGGGATCAGCGTGACCAGCGATCCCAGGAGAATGCTGAACACCGCCCGCCGCGTGAGGATGCGGTCGTTGCTGTCGTCGACCGGGCCGAGCAGCTTCATTCGGCGGCGGGGGCGGGCTTGGGGGTGGCGGTCGGCGTCGGGCGGGGCACCAGCGGCGGCAGATAGGCGCGCTCCACCAGCGCGAAGTCGAGCGCGTCGGGATCGGCGAGCACACGGCCCGGCGCGATGTCGCGTCCGCTGCGCACCACCCGCGCCACCGGAATGCCGGGGGGATAGATGCCGCCGGTGCCCGAGGTGACGAACACGTCCCCGGCCAGCAGCGGCACGTTGACGATGCCCGCCGCGCGCACCTCGACCATGCCGTTGCCCTGGCCTGCGACGATGAACGACAGGCCGTCGCGCGTCCGGCGCGCCGGCACCACGCTTTCGGGATCGATCACCAGCAGGACGCTGGCGGTATTGGGGCTGGTTTCGACCACGCGCCCGATCAGCCCGTCGGGACCGCGCACCGGCTGGCCGCGCCGGACGCCCTGTGCCGAACCGGCGTTGAGCGTGGCATAGCGGCGCGTGCTGCCCGCCGAGCTGTTGACCAGCCGCGCGGTGACGACCGGGGCCGCCGCCCGATCCCGCAGGGCAAGCAGCGTACGCAGCCGCGCATTCTCGCGGTTCAGCAGCCGCGCCTGCAACAGATAGCGCCGCATCGCCGCCTCGCGTGCACGCAGTTCGCGGTTCTCGGACACGGTGCCGAAATGGTCGCCGATTCCCTGCGGGATGGTGGCGAGCGCGTCGCGCATGCTGTCCAGCCCGCTCGACACCGGCGTCGTCGCCTCGCGCACGGCACCACGCAGCGATGCGAACGCCTGCGGATCGATGATCGAGATGACGAGCAGGATCGCGCCGACGAGCGCGCCCGTGGCCGCCAGCACATAGCCCGCGAACACGGTATATTGCGCCCGCCGCGAAAAGCCCGGTCGCAGATTGCGTGGCGGCGCCATGCCCCCGAACCCTTTATCAGACGGCGAGCAGGACGCCCTTGTAGATCGGATCTTCCAGCGCGCGACCGGTGCCCAGCGCGACGCAGGTCAGCGGGTCCTCGGCGACCGTCACCGGCAGGCCGGTCTCGTCGCGCAGCACCTCGTCGATGCCCTGCAGCAGCGCGCCGCCGCCGGTCAGCACGATGCCCTGGTCGACGATGTCCGCCGCCAGTTCGGGGGCGGTATTCTCGAGGGCGATGCGCACGCCCTCGACGATCGCGGCGACGGGTTCGGACAGCGCCTCGGCGATCTGGCCCTGATTGATCTGGATCTCCTTGGGCACCCCGTTCACCAGGTCGCGGCCCTTGATGTAGATCAGCGTGCCGATGCCGTCGGCAGGCGGTTTGGCGGTGCCGACTTCCTGCTTGATCCGCTCGGCGGTGGCCTCGCCGATCAGCAGGTTGTGGTTGCGGCGGACATAGCTGACGATCGCCTCGTCCATCTTGTCGCCGCCGACGCGGACCGAGGTGGAATAGGCGAGGCCGCGCAGCGAGAGCACCGCGACTTCGGTGGTGCCGCCGCCGATGTCGACGACCATCGACCCGATCGGTTCGGTGACGGGCATGTCGGCCCCGATCGCGGCGGCCATCGGTTCCTCGATCAGCCAGACCTGCGAAGCACCCGCGTTCGACGCGGCGTCGCGGATCGCGCGGCGTTCGACGCTGGTCGAACCCGACGGCACGCAGATCACGATCTGCGGCCAGCGGACGAAGCGGCGCTGGCCGTGCACCTTCTGGATGAAGTGCTTGATCATCTGTTCGGCGACGTCGATGTCGGCGATCACGCCGTCGCGCAGCGGGCGGATCGCCTCGATCGAGCCGGGGGTCTTGCCCATCATCAGCTTGGCGTCGTCGCCGACCGCCTTGACCCGCTTGACACCGTTCAGCGTCTCGACCGCCACCACCGACGGTTCGTTCAGCACGACGCCGCGACCGCGCAGGTACACCACCGTATTGGCGGTGCCGAGATCGATCGCCATATCGTGCGACATGAACTTGAAGAAACGCGAGAAGGCCATCGATACTTCCGTCCTTGACCGCGCAGCCCCGCGCGGCGGTTCGCAGCTTGTACCTCGACCCGTCCGATCGAGTCTTCGATCGGTTGCCCAGGGGCGTAATCGGGTCGCGGGATGGCGCCGCTTGGGCTAGAGCGACCCCCATGTCAATACGCCGTCTCCCCGAGCATCTCGTCAATCGCATCGCGGCGGGGGAAGTGGTGGAACGCCCCGCTTCCGCGCTGAAAGAACTGGTGGAGAACGCCATCGACGCGGGTTCCACGCGCATCGTAATCAAAATCGCGGGCGGCGGTATCGATTTGATCGAGGTTAGCGACGACGGGTGCGGCATGACCCCGCCCGAAATGGCCCTCGCGCTCGAACGCCATGCCACCTCCAAGCTGCCCGACGACCGGATCGAGGCGGTCACGACGCTCGGATTTCGCGGCGAGGCGCTGCCCTCGATCGCCAGCGTCGCGCGACTCGCGATCGAGAGCCGCCCGGTCGGGGCCGAGGGCTGGCTGCGCGCCGTCGACAATGGCGAAGTCGTCGAGGATCGCCCCGCCGCCGTGCCGCCGGGCACCCGCATCCGGGTGGAGGGGCTGTTCGCGCGGGTGCCCGCCCGGCGCAAGTTCCTGCGCTCGGCGCGCGCCGAGTTCGGGGCCTGCGTCGATCAGGTGAGGCGCCTCGCGATGGCGCGGCCCGACATCGCCTTCACCCTCGAACATGACGGGCGGCGGGTGCTGGGCGTGCAGGGCGGCGAATCGCGGCCCGAGCGGGTCGCGGCGCTGACCGACCGGGCGCTTGCGGCCAATTCGGTGGGGCTGGACTGGGCGCGCGAGGGCATGCGGCTGGGCGGCGTCGCCGGGCTGCCGACCTTTCATCGCGGCGTGGCGGATCACCAGTATCTGTTCGTCAACGGACGCCCGGTGAAGGACCGGCTGCTGTCGGGCGCGGTGCGCGGCGCCTATGCCGAGATGCTGGCGCGCGATCGCCATGCGGTGGTGGCGCTCTTCCTCGACGTCGATCCCGACCTGATCGACGTGAACGTGCATCCCGCAAAGACCGAGGTGCGCTTCCGCGATCCCGCCGCCGCGCGCGGGCTGATCGTCGGCGGATTGCGCCGCGCGCTGGACGAGGCCGGGTTCCGCGCGGTGCAGCGCCCGGCAGAGGAGGCGATGGCGGCATGGACCAGCGCGCCGGTTGCCGCCGCTCCCGCGCCGCTGCCGCCGCTGGCCGAGGCCGCGCCGAGCTTCGGCTTTCGCGACGCGCGCCCGACCTTCTTCACGCCGCCGCCGCAAGCCCGTGCCGAAGTGGCCGCCGCGCCGCCGCCCGCCGCCACGCAGTTCCCGCTCGGCGCGGCGCGGGGGCAGGTGGCGCGGACCTATATCGTCGCGGAGGCCGAGGACGGGCTGGTGCTGGTCGACCAGCATGCCGCGCACGAACGGCTGGTGCTGGAGCGGATGCGGGCGGCGATGGCGGCGGGCGGGGTGCACGCCCAGGCGTTGCTGATCCCCGAAGTGGTCGAGCTGGACGAGGTGGCGTGCGACGCGCTGGAGGACCGTGCGCCCGAACTGGCGGAGTTCGGGCTGGAGCTGGAACGCTTCGGCCCGCGCGCGATGCTGGTGCGCGCGACGCCCGCGGTGCTCGGGCAGAGCGAGGTGATCGGCCTCGTCACCGACCTCGCCGACGAGATCCGCGCGCACGATGCCGCGCTGTCGCTGAAGGAACGGATCGATCATGTCGCCGCGACGATGGCCTGCCACGGATCGGTGCGCGCCGGGCGCATCCTGTCGGTGGCGGAGATGAACGCATTGCTGCGCGAGATGGAAGTCACCCCCCATTCGGGCCAGTGCAACCATGGCCGCCCGACATGGATCAAGCTGGCGCACGGCGATATCGAACGGCTGTTCGGACGGAAATAGGAAGGCACCGACATGAAGTTCACCGAAAGGGCCGGCCCGAACCCGACCGATGTGATGCGGGTGCTCGGCAAGCCCACCGACCGGATCGAAGGGCCGCTGAAGGTCACGGGCCGCGCGACCTATGCCGCCGAGTTCGACGTGCCCGGCCATGTTCATGGCGTGGTCGTCGGTGCGACGATCGCGCGGGGGGCGATCACCGCGATCGATACTGCCGATGCGCTGGCCGCGCCGGGCGTGCTCCATGTCGTCACCTACGAGAACGCCGGCGAGCTGGCGCTGGGCGACGATCACAAGGCACCGATGCTTGCGGGTCCGCAGGTCGACCAGTTCGGACAGGCGGTGGCGCTGGTCGTCGCCGGGACGTTCGAGGCGGCACGCGCCGCGGCGCGACTGGTGCGGGTCGACTATGCGCCGGAGCCTGGCCGGTTCGACCTGGCGCAAGCGCGCGACGATGGAGACAAGCCGCATTCGTCCAAGGCGCACGGCGATTTCGACCGCGCCTTCGCCGAGGCGCCGGTCACGCTCGACGCGACCTATACGACGCCCGATCATGCCCATGCGATGATGGAGCCGCACGCCTCCATTGCCGCATGGGACGGCGACGTGCTGACGCTGTGGACCGCGAACCAGATGGTCGACTGGGCGGCGCGCGACATGGCCAAGGTGCTGGGCATCCGCAAGGACAAGGTGCGGATCGTCGCGCATCATGTCGGCGGCGGCTTCGGCGGCAAGCTATGGGTTCGCGCCGATGCGGTGCTGGCGGCGGTGGCGGCGAAAGCGATCGGGCGGCCGGTCAAGGTGGTGCTGGCGCGACCGCAGCTGTTCAACAACACGCCGCATCGCTCCTCCACCATCCAGCGCATCCGGCTGGGCGCCACGCCGCAGGGCAGGCTGACCGCGATCGGGCATGACAGCTGGTCGGGCGACCTGCCCGGTGGCAGCCCGGAAGGGGCGGCGGCGCAGACGCGCGCGCTCTATGCCGCGCCCAACCGGCTGGTGGTCGAGCGGCTGGCCGAGCTGCACCTGCCCGAGAGCAACGCGATGCGCGCGCCGGGCGAGGCGGTGGGGATGATGGCGCTGGAAGCGGCGATGGACGAACTGGCCGAAAAGCTCGGCATCGATCCGGTCGAGCTGCGCATCCTGAACGATACGCAGGTCGATCCGGAAAAGCCCGAGCGGCGATTCTCGCACCGCGACCTGATCGGGTGCCTGCGCGAAGGGGCGGCGCGCTTCGGCTGGGATCGGCGGGTGGCGACGCCCGGGCAGGTGCGCGACGGGCGCTGGCGGATCGGCATGGGCATGGCGGCGGCGTATCGCGGCAACATCGTCCTGCAATCGGCGGCGCGGGTCGGCGTCGGGCCGGACGGCCGCGTGACGGTGACGACCGACATGACCGACATCGGCACCGGCAGCTACACCATCCTCGCCCAGACCGCCGCCGAGATGCTGGGCGTGGAGCTGGCGCAGGTGACGGTACGGCTGGGTGAATCGAGCTTTCCGGTATCGGCGGGGTCGGGCGGGCAGTTCGGCGCGAACAGCTCGACCGCCGGGGTCTATGCCGCGTGCGTCGGCCTGCGCGACCGGATCGCCGAGGCGGCGGGCTATGACGCCGCGACCGCGCGCTTCGCCGAGGGGCGGGTGTGGTCGGGCAACCGCTCGATCCCGCTCGGCGAGGCGGTCGGCGGGCAGGGGATCGAGGTCGAGGACCGGATCGAGTTCGGCAAGCTGACCAGGGAATATGCGCAGGCGACCTTCGGCGCGCATTTCGTCGAGGTCGGCGTCGACGCCGAGACGTGCGAAATCCGGGTGCGGCGGATGACGGGGGTGTTCGCCGCCGGACGCATCCTGAACCCCAAGGCGGCGCGCAACCAGATCATCGGCGCGATGACCATGGGCGTCGGCGCGGCGCTGACCGAGGAACTGGTGGTCGATCCGCGCCTCGGCGCCTTCATCAACCACGACATGGCGGAGTATCATGTGCCGACCCATGCCGACATTCCGCACCAGGAGGTCGTGTTCCTCGACGAGGAGGACCCCTATTCCTCGCCGATGAAGGCGAAGGGGGTGGGGGAGCTGGGCATCTGCGGCGTGGGGGCTGCGGTGGCCAATGCGGTGTATAACGCCACCGGGGTGCGCGTGCGCGACTATCCGATCACGCTGGACAAGGTGCTGGCGGGGCTGGAGGCGTAAACCTACTCGTCACTCCCGCGCAGACGGGAGTCCATATGCGCCGACGGTGCCGATACAGTGCGACCGTTAGCGGCAATGGATTCCCGCCTGCGCGGGAATGACGATCAATGATGGCTGCCCTGCCAGGCCACCCCCGTCATTCCGGCGGAAGCCGGAATCCACGGATACGGGCCCTCCCGCAAAAGGTGCGACGTCGCCTGTCCATCGATCCCGGCCTGCGCCGGGATGACGAGCTTGCGGCGTGCGTTCCGGCCCGCGCCGGGATGACGTCAGGTCAGGCCGCCACCTTCCGCCGCTCCGCCATTTCCGCGTTCAGCATCTCGGCCAGCAGGAACGCCAGTTCGAGGCTCTGCCCGGCGTTCAACCGCGGGTCGCAGTGGGTGTGGTAGCGATCGGCCAGCGCCTGCTCCGTCACCGCGATCGCGCCGCCGGTGCATTCGGTGACGTTCTGCCCGGTCATCTCGGCATGGATGCCGCCCGCATGGCTGCCCTCGGCGCGGTGCACCGCGAAGAAGCCGCGCACTTCGGCGAGGATGCGGTCGAACGGACGGGTCTTGTAGCCGGTCGTCGCCTTGATCGTGTTGCCGTGCATCGGGTCGCACGACCACACCACCGGATGCCCCTCGCGCTGTACCGCGCGCACCAGCTTCGGCAGGCCGCTCTCGATCTTGTCATGGCCGTAGCGGGTGATGAGCGTCATCCGCCCCGCCACCCGCTTCGGGTTCAGCGTGTCGAGCATCCGCAGCAGCGCGTCCGGCTCCAGCGTCGGGCCGCACTTGATGCCGATCGGATTGCCGATGCCGCGCAGGAACTCGACATGCGCCGACCCCTCGAACCGCGTCCGGTCGCCGATCCACAGGAAATGCGCCGAGGTATCGTACCAGTCGCCGGTCAGCGAATCCTGCCGGGTCAGCGCCTGTTCGTACGGCAGCAGCAACGCTTCATGGCTGGTGTAGAAGCTGGTCGCCTTCAGCTGCGGCACGCTGTCGGCATCGATGCCGCACGCCGCCATGAAGTCGAGCGCCTCGCCGATCCGGTCGGCGACATCGGCGTACTTCTTTGCCCAAGGCGACCGGCCCATGAAGTCGTGGGTCCAGCGATGCACCTGATGCAGGTTCGCATAGCCGCCGGTCGCAAACGCGCGCAGCAGGTTGAGCGTCGCCGCCGCCTGCGAATAGCTGCGGATCATCCGCTGCGGATCGGGGATGCGCCCTTCGGGGGTGAAGGCGATGTCGTTGATGTTGTCGCCGCGATAGCTCGGCAGCTCGACGCCGCCGACCACCTCGGTATCCGCCGAGCGCGGCTTGGCGAACTGTCCCGCCATCCGCCCGACCTTCACCGTCGGCAGCTTGGAGGCGAAGGTCAGCACGACCGCCATCTGGAGGATCACGCGGAAGGTGTCGCGGATGTTGTTCGGATGGAATTCGGCGAAGCTCTCGGCGCAGTCGCCGCCCTGGAGCAGGAACGCCTTGCCCGCCGCCACCTGCGCCAGCTCTGCGGTCAGGTTGCGCGCCTCGCCCGCGAACACCAGCGGCGGATAGGCCGCCAGCTGCCGCGTGGTGGCGTCGAGCGCCGCGCGATCGGGATAGGTGGGCAGCTGGCGCGCTTCGGCGGTGGTCCAGCTATCGGGTGCCCAATTGGCCATGACGAATTCCATGCAGTCTGAAACGGGCAATTCCCATGCGCGAAACCGGCCGTTCGCGCAATGAAGGAAAGGTTTGCCCCGGGCAGGTCAGCCGTAGCGTTCCTGAAATTCCTCGTTGTCCATGACCAGATAGCGGATGGCGTCGATCAGCGACCATGTCACCGTGACGAACAGGCCGAGCACGGTGAAGCTGATGAGCATCATCAAAATGCCCGACATCGTGCGCCCGAGATAGAAGCGATGGATGCCGAGCGTGCCGAGGAAGAAGGCGAACAGGACCGCCGCGATCTTTTCCTTCGGGCGACGGCGGCGGCGCATGTCCTGCGCCGGGCGGGGCGCCACGGTGCCGGGCACGTGATAGATGCGCAGCGCGCGCCCGTTCGATACCTCGAAATCGACCTGCGCGCCGACCGACGGGCCGATGCGATCGCTCCAGTCGTCGGGCTCGAACCAGTAACGCTGGCCGTCGTCGCCCGCGATCCGCCCTTCGCGTCCGTCCCGATCGACCCCCAGTACCTGCCCGCGCATATCGTCCCCCGATGATTCGGGGAGCGATATGAAGGGGAAGCGGGGCGGCGTGCAAGCGGAATGGCGGGCTCTAGGCCAGCGTCGGCCGCCAGTCCCAGCCGAGCGGATCGCCGTCCATCACCTCGACCCCCGCCGCCGCCAGTTCGTCGCGGATCGCGTCGCTTGCCGCAAAGTCCCTCGCGGCGCGCGCGTCGCGACGGGCGGTCAGCCGCGCATCGACCGCAGCGGCGTCGATCGTCGCATCGGCGGGGCGCACGCGCAGGTCGGCGCGCGCCAGCGATCCCAGCCGCAGCCCGAGCACCGCATCGAAATCCGCCAGCGCGGCGATGCGGTCGGCAGGCGACAGCTTCTTGTCGGCCAGCATCTCGTCGAGCACCGGCAGCGCGCGCGGCGTGTTGAGATCGTCCGACACCGCCGCGTCGAGCCGTTCGCGATAGGCCGCGGCCCTGCCCGCATCGCCCTCGCCGGTCGCGCGGGCCTTGAGCGCGGTGACGGTCATCACCAGCCGTTTCAGCCGGGTCAGCGCCGCCAGCAGATTGTCGGGCGAGAACTCCAGCTCGGAGCGATACTGCGCCGACAGGCACATCAGCCGATAGGCGAGCGGATGGACCCCGCCGTCGATCAGCGTCCGGAGCGTGGTGAACTGCCCCGTCGACTTGGACATCTTGCCCGAGCGTTCGACGAGGAAGTTGTTGTGCAGCCAGAACGCCGCCCCGCTGTCGCCGCAGCCGCACCACGCCTGGTTCTGTGCGATCTCGTTGGGGTGATGCACCTCGCGGTGGTCGATCCCGCCGGTGTGGATGTCGAAGGGGGCGCCCAGATATTTCATGCTCATGACCGAGCATTCGAGGTGCCAGCCCGGCGCACCCCGGCCCCATGGCGAATCCCATTCCATCTGCCGCGTCTCGCCCGGGGGGGTCCTGCGCCAGATCGCGAAGTCCTGCGGATGGCGCTTGCCCGCCACCGGATCGATCCGCCCCTCGGCGGCATCGTCCTGCCCCCCGGCGAGCGCGCCATAGTCGGGGACGGTCGAACTGTCGAAATACAGGCCGCTGTCGAGCTCGTAGCAATGCGCGGGCGCGATCTTCTCGGCAAAGGCGATCATCTCGGCGATGTGATCGGTCGCGACCGACCAGCGGCTGGGATCGTCGATGTTGAGATCGCGCAGATTGCCCTTGAACGCCGCCGTGTAGTGCGCGGCGATATCCCAGATCGACTGGGCGCGCGCCTTGGCCGCCGCTTCCATCTTGTCGTCGCCGGCATCCGCGTCCGAGGTCAGATGGCCGACGTCGGTGATGTTGATGACATGGGTGAGCGGATAGCCCTTCCACCGCAGCACCCGGCTCAAGGTGTCGGTGAACACATAGGCGCGCAGGTTGCCGATATGGGCATAGTTGTAGACCGTCGGCCCGCACGAATACATGCGCACCCCCCTGGCAGGGTCGAGCGGCTGGAAGCGCTGAGCCGAGCGGGTCAGCGAATTGTGGAGCGTGAGCGGGGCACCGTGCATGGGGCAGCCGCATAGCGCGGCGCGCCCCGTCTGCAAATCCGTGGCGTCCGTCGCCTAAATCGCGAATGCGCCGGAACGGGTGGCGCTGCGGACGGTTGGACCTGGCACGATCGAAAAATACAGATCGATCAATAACTTGATCCATATCAACCGACCGGGCGCGCATGTCCGGCGAACGGGAGAGCATGGCCATGGCCCAACCCGACAACCCCGGCGACATCGTGCGCGACGATGCCCCCGCCTTTACCTCCAAGGATCGCGGCGAGCGCGGCGAGGCTGCACCGAACGGCGAATCGTCGGTGTCGGGCGTCGCGGTGACGATCAACCGCAGCCGCCACGAACTCTACGCCTATTGGCGCGACTTCGGAAACCTCGCGACCTTCATGCTGAATATCGAGCGGATCGACGTGCTCGACCGCAGCCGATCGCACTGGGTCGTGAACGGCCCGAACGGCGCGTACGAATGGGACGCGGTCGTCACCGAGGATGTCGAGGGCGAACGCATCGGCTGGAAGGCGGAGAACGCCGACGTCGCCAACAGCGGCTGGGTATCGTTCACCGAAGCGGCGCCGGGGCGCGGCACGGTCGTGACCGCCGCCATCGCCTATGATCCACCGGCCGGAATCCTCGGCAAGCTGGTGGCGAAGGTGACGCAGGCGGAACCGGCGATCCAGGCGCGCCGCGACCTGCGCCGCTTCAAGCAGCTGATGGAGACGGGCGAGATCGCCACGACCACGCCCCCCAACCGCGCCCCCAAATCCTGAAGGAGCCGCCCCATGCGCGCACTCACCTGGCACGGCAAGCACGACGTCCGCGTCGACAGCGTTCCCGATCCCGAGATCGTCAATCCGCGCGATGCGATCATCAGGATCACCTCGACCGCGATCTGCGGGTCGGACCTGCACCTCTACGACGGCTATATCCCGACGATGCAGGCGGGCGACATCCTCGGCCATGAGTTCATGGGCGAGGTGGTCGACACCGGCCCCAAGTCGACGCTCAAGAAGGGGCAGCGCGTCGTCGTGCCCTTCGTGATCGCGTGCGGCAGCTGCTATCATTGCTCCAAGCAGCAATATTCGGGCTGCGACAACGGCAATCCGGCGGACAATCAGGATATCGCGCAGGAACTGTGGGGGCAGGTCGCCCCCGGCCTGTTCGGCTACAGCCACATGACCGGCGGCTATCCCGGCGGTCAGGCGGAATATGTCCGCGTGCCGTTCAGCGACGTGGGGCCGATCGTCATCCCCGACGGCGTGGAGGACGAGAAGGTGCTGTTCCTGTCCGACATCCTGCCCACCGGATGGATGGCGGCGGAGAATGCCGACATCGAGCAGGGCGATATCGTCGCGGTGTGGGGCTGCGGTCCGGTCGGGCTGTTCGCGATCCAGTCGGCGCTGCTGATGGGTGCGCACCGGGTGATCGCGATCGATCATTTCCCGCACCGGCTGACGCTGGCCAAGGGACTGGGCGCGGAAGTGCTCAATTTCGAGGAAACCGACATCTACGACGCGCTGATGACGATGACCGGGGGCATCGGTCCCGATGCGGTGATCGACAGTGTCGGGCTGGAGAGCCACGGGTTGTTCGTCGACAACATCGTCGACCAGATCAAGGCATCGACCTTCCTCGGCACCGATCGCCCGCACGCGCTGCGCCAGGCGATCGTCGCGTGCCGCAAGGGGGGGCGCGTGTCGGTGCCCGGCGTGTACGGCGGGATGATCGACAAATTCCCCTTCGGCGCGCTGATGGAGAAGGGGCTGACGCTCAAGACCGGTCAGACGCATGTGCAACGCTATCTGCCGGGGCTGCTGACCGCGATCATGGAGGACAAGATCGATACGACCTTCCTGATCTCCGACCGCATGTCGCTGGAGGATGCGCCGACCGGCTACAAGAAGTTCCACGACGAGCAGAACGTCTGCACCAAGGTGGTGCTGAAGCCCGACTGGGCCAAGGGCAGCGGGGTACTGGCATGAGCGCGTCGAAACCGCTTGCGGTCATCACCGGCGCCTCGACCGGCATCGGCTATGAACTGGCGAAGATCGCCTGTGGCGAAGGCTATGACCTGATCGTCGCCGCCGACGAACCGCAGATCGAGATCGCGGCGCGCGACGTGGCGGCGAGCGCGGTACAGGCCGACCTGTCGACCTTCGAGGGCAACGACATGCTGCTGGCGGCGGTCGGCGATCGCCCGATCGACCTGCTGATCGCGAACGCAGGGCGCGGCCTCGGTCATGCCTTTATCGAGCAGGACGTCGCCGACTGGCGGCGGGTGATCGATACCAACGTCACCGGCACGACCTACCTGCTCCAGCAGGTCGCGCGGGCGATGGCGGCGCGGGGGCAGGGGCGCATCCTCATCACCGGATCGATCGCCGGACTGATCCCCGGCAGCTATCAGGCGGTGTACAACGCGACCAAGGCCTATCTCGACAGCTTCGCCTATGCGTTGCGCGAGGAACTGAAGGACAGCGGCGTGACGATCACCGTGCTGATGCCGGGGCCGACCGACACGCCGTTCTTCGCGCGCGCGGGCATGCTCGACACGCCGGTCGGACGCGACGACGGGAAGGAAGACCCGGCGAAGACCGCGCGCAACGGCTGGGATGCGGTCATGGCCGGATCGGCGCATGTCGTATCCGGCGCGAAGAACAAGGTGCAGGCCGCGCTGAGCCACGTCACCCCCGACCGCGTGCTGGCGAAGATGCATACCAACATGGCGAAACCCGACGGCGAATGACCGGGACGGCGGGCCCGTCCCCGCCGATCCCGTCACCCGCACAGCTTGTTTCGCAACCGGTATCAAACGTAACCGAAATGTCGCACTTTGCGGGAAACTTCGGTTTCCTCGTGGCATCTGATGGACATGGCCGACCCCGCTTCCTAGCATTTCGCGTATTCTTTACCGGATAGCGATATGTAAGGGGTGGGGTATGGCAGTATCAAAGCGTTCGTACATGGGGGCGGCGCTGTCGGCGTTGCTGCTCGCGACCTCGGCGCTTGTCGCCACCCCGGCGGCGGCGCAATCGAACCTGCCCGCCCCGCCGCCGCCTGTGGGCGGCTATTACATGGCCGACGGCAAGCGCACGACCGACTATGCCGCCGCGCTCGATTCGTGGCGCAAGGACGCGCAGTTCGCGGTGGACTATACCAAGGCGAACCTGGGCCTCGAATATGCCTATGTCCTCGGGCTGAACGGCGCGGGCCAGACGATCGGTATCAATGATTCCGGCGTGCTGTTCGATCATCCGCTGTTCGGCGGCGCGGGCAAGATCACCGGGTTCCGCACGGTCGCGCCTGCGGGCTACGGCAACGACGGCCGGGTCAATCCGCGCCGTCCGTGGGAAATCCACGGCACCCATGTCGCCGGCACGGCGGCGGGCGCGCGGATCGCAGGGCAACGGATGTTCGGCAACGCCTACGGCGCGAACATCGTCGCGGCGACGATCAACTTTTCCGCAGGCGATTTCCTGTGGTGGAAGGACCAGATCCTCGACGGCACGCTGGTATCGACGCCGCGTGACAACATCGTCGACCTCGCCGGCAGCGGCAAGGTGCGGATCATCAACAACAGCTGGGGATCGGGTACCTCCGCGCCGTTCAACCTGACGCTGGCACAGGCGCAGGCGCAGTTCCGCCAGACGCTGAACGGCTTCTACGATCCGGTGCTGAAGAACGACGTGCTCGTCGTGTTCTCGGCGGGCAACGGCGGCGGGGTGCATGCCAGCATCGATGCGGTGACGCCGCTCAACGACATGCGGCTGCGCTCGAACTGGCTGTCGGTCGCCAACTATACCGCCAGCGGCACTGCCGCGCCCAGCACCAGCTTCTGCGGCCAGACCGCGACATGGTGCGTGGCGGGTCCGGGCAGCGCGGTCATCTCCGCCGCCAACAGCTATGTCGTCGATACCGCCGCGATCCAGGCGAAATATACCCGCGCCATGTATCCCGGCATCTATTCGGCGGCGACGCTGGCCGCGTTGCAGAATGCCGCGACCAACGCCTGGCTGGGGGTGCTCAACGGCTATCTGAACCGCCGCGCCGCGGCACAGGCCGCGGGTCGCCCGTTCGACGAGGCTGCCGAGCGGACGCTCGCCGCGCAGCAGGCGGTGGGCATCTCGCTCGCCTATGGCGCGCGCTTCGTCGGCGGCGATCCCGACGGCTATACCAGCACGCTCGCCAACATCCTGACCACGCCGGGCAATGTCGCGATCCTCGGGCGCGACTTCTCGGCGGCGGTGCTGGTGCAGGCGAACACGCTCATCACCACCGAGTTGCAGCAGTTCATCCGCTACAGCGGTCCGGGCTATGCGTCGCTGACCGGCACGTCGATGGCCGCGCCCAACGTGTCGGGCTTCGCCGCGCTGCTGATGCAGGCCTTTCCCGAATATAACACCGGGCTGATCGCCGACATCCTCGTGTCCAGCTCGAAGGATCTCGATACGCCGGGCGTCGACCTGCGCTCGGGCTGGGGCGTGCCGCAGATGGGCGTCGCGCTCGGCGGGCCGACCGCGCTGCGCCAGACGCGCGAGGTGACGGTGGCGGCGGGCACCGTCGATATCTGGACCAACGGCATCACCGATGCGCGGGACCGCTATTCGGCCGAAGTGCTGGCCGGGTTCGGCAACGACATCGGCGGCCTGACCAAGCGCGGCGGCGGCGAGCTGATCCTGACCGGGGTCAGCAGCTACAGCGGCCCGACGCGGGTCGAGGAAGGGCGGCTGACCGTCGACGGGCAGCTGACCCGTTCGGCGCTGACCGCCGCGGGGGGCGGCACGATCGGCGGCACCGGCACGCTGGCGTCGCTCACCGCGGCGGCGGGCGGCACCGTCGCGCCGGGCGGCAGCAATGCGTTCGGCACGCTGAACGTCAGCGGCACGACCGTGCTGGCGGCGGGCAGCCAGTTGCTGATCGACATCGGCGCCAGCGGCACGTCGGACCGGCTGGCCACCACCGGCAGCGCGACGCTGGGTGGTACGCTGACGCTGCGCCCCGTCGATCGGCTGCCGCGCTTCGGCGACAGCTATACGGTGCTGACGGCGGGCGGCGGCCTGAGCGGCAGCTTCGCCGCTGCGACCGCGTTCAGCGCGATCCTGTTCCCCGAGCTGCGCTATTCCGGCACTGCGGTCAGCGCGACCGTGGCGGCGCGTCCCTATGCCGGGGTGGTCGCGAACACGCCGGTACAGACCGCCTATGCCCGGCTGCTCGACGGCAACCGCGCGGCCTATGCCAATCTGCGCGATACCTATGACGCGCTCGACCTCCAGAGCGTCGGCACGATCCGCGGCTCGCTGGAAGCGCTGGCGCCGCGCGCGGAGAGCGCGCGGCGGGCGATCGGCACCGTCGCGCTCGACAATATGGCGCGCTTCTACCGCGATCGCACGGCGGCGATGCGCCCGGCGGACTTCACCGGCGGGTCGCTGGCGATGATCGGCAAGCCGTTGCAGTTCGCCGCGACCGCGGTGGTCGCACCGGGGCAGGCGATGAGCGTCGGCGACACGCCGGTCGCGACGGTGCGCGAGAATGTGCTGCCGGAAAACGTCTCCGCCTATCTGGCGGGCGGCTATCTGAAGGGATCGGGCGCGGCGATGCCGGGCGCGGTGCCGCAGGGCGGACGCGATCCGTTCGACGGCTATTACATCGCGGGCGGCATCGAGGCGCGGGTGAGCGACAGCGCGATGCTGGGCTTCGGCCTGTCGTACAGCGACATCGATGGCGAACGGCGCTTCGGGCAGGTCGCGACCGGCGACCTGATCCAGGGCACGCTCTACGGCAAGGTCGGCGACACCACCGGGGCGGCGATCGATGCGCAGTTCAGCGCAGGCGTGTTCCAGTCGACCACGCGCCGCACCGGCCAGTTCGCCGCGGGCCTGTACGACCTGACCGGGCGCGACGATGCGCTGGCACTGTCGACCGAGATCGGCGCGAGCTATGCGCTGGGCAGCGCGGCGCTGCGCATCGCCCCCCGCGTCGCGATGCGGGCGAGCCGGATCGACTTCACGCCCATCGCCGAGCGCGGGACCGGCCCGGCGCTGCTGACCGCCGAGGACAAGTTCCTGAGCCTCCAGGGCCGCGCGGGGCTGCACTTCGACGGTGAAGCCAACGGGCTGCGACCGTTCGGTTCGGCCTATTTCGTCCACGACTTCGAGGAACGCCCGGGCGTGTTCCAGGCGGGGCTGGTCGGCGGGACCGGCATCGTCGCGCCCTTCGCGGTCGCCGGCCAGGACCGCAACTGGGGCGAGATCGGCGCGGGCCTCGCCTATGGCAACGAACGGGTCGAATTCTCGATCGCGGCGGATGCCTCGGTCGGGCGCGACGACGTGCGCAACCAGTCGTATCGCGCGGGCGTGAAGGTGCGCTTCTGATGTGGGCGGCGGGGGCGGTGCTGCTGGCGATGCAGGCCGTTCCCGCCGGTTTCCACAACCGGCCCGGTGCCGACGCGGCGCTGGTCGCGCGCGAACTGCAACGCTGCCGCGCGATCGCCACCGGACCGACGGTGGAGGGGCGGGCGCTCACCCCGCCGATCGGCGCGACCGAGCCGGTGCTGTCGTCGGAGGACGGTTGCATGGCCGCGCGGGGATGGCGCTATTACCGCCTGACCGGGCGGGACCGGGCGCGGCTCGCGAAACTGCCCGCGTCGCGACGCGCGGCGGTGCTGCGGGACCTCGTCGGGGCGCGGCGACCCGCCTATGGCATGCGCGTGACGGCGGGGGCGGCGGACCTGCTCCGCCGCTGAAGTCGGTTCCCTATCCGCCGCGCAGCGCCGCGACGTGCGCGATGAAGTTGCGCAATTCGGTGCGGCGGCAATTCTCGTCGGTGAACTGGTCGTCGACGCCGAGCAGCCAGCGCGGGGCGAGCCGGTCGGGCGTCCGGTGGATCTGCGTCAGCAGCGCGGCACGCTCGAGCACCTGCGCGCGGTCGTCGGCCAGCCCGGATTCCACCAGGTCGTCCGCCTGCCGCTCCAGCGCGACGGCGATCTCGCCGGGGGCCAGCTCCGGGTGATATTGCACGCCCCAGAAGACGCCGCCGTCGTGCCGGATCTCGGCGGCCTGCACCCGCGTGACCCCGTTGCCCGCCAGCAGCAACGCGCCTTCGGGCAATGCCTCCACCTCGTCGCCATGGATCGCGGGGGCATCCCAGCAACAGGGTCGCCCGGCCAGCAGCGGATGGTCGCGCCCCTCGGGCGTGGCGATGATGCGTCGGGCAATCCCCGCCTCGATCCGGCGCGGCATCTTGCGCACCGTGCCCCCCGCCGCCGCGACCGCCAGTTGCAGCCCGGCGCACGATCCGAACGACGGCGTGCCGGAGCGGAACACCGCGCGCATGAAGCCAAGCTGCCGCGCGACCTCGGGCGTGTCGTCATAGACGTGCAGCGGCGATCCGGTGACGAACACCGCGTCGAACCCGGCAAGGTCGTCGGGGCTGAAAAGCGTCGCATCGGCATCGGCGGGGGCGACGCGGCTGACCGCGCAGCCTGGCACCATCTGTTCGAGCGTCGCGGCATAGCTTTCGCCCGAGCTCTTGCCCGCGCGGTCGCGGCGGGTGGCGCGTTCGTCGGCGGTCTCGCTCTCCGCCACGAGGAAATGCGCCATCAGCGAGGGCCGATCGCGGCGGCGGCCAGCGCGCGGATATCGACCCGCGCCTTCAGCCGTGCGCCGAGCAGCGCGGTACCGCTGACCTTGCGTTGCACGAACAGCGTTTCGACATCGGGCACGTGCCACGTCGCGCGATCGGCGACCAGTGCGCGGGCTTCGTCGCGCACCACCGGCGCGAAGGCACGGTCGCCGAAGTCGAACGGGCCGGGCCGACGCATCGTATCGTCGATCGCGGCGATGATCCGGTCGACCGCCGGGCGATGCGCCGCGACGGCGGCGGCACCGAGGAAGCCGGTGGCGATCGCCGTCTCGCGGATGCGGTCGCGGTCGCTCGCCAACCCCGCCTCGATCAGCGCGCGATAGGCGGCGGCGGTAGGTTCGGGCACCGCCCGCGTCGCACCGAAGTCGAGCAGGACGAGCGCGCCGCTGTCCGGCTGCCAGCGATAGTTGGCGAAATTGGGATCGGTCTGCATCACGCCGAAGTCGAAGATTTCGCGCAGCACCAGTTCGATGAGCGCGCTCATCACCGCGTCGCGGCGGTCCTGCGGCGCATCGGCCAGCGTCTCCACGGGATCGCCCGCGACGAAATCCATTGCCAGCACCTTGTCGGTCGTCAGCAGCTCGTACAGTTCGGGCACGACGAACCGCGCGTCCCCGCGCAGCCGATCGGCATAGGCGCGCATCTGTGCCCCCTCGCGCCGGTAGTCGGCTTCCTCGGCCAACTGCCGCTTCGCTTCACCCAGCAATGGCGCGATGTCGAGCGTCGGCGGCAAGAGGTTCGAGATGCGCAGCAGCGTCGCGACATTGTCGACATCGGCATCGATGCTGTCGCGCACGCCGGGATATTGCACCTTGATCGCCAGCAGCCGCCCGTCGGGCAGCGTCGCGCGGTGCACCTGCCCGATCGAGGCGGCGGCGATCGGCGTCGCATCGAAGCTGCGGAACCGCCGCCGCCAGTCCTGCCCCCATTCGCCGCGCAGCACCTTGTCGAGCTGGACGGGGGGCATGCGATAGCCCTGGTTGCGCAGGCGGGCGAGGATCGTCGAGAGTTCGGGCGGAAGCACATCGCCCGCGTCCATCGATATCATCTGCCCCAGCTTCATCGCCGCGCCGCGCATGTGCGACAGCCGGTCGGCGACGCGGGCAGCATTGGCCGGGGTCAGGATCAGGTCGCTCAGCTGCGGACGCTGCCCGTTCGCCAGCCGCCGCGCACCCTCGGCCAGCATGCCGCCCGCGACGCCGCCTGCCAGCCGCCCGAAGCCGCCGAGGCGGGCCAGCCGCCCGGTAGGTACCGCGCGCCCCGGCACGCCGTCGAAATTGTCGTTCGCCATGTTCGGCATAGCTCCCGCCGCCGCCGTCCGGTTCCATGTTGCGGTGCGATAGTGCGAAGCATCCCCTCCCGCCGCCGTGCGTTGGACCGTGCGACCGAGCCTATGGGAGTAGCCGCATGTCCAAGACCGTCATCGCCGACCTGTTCGCCCAGACGCTGCATCTGGCGGGGGTCGAGCGCATCTACGGCGTGGTCGGCGACAGCCTGAACGGGCTGACCGACAGCATCCGGCGGCAGCGCCGTATCGAATGGGTCCATGTCCGCAACGAAGAGGCGGGCGCATTCGCCGCCGCGGCGGAATCGCAGCTGACCGGGCGGCTCGCCGTGTGCGCCGGATCGTGCGGACCGGGCAACATGCACCTCATCAACGGGCTGTACGACGCGCATCGCAGCCGCACCCCCGTTCTCGCCATCGCCGCGCAGATCCCCGGCGCCGAGATCGGCTCGAACTATTTCCAGGAAACGCGGCCCGAAGCGTTGTTCCGCGAATGCAGCCATTATTGCGAGACGATCACCGGGCCGGAACAGATGCCGCGCACGCTCGACACCGCGATCCGCGCGGCGGTGGGGCATCGCGGCGTGGCGGTGGTGGCGATGCCGGGCGATGTCGCGTTGCGATCGACCGACGGTGTGATCGCGCGCGGGCCGTCGACGCTGCTGCCCGCCGCGCCGGTGGTCGTGCCGTCCGAGGGCGAACTGGCGAAGCTGGCGGCGCTGCTGAACGATGCGGGCAAGGTGACGATCCTCGCCGGTCGCGGCTGTCGCGGCGCCCATGCCCAGCTGATCGCGATCGCCGAGCGACTGCAGGCGCCGGTCGTCCATGCGCTGGGCGGCAAGGAGTGGGTCGAATATGACAATCCCTATGACGTCGGCATGACCGGGCTGATCGGTTTCTCCAGCGGCTATGACGCGATGATGGGGTGCGACACGCTGCTGATGCTCGGCACCGATTTCCCCTATCGCCAATTCTATCCCGAACAGGCGAAGGTGGTGCAGATCGACCTGCGGCCTGAGAACCTCGGGCGACGCACCGCGATCGACCTGGGTGTGGTCGGCGATGTCGGCGCGACGATCGCCGCGCTGCTGCCGCGCCTGACGACCGCGCGCGACGGCGCGTTCCTCGCCAAGGCGCGCGACGACTATGCCGATGCGCGCAAGGGGCTGGACGAATTGTCGTACGGCAAGCCGGGCAGCGGCATCCTGCACCCGCAACAGGTCGCGCGGGTGGTCAGCGAACTGGCGGCGGACGATGCGGTGTTCACCGCCGATGTCGGCACGCCGACGATCTGGGCCGCGCGCTACCTCAAGATGAACGGGCGTCGCCGCCTGATCGGATCGTGGAACCACGGGTCGATGGCCAACGCGCTGCCGCAGGCGATCGGTGCGCAGGCGGCGGCCCCGGCGCGGCAGGTCGTCAGCCTGTCGGGCGACGGCGGGCTCGCCATGCTGATGGGCGAGTTGCTGACGGTTCGCCAGTCGGGATTGCCGGTCAAGATCGTCGTGTTCAACAACGGGACGCTGGGCTTCGTCGAGCTGGAGATGAAGGCGGCGGGGCTGATCGAGACCGGGGTCGCGCTCGACAACCCCGATTTCGCCGCCGTCGCGCGGGCGATGGGCATCCACGGCGTGCGCGTGACCGATCCGTCGCAGGTCGAGGCGGGGGTGGCGGAAGTGCTGGCGCATCCCGGCCCGGCCCTGCTCGATGCGGTGACGGCGCGCACCGAACTGTCGATGCCGCCCAAGGTCACGTTCGAGCAGATGAAGGGCTTCACCCTCTATGCCGCCAGGGCGATCCTGAGCGGGCGCGGGGATTCGGTACTGGAGCTCGGGCGGACCAACGTCGGCCTGATCGGCAGTTTGCTGGGGCGGTGAGGGGATAGTCCCGGCAGATTTCGTCATCTCCGCGCCGTCGGGAATCGCTGCACGCCGAGGGTCAGCCATAGGGCGGCGCGCGGCGGACGAACCGCAACCCCGCCCTTGTCGCGGCGGGGCGGTAGGGCTAACCCGGATCATCGTGTCGACCGGAGTATCCGTGCAACCGCAACTTCCCGCCCCGCTTGCCGACTATCTTGCGGCGTCGCGTGTCGCGCTGGCGATCGCGTCCGCCGAGGACGACAATCATCTGCTGATGGTGAACCAGGCATTCAGCGCGCTGACCGGCTATTCGCCCGAGGATGTCGTCGGCCGCAATTGCCGCATGTTGCAGCGCGACGCCCCGAACGTCGAGCCGCGCGAGCGGCTGCGCGAGTTTCTGGCCAACCCGCGCCAGCCCAATGTGCGCACCCCGATCGTCAATTTCCGCAAGGACGGCACCCCCTTCGTCAACCTGCTCTACATGTCGCGGCTGAAGACGCAGGACGGCAAGACTCCGTATATCTTCGCGTCGCAATTCGACGTCAGCCGGTCGCAGGGCGACATGTTGGCGGAGTATGAATCCGAGTTGCGCGCGACGCTGGGGCGGCTGGCGCCGATCGCGGGCGAGGCGGGGATCGTGGTGGAGGGAACCTTGCTCACCATCGCCAACAGCGCGGCGCTGGTCGCGCAGGCCAAGATGACGCTCGCCGGTCTGAACGCGCTCGACCGTGCATAAGCCGATCGAACCCGCGCCCGCGCGCGACGCAGCGGGGGATGCCGCCGCCGTGCCGATCGTCGGCATCGGCGCGTCGGCGGGCTGGAGGCATTGCGCGAGATGCTGGCCCCGGCGCGCCGTCCGACCGGGCTCGCCTTCGTCGTGGTGCAGCATCTCGACCCCAATCACGAGAGCATGCTGGCGCAACTGCTCGACCGCAACACGTCGCTGGCGGTACTGCAATCGGCGGGCGGCGAGCGGATCGAGGCCGATACCGTCTACATCATCCCGCCGGGGCGCGGCCTCGCCATCCGCGACGGGGTGCTCGAACTGACCGATTTCGCGCAGCCGCGCGGGCTGCGCCGTCCGATCGACGATTTCTTCCTGTCGCTGGCCGGGGACCAGCAGTCGAACGCCGCCTGCGTCATCCTCTCGGGCACCGGCGCGGACGGCACCACCGGCCTGCGCGCGATCAAGGAACATGGCGGGGTCTGCGTGGTCCAGCAGCCGGAGAGCGCGCGCTACGACGGGATGCCGCTGTCGGCGGTCGCCACCGGGCTGATCGACTTCATCAAGCCTGCGGGCGATATCCTGCACTGCCTCCAGGCCTTCTTCCAGCGGCGCGGCAGCGACCCGAACGAAGCCGAAGCGGACGTCGTCGCCGACCATGTCGACGACCTGTGCAAGGTGCTGCGCACCGCGATCGGCCACGACTTCTCCGGCTACAAGCGGTCGACGCTGGTCCGCCGGGTCGAGCGGCGCATGCATGTGCTGGGCATCGATACCGGCCGCGCCTATCTCGCACGGATCAAGGGCGACGCCGACGAATGCGAGGCGCTGTTCCGCGACCTGCTCATCAACGTCACCCGCTTCTTCCGCGATCCCGACATGTTCGAGCAGCTGCGCGTCCGGGTGATCGAACCGCTGATGCGCGACCGCGCGGCGGACGAGGATCTGCGCATCTGGGTGCCCGGCTGCTCCAGCGGGGAGGAAGCCTATACCATCGCGATGCTGTTCGCCGAAGCCGCGCGCGCGATGAACCAGCCGCTGGCGGTGCAGATCTTCGCGACCGACATCGACGAGCAGATGCTCTCCATCGCGCGCGAAGGCAGCTATCCGGTGTCGGCGCTGGTCGACCTGCCGCCTGCCTTACGCGAACGCTATACCGTGCTGCACGCCGAACGCTTCACCATGGCGGCGGCGATCCGTGACGTGATCCGCTTTTCCAGCCACAGCCTCGTCAAGGATCCGCCCTTCTCGCGGATCGACCTGGTGTCGTGCCGCAACCTGCTGATCTATTTCGACGACCGGTTGCAGCAGTCGGTGCTGCCGCTGCTCCACTATTCGCTGCGCGCCGGGGGCTATCTGTTCCTCGGGCCTTCGGAGAGCGTCGGGCGGTTCGAGCATCTGTTCGTCGCGATCGACCAGCATGCGCGGCTGTTCGAGCGCGCGCCGGGGCCGCCGAGCTATCCGATCGACCTGCCAGGTAACGCCCGCCCGCCGATCGTGCGGCGCGAAGGCGGCGGGCGCAGCGATGCCACCCCGCTCGCCAGCGAGGCGGTGGCGATCCGGCGCATGGTCGAACGCTATGCCCCGCCCAGCCTGGTCGTCGATCAGGACGGCGGAATCGTTTCCGCCTATGGCAAGCTCGGTCGCTATTTCGAGTTTCCGGTGACGCGCACCGGCGGCAGCAGCGCGGTCAATCTGGCGCGCAGCGGCCTGCGCAACGTCATCGGCCCGTTGCTGCGCCAGGCGCGCGACGAGAAGCGGCGGACGATCGCGCGCGATGTCGAGGTCGAGACCGACTACGGCATCCAGCCGACCGAGGTGATCTGCGATCCGCTGGGCGACGGCACGTTGCTGTTCGTGTTCCGCGACACCGGCCCGTTCCGCCCCGACGACGAGGGCGAGCTGCGCGACCTCGAATCCGGCGACGACCATCTCGAGGCGCTGGAGGACGAGCTGCGCCTGACCCGCCACCGGCTGCGCTCGGCGATCGAGGAGCTTGAGACGGCGAACGAGGAGCTGAAGAGCTCCAACGAAGAAATGATGTCGATGAACGAGGAGCTGCAATCGACCAACGAGGAACTCTCCACCGTCAACGACGAGCTGAAGAGCAAGGTCGACCAGCTGACCGTCGCCAATTCCGACCTGCGCAACTTCTATGAATCGACCGAACTGGCGGTGGTCGTGCTCGACGCCGACCTGCGCGTGCGCAGCTATACCGAGGCGGCGACGGCGATCTTCCCGCTGAAACCCGCCGATCGCGGACGCCCGCTGACCGACGTGTCGTGCCGCCTCGTCGGCAACGACCATCTGGAGGATGCCCGATCGGTCGCGGCGGGGGCGGCGCCGACCCAGCGCCGCGTGGCGACGATCGGCGGCGACCGGGTGATGTCGCTGCGCGTCCTGCCCTACCGCACCCAGACGGGCACGATCGACGGTGCGACGATGGTGCTGACCGACATCACCGAGGCACTGTCGCTGGAGCGGCAGCTTGCCGCCGAGCGCGAGCGGCTCGACCTCGCGATCAAGGCGGGCGGGATCGGCGTCTGGGAATATTGCCCCGAAACCGGCGAGACGCTGCTCGACGGGGTGGAACAGGAGCTGTTCGAGACGGGTCCGGGCGACGCGAAGCGGATCGACCCGCTGCTCGACCGCATCGACCCCGAGGACCGCGCCGCCGTCGAGGCCGCGCTGCGGCGTGCGGTGGAGCGCAACGGGGAATATGAGGCGACCTTCCGCGTACGGCTGAGGAACGGCACCACCCGCTGGGTCAAGGGCTTCGGCCGGGTGATCGCGGGCAGCGTGCCGCCGCGCCTCGTCGGCGTGTCGATCGACGTGACGCCCGAATATACGCTGGCCGAAACCCGCGAACTGATGCTGCGCGAGATGAACCACCGGGTGAAGAACCTGTTCGCGGTGATCGCGGGCATGATCACCATCGCCGCGCGCAACGAGAGCGACGTGCGCACCTTCGCCGACGACGTGCGCCACCGCATCGCCGCGCTGGGTCGGGCGCATTCGCTCGCCTCCCCGGCCGGACAGCCGCAGGCGGTGGGCATGGACGAGATCGTCGTGGCCACACTCGCCCCGTACCGCGACCATGCCGAGGTGACGATCGACGGCCCGGCGCTGGCGCTCAACCGCACCTGCCTGTCGCCGCTGGCGCTGGTGCTGCACGAATGGGCGACCAATTCGGTGAAATATGGCGCGCTCGGTAACGCGGCGGAAGGGAAGCTGGCGGTACGCTGGACGATCGGAGATGCGGGGATCGACCTGGTCTGGAACGAAACCGGCGTGGCGCCGGGGGGAACCGGACCGGCCAAGAAAGGTTTCGGCTCCGTTCTGGTCGAAACCAGCGTGCGGCAGATGCGCGGCACGATGGCGACATCGATCGAGGATCGGTCGTTCCGGATCGATGTGAAGCTGCCGCGGGAGGTGCTGTCGAATGACTGACACGGTGTTGCTGGTCGAGGACGAGTTGTTCATCGCGCTCGACCTGCAGCAGACGATCGAGGACGCCGGGTTCGCGGTCGAGGGACCGTGTACCAGCGTGGGCGAGGCGCAGGCGGCGATCGACCGGGCGGGACGAATGCTCGCGGTGGCGCTGCTCGACGTGCGGCTGCCCGACGGGACGGTCTTTCCCGCCGCCGACCGGCTCTATGCCAGCGGCGTACCGCTGGTCTTTCATTCCGGCCATGCCGACGACGGCGAACTGCGCCGCCGCTATCCCGGCGCGCTGATCTGCCAGAAGCCGAGCACGCCGATCGATATCGTCGGGGCGCTGCGCCAGTGCACGGCGGGGCGCACCGCCGCCTAGACCTTCACCACCCAGCGGTTGCGGCGCAGCCATGCCATCGCCGCCCAGATCAGCGCCATGTACAGCAGCACCGGCACCAGCGCCGCGACCTCGGGCGACACCAGCGTCCGCGCGACGCGGTAGGGGGCGATCAGAACGTCCCAGTTGACCATGTTGCCCGTCACCATGTGCAGGACATAGGCGGCGATCGCGTTGGTGCCGAAATCGGTCGCGATCCGCCACAAGCCGCCCGGCGCATCCGCCCGACCGTCGAGCAGGCGATGCAGCAATGCCAGCGCGCATGTCGTGATGCCGCAGGTGACGAGGACGAAGCTGCTCGACCAGATATCCTTGATGATCGGGAAGGCGAGGCTCCACACGATGCCCACCGCCAGCATCGCCGCCCCGGCCAGCGCCAGCGGCAGCATCGTCCCGCGTCCGCGTCGCGCGATGAGAAACTCGCCGATCGCGACGCCGATCAGGCCATGGGCGATCGCGGGCAGGGTGCCGAGCAGCCCTTCGGGGTCATAGCCCTCAGCCCCGGTCACATAATTGTGCCCGCCCGCACCCAGCAGCACCCGATCGACCGACGCGACGAAATTATGCCCGCGCAGCAGGATGTCGTTCGGCAGCCCGTCGAGCGCCGGCAGCAGCGCGACCGGCCAGTAGAGCAGCAGGATCACGGCGATCAGCAGCAGCCGCACCCGCCACGACAGCGTCAGGAACAGCAGCGCGCAGGCGCCATAGACCAGCGCGATCCGCTGCAACACGCCCCAGAAGCGCCACGCGCCGATATCAAAGTCGGCGAACCAGTAGAGGTTGGACAGCAGGAAACCGATCACGAACAGCCGCAGCGTGCGCCCCCCGATCCGCGCCACCGCCGCGCGACCCGGCGTCTGCCCGTGC
The DNA here is from genome assembly GCF_040049155.1 of Sphingomonas silueang. Taxonomy (NCBI): domain Bacteria; kingdom Pseudomonadati; phylum Pseudomonadota; class Alphaproteobacteria; order Sphingomonadales; family Sphingomonadaceae; genus Sphingomonas; species Sphingomonas silueang. The sequence goes on from NZ_JBDZDK010000003.1 coordinate 347,376, forward strand.
GACGCGAACGGGATCGCGACGCCTACCATCATCAGGAACGCCGGGAACACGAGATCGGCGAGCATCAACCCGTCCCAATGGGCATGCAGCAGCAGCGGAAACACCGCCGCCTTCTGCCCATAGAAGATGCCCGCCATCGAATTGACGAGGATCATGCCCATCACCGTCAACCCGCGCAGCACGTCGAGCGATACGAGGCGGGGCGGGCGGGGGGCGGGCGTCGTCATCGCCGCCCATGCTATCGCGGTCGCCGCCGAATGCCATGGGGCGATTGACCGGGCGGCGGGTGAGCGGCAAACCGCTTTCATTGACGAAAAGAGGTGACGACATGCGGCGATGGCTGATCGGACTGGCGCTGTGCGGCGCGGCCCCTGCGGCGGCGCAGGCGCCGGTGCAGGCCGATCTCGACCGCTTCGCCGCCTCGCTCGGCTATCGCTTCGCGATCCTCGACAACCTTCCGCCCGACTGCCCCAATGGCGAGGGCAAGTGCTTCCGCTCGGAAATCCTGCTGACGGTTCCCGCCGACCTGCCCGCCGGGGTCGCATCGCCCGAACTGCACTTCGGCTTCGTCAGCCGGGTGATCGGTATCGAGAGCGACCTGTTCGACTGGCGGCTGGTCAACGGCGACCTGAACGCCCTGTCGGTGAAGCCCGGCCGGCGGCTGGAGCCGGGCCGGACCTATCGCATCGGTATCATCGGGCTGGGCAAATATCTGTCGCGCACCCATGCGATGCCTAATGCGCATCTGCTGGTGCCCGGCCTCGCCCCGCGTGTGATCGCCGCGACGCGGACCGGGATCGACCGCGAGACGGGGCTGGAGACGCTGCCGTTCGTCGCGCCGATGACCGACGAGGCGAAGCTGGCGCGGGTGGCGCCGACCGACCGCACCGAATGGCTGACCCCCGAACGCGCCTTCGCCCGCTATGCCGGGCGGGGGGCGGCGACCGTTCCCGACGTCGCGATCCTGCCCGCACCGTCCACGGCCACCCGTCCGGCGGGCGGCGTGACCGACCTGACCGGCGGGCTGCGGCTGGCGCGCAGCGCGGTTCCGTCCGGCGCGCTGCGCGCGGCACTCGACGCCTTTCCCTATCGCGGTGGACGCGGCACGGCGGTGACGGTGACGCTCGACCGGACGCTCCCCGCCGAGGGCTATCGGCTGCGGGTGGCGGACGGCGCGGTGCGGATCGATGCCGCCGATGCCGACGGCGCGCGCCATGCGCTGCGCTCGCTGGTGCAACAGGCAGGCTATGAGCAGGGGCGGATGCGCCCGCTGCTGGTCGAGGATACGCCGCGCTACGGCTTCCGCGGCCTGCACCTCGATCTGGCGCGCAACTTCCATGGCAAGGCGGAGATCGCCCGGCTGATCGAGCAGATGGCGGCATACAAGCTGAACAAGCTGCACCTGCATCTGGGTGACGACGAGGGATGGCGGATGGAGATCCGCCGCCTGCCCGAACTGACGCAGGTAGGGGCCTATCGCTGCCTCGACGCGCGCGAGGCGACCTGCCTCCAGCCGCAACTGGGGGCCGATCCGGCGCGCGACGCGCCGACCAGCGGCTATCTGTCGCAAGCCGATTATCTGGGCCTGCTGGCCCTGGCGAAGGCGCGCGGGATCGAGGTGATCCCGTCGTTCGACATGCCCGGCCATTCGCGCGCCGCGATCCGGGCGATGGAGGTGCGCTATCGCCGGTTGCTCGCGGCGGGCGACCGTGCGGGGGCGGAGGCGTATCGGCTGGTCGAGCCGGGCGATACCACCGCCTATCGCAGCGTGCAGAACTATGACGACAATACGCTGAACGTCTGCATCGAGCAGACCTATCGCTTCCTCGACACGGTGATCGACGAGCTGCGGGCGCTGCACGCGCGCGCCGGGATGCCGCTGCAAACCTATCACATCGGCGCGGACGAGACGGCGGGCGCATGGTCGCAGTCGCCCGCCTGCCGCGCGACGATGGCGGCGCGCGGGCTGGAGGCAAAGCAGCTCGGCGGCTATTTCATCGAGCGCGTGGCGGGCGATCTGGCGAAGCGCGGCATCAAGGTCGCAGGGTGGAGCGACGGCATGGGCCACACCGAAACCGCGAAGATGCCTGCCCGCGTCCAGTCGAACATCTGGAGCGGGGTGCACACCGGCGCACCTGCCGAGGCGCATGCCCAGGCCAATCGCGGCTGGGACATCGTGCTGTCGGTGCCCGATCTCGGCTATTTCGACATGCCCTATGCCCCCGACCCGGACGAGGGCGGCTATGACTGGGCATCGCGCGGGGTCGATCCGTTTCAGGTGTTCGCGTTCATGCCGGGCAACCTGCCCGCCAATGCCGCGCTGATCCCGGATATCCAGCAGCGCCCGCTGCCCGTCGCCGACACGGTGCCGCTCGAACCCGGTCGCGGGATCAAGGGCGTGCAGGCGCAGTTGTGGAGCGAGACGGTCCGCAGCGACGGGCAGGTCGAGTATATGCTGTTCCCCCGCCTGCTGGCCCTTGCCGAGCGCGGCTGGCGCAGGCCCGCATGGGAACCGGCCTATGTCGCGGGCGCGGGCTATGGCCTCGGCGACCCGCGGGTGGACCGTGCCGCCATCCTCGCCGACTGGCGCGGTTTTGCGGGCCGGGTCGGCGTGGCGCAGGCGGCGCTGGACAAGGCCGGGATCGCCTATCGCCTCGCCCCGCCGGGCGCGCGGATCGTCGCCGGGCGGCTGGAAGCGGTGAGCGAGTTCCCCGGCACCGCGATCGAATATCGCATCGGCACGGCTGCGTGGCAGCGCTATACCGGCCCGGTCGCGGTATCCGGCCCGGTGACGCTGCGCACCCGCAGCGCCGACGGGCGGCGCGCCGGGCGCAGCGTCACCATCACCGGCTGACCGGATCGGGCACGACCGGCGCCTCGCGGTCCTTCACCGCCACCCGGTTGTTCAGGCGGGTAAGTTCGGGCGCGTCGCCGTTCAGCGCGATCGCGGCGGTCAGCGTATCGGCAGCGACCCCGGCGGGCAGGCGCAGCCGGACGGTCGCGGTACGCGGCTTCAGGTCGAGCGGCGCGTCGAGCGCGGGGATCGCCGCCTCGGCCACCGCCCGTCCGGCGGTATCGACCAGCATCGCCCGACCGGCGGGGGAGGCGGTGCTGCCCAGCCCATGGACGGTCAGCCGCACCTCGCGGCCCCGAACCGTCACGTCATGCGTACCGATGCCGATGTCGGGGCGCTGCTCGACCGGGGTCGTCGCGCGGACCAGTTCGAGGTCGAACACGCTGGTCGTGCCGGGCGCGAAGGCTAGGTCGATCGCGCCGCTGCGCTCCAGCGTCACCGTGCGCGGCGTACCGGTCGCCGTGACCGTTCGCCCGTCGTCGCCGCTGGTGCCCTGCGTCACGCGCCACTCGCCTGCAGTCACGTTCCATGCCGTCATCGCCGCGCGCTGTTCGACGCCCGACAGGTTATGCGCGATGATCCGCAGCCGATCCGGCCTTGCGCCGGGCAGCAGGATCGCGACCTGTTCCGCCCCGTCGGGCTGCGCGAACCGCCAGCTGACGAAATGCGTCGGGTAATGGCTGTTCCGCCGGAGCGCCACCGCGCCCAGCCGCTCGCGCTGGAGCATCTCGGTCGGGGAATCGACCCGGTCGGACCACCAATGCCCCTCGGTCAGCATATATTGCTGTTGCAGCTTCAGCTTCAGCGCATCGGCATGCAGTTCGGCGAGCGGGGCGGTGTCCCCCGTCTCGCTCCACCGGGCATAGCGCGCGAAGTCACTGTCGCCCTTGCCCGCCGCCAGTGCCTTGCGCCAGTCGGCCCCTTGCGGCAGCCGGTCGAACAGATTGTCGCCCAGTTCCGACAGGCCACCCGGTCCTCCACGTGCCGCGCGCGCGGTGATCGGCGCGAGATACTTGGCATTGCCGGTGAAGCGCCACGCGCTCCACGCGGTCTGGAGCGGGACCGATGCCCCGCCGCCGTCGCCCGCGCGCTCGGCATCGCTCGTCCACCCGATCTCGTTGGGATAGGCGGGCACACCCTTCGCATCGACCTTCGCATGGGCCAGCAGCCCGTCCATCACCCCCGTCACCTGCGCCACCGCCGCCGGATGCGCGTTGAACGCGCCGAGCATCGTCGGCACGTGCATGACGGTAAAGGCATAGGGCTTCTGCCACGCCCATGGTTCGTCGCGGTAGATCTTGCGCCCGCCGTACCAGCTCGACGCGAAATGGACGTGTCCCGCCGGATTGCGCAGCAGCACCCGCGACAGGCCCGCCACAGTGTCCATCAGCCGCTCCACCGCCAGCGGCTCGCCCCAGTTCAGGTACAGCCGCTCGGCATTGCTGTTGAGGCCTTCCTCATAGACATGCAGCTCGTCGGTCTCGATCGTGCTCAGCCCATTGGTAATCATGCCGTTGCGATATACCGCGTCGGACAGCGCGCGCAGCGAGCGGTTGATCTTGTCGGGATCGACCCCCATCAGCGCGAGGCCCGGCCATTGCTGCGTCAGGTCGCTGTCGTCGGAGATGCCGCCGCCGAAGTCGCCGTACGGCACCTGCCGGTGGTCGATCCACCAGTTCACGAAGCGGCGCGACGCCTTGAGGTCCTCGACCTGGCGGAACGCCCATGCGGGGACGCCCGGCGGCGGCGCGGGCAGGGCGACCGACGGATAATTCTCGGGGCGATAGTTGATGTCCGCCCAATAGGCGCGCCCTTCGCGATGCCCGGGATCGACGCGCAACAGGTCGGAGATATCGCGGTACAGCCGGTCGTACAGCGGCATGCGGCGCGAGGCGGTATGTTCCTCGACCAGATAGCCCCAGTTGTCGCGCACCTGGTTGAACCGGTCGGCGACATGCTCGCGCATCGTCTCGCCCCGCGGCTTGAATACCAGCCGGATGCGGGTGCCGTCGACGCTTTCCGCACCGAAGCCGGGCAGGGCGGACGCGATCGAGAGATACAGGCTGTCAGCGGACAGGATGCGGTCGCGCAGGTCGAGGAACAACGTGCGCGCCTGCCCCGCCGGAACCGATACCGACAGGTCGATCATGTCGCGGTCGGGCCAGATCGGGTCCTTCACCCGGATGTTGAGCGGGATCGGCCCCGTACCCTTCAGCGCGGGCAGCTCGATCGCGATCCCGTCCAGCCCGTCATGGATGTTCTGCCAGCCATAGTCCCACGCGCGTGCCACTGGGCCGTCGGGACGCGCCGGGCCGAAGCTGGCGGGGATCAGCACATGGACGATCGGTGCCGCTCCGGCCTGCGCTCGTCGCTCGGCGGTGCCGCCCGCCGCACCCGCACCGACCGCCGCCTTCACGCCCGAGGTCGGCATGGCCAGCACCGTGGTCCGCTCGTCGGGCGCGTACCGTCCCGTAATATGGCGGTTGAGCGGCTCGAGGATCGCCAGATCGGGGTCGAGCGCGCTGCGGATGGTATAGTCGAGCTGGAAGCTGCCCTGCGGCACCTTGCCCGCCGCCACGTCATAGGCCCAGATTTCCTGGATCGGCTGTTCCTGCATCACATTGGTGAAGCGCAGCACGCCGCCGGTGCGGGGTGCGAACTGATCGACGCTGCGCACCACCCCCCTGGGCCGGGTGGCGAGGCGGGTGCTATCGCCGCCGTCGCGCCAGTCGAGCGTGCCATAGGCAGCGCCGCGCACCTCCACCCGGTTGAACCGCACCCCCTCGGGCACGGTCAGCGCATAGGTCTTGCCGCCTTCGACATAGGTGTTCCAGTCGGGCAGCTGGAAATAATCGTTGCGACCGGGCAGGCGCGAGCGATTGTAGACGCCGGGCCATGTCGTCTCGGCAATGCCGTCCACGCCCTTCCACATCCATTGCTTCAGGTCCTTCGCATCGGCGAACTCGACCTTGCGCACGATCGTCGTCGCGGCGTCGAGCAGCGGCGGCGTGGCATTGTCCCAGCCATAGCGGTGCAGCCATGCCGCCCGCTGCCCGGTGGCGGGATCTGCGGCGACCGGCTGCGGATCGCGCTTCGCGGCCAGCGCGGCGACGCCCGCCGCATCCAGCATCCGCCCATACACCCGTATCTCGTCGAGATCGGACCCGCGCATGAAATTGTAGCGGCTCTGCACCTGATGCGGCGACAGCACCCGCCCGGCGAGCCCGAAGCTGTCGAGCGAAGCGTCGAGATCGGCCTTCGTCTCGTTCCGCGCCACCTCGCGCCCGTCGACGTACAGGCGCACGCCCTGCGTCTCGTCCCAGCCGAACGCGATGTGCGACCATGCCGCGGGACTTGGCAGCCGGTCGATGCGGAACGACACCCGCACCCGCGAGAGATTGGCGTCGGTGACGAAGGCATCGAACCCGTGCCCGTTCCAGTCGATGCGCAGGAACGCCATGTCCCAGCTCGAATGATCGGCATAGCCCGCGCGGAAGATCACGAACGGCGCTTCGCCGACCGGCGTGCGCGATCGCCAGAAGAACGACAGCGTGCCGCGCGCCGCATGCATGTTGCCCGGCGCCTTCCACGCGACATAGCCGTCGTCGGCCCAGCGCGCCGCGCCGCCGATCGCACCGTCCGGCACGATGGTGACGTTGCTGCGGAAATTGGGCTTGGCCTCGCCGCCCGAAACATCGGCGTCGAGCGTCCGGTCGGCGGAGACGCGGAACAGCAGGTCGTCGCCGCCCGGTGCGCCCTGGGCATGGGCCGCCCCGGCCAGCAGGGCGGCGATGGTCGCGGCGATGCGCGGCAGATGTCGGGTCATGCTACTCTCCCAGCGGTGTCCGGGTCTCTGCCCGGTCCGGTCGGCGCCGGGCTATGGCGCCCGGCGGCGGTTCGATATAAGCCTATGGTAACCGGTATCATCAGGCAAGGCGGCGTGAGGCTATGGCGGCAGTTTTCGATCGACGCACCCTGGTCGGCGGGGCCGCGGCACTGGCGCTGACCCCCGCGATCGGCCGTGCAGGCGCGGCGGCGGAAGTGTGGACGTTCGACCGGCTCGACCGGATCGGCGGCCACCCTGCGGGCATGATGGGACGCCCGACGCTCATCAGCTCCCCCTATGGCCGGGCGGTCGCGTTCGACGGGATCGACGATGCGCTGTTCGTCGCCGACCATCCGCTGGCCGGGGCGGCGCGCTTCACCTTCGAGGCGCTGTTCCGTCCCGACGGCGGCGTGTTCGAGCAGCGCTGGTTCCATCTGGAGGGCGATGCGCGCCCCGGCGGCAACGGCGGGCGGATACTGTTCGAGATTCGCGTGGTCGGGGCCGAATGGTATCTCGACGCCTTCATCAAGGGCGAGGGCTACAGCCAGGTGCTGATCGTGCCCGAGAAGCGCTTTTCCGTCGGGCGCTGGTATCATGTCGCGCAAAGCTATGACGGGACGACCTATCGATCCTATGTCGACGGCGCGTTGCAGGCGGAGGCGGCGACCGGCTTCACGCCCCAGACGCCGGGCAAGGCATCGGTCGGCATCCGGCTGAACCGCATCTGGCCGTTCAGGGGCGCGGTCGCCAAGGCGGCGTTCACCCGCGATCGGGCGCTCGCGCCGTCCGCATTCGTGCTGCCGGTCCCACGCTGAGGCGTTCACCGCATCCAGTGCAGGTCGCCGCCGAAGAAGCTCGCCAACCGCCACCGCGTCGCCTGCCCCGCCGTCAACTGGTGCGTGCGCGGTTCGCGGGTGGCGGGGGACGCGCCCGGCCCGGTCGAGCGATATTCGGCGTAATAGGCGGTATCGAAGGTCGTCGTCCTGCCCGCCGTCCATTCGGTCCAGCCCGCCGGGATCACCGGCGCATCGAGCCGCGCATCGAGCAGGACGACCCGCGCATAGGGCCGCCACGCACGCCCCAGCGCGATGTTGCGCGCGCCCGGCGCGGCGGTGAAGCGCGACCGGTCGAACACATAGGCGCTGCCCTCGTCATCGGGCGCGTTGCGGCTCTGCGCGGTGTACCACACCATCTCGTTCGCCAGCGCATGGATCCGGCAGCGATCGAAATAGGCCTTGGCATCGCCGAAGATGAAGTCGACATGCCCCTCGATATAGCAGTCGCGGAAATATTGCCGCGCCGGGCGCTTGCCCGGCCCGCGATTGGCATAGAGCGTGTCCTGATGCCCGAGCAGCCGCACCCGGCGCACCACCGCGCGGTCGCCGGTCAGCGCAAGGGCGACCGCCTGCGACGGCGGATGTTTCGGGTCGAGCCAGTAATCGTTCTGCACGGTCAGGTTGGTCGCGCGGAATCCGTCGCCGCTGACGGTCAGCGTCGCCGACTTGACCGTGCCGCCGACCGTCAGCGATGCGTCGCCATATACCAGCACGACGGCGGCGGGATCGCGCCCGGTGCCGCGCAGGCGCACGTCGTTGCCCCGGATCGCCAGCTTCTCGCGATAGACGCCCGGCGCGATCAGGATGGTGCCGCCGGTCGCGGGCAGCGCATCGATCGCCGCCTGCACGGTGCGAAAGGCGTCGGGCCGGTCGGGCGATACGTGCAGCACCTGTGCGCTGGCCGGAAGCGCGGCGACGATCGCCAGCGGGGCGAGGAGCAGCGCGCGCACGGTCACAATGCCGCGAACCGGAAATCCCGGAAGCGCGCCGTGCCGCTGCCCGCCGAATAGAGCCCGGGCCGCAGCATCAGGAATCCGCCGCGCACATTGTGGTGATAGCCCGACACCTCCATGCCGCGGTCGAACCGGCTCCACGTCCGCCCGCCGTCGGCGCTGGTATGGAAGGACACGATATGCCGGTCGTTGGTGACGCGCATCCGCATCCGCCGCCCGTGCGGATTGGCCGGACGCCCGCGCTCGATGCCGTACTGGTGGGTGACGAAGCGCTTCTCGTCGAACCCCAGCCCGCAATACAGCCGGTCGTCGTAGAACAGGATCAGCCCCGCCGTGCCGCCCGGCGCGATCTCGATATCGCACTCGAAGCGATAGCCGGTATCGCCCGCGATCAGCAGCAGCGGTGCGCCGTCCGACGGCGCCTTGCCCCGCGCGTCGAGCAGCAGCGCGCCGCCCTCGACCCGCACCCGCGCGCGGTCCTCCGGGGTGGGACGGAAGAAATTCCACTTGGTGCCCAGCGCCAGCGTCGCGAAGTCGTCCGACAACGGCTGGCCGTGGCGCGACGCCGTGCCGCCCTTCGGCTTGGCCATCGGTTGCGACAGGTCGCCGCCGGTCATGCGGAACCAGCCGTCGGCGGTCCATTCCACCGGATCGAGCAGCGTCTGCCGCCCGAGCGTCCAATAGCCGTTCTCATAGCCGTGATAGACCGACCACCAGCTCCCGTCCGGCCCCTCGACCAGCGTGGCGTGCCCCCGCGACCACCATTGCTCGTCGGTCGAGGTCGTGCGGACGATCGGGTTGCCGGGATGATGCTCCCAGGGCCCGTGGATCGATTTCGACCGTGCGGCGATCACCATATGCCCGGTCGGCGGCCCCGCGGTGCCCCCGACGGCGGTGATGAGATAGTAATAGTCGCCGTGGCGCATGACCTTCGGCCCTTCCGGGCTGAACCCCTCGACATCCCAGTCGTCGGGATAGCGCCACGGGTCGTAGACATGCTCGACCGCGCCGACCGTCGACAGCCCGTCGTCGGACAGGCGGATGCGATCCCCGCCCGACAGGAACAGCCAGCGCGATCCGTCCTCGCCCACCGCATGGCCCGGATCGATATGCGCGGTCAGCTTCAGGTCGACCGGCTCGGACCATGGCCCGTCGATCCGGTCGGCCCAGATCACCCAGTTGGTCGTCGGGTTCTTGGTCGGGATGTAAAGATAATAGCGCCCCTTGTGCTTCGTCAGCTCCGGCGCCCACACCGACCCGATGTTCTTCGTCAGCGCGGCGGTGCGCGGGGTCCAGTTGATGAGATCGCGCGAGTGCCAGATCACGAGGCCGGGATAGGAATCGAACGTCGAGAAGGTCATGTAGTAATCGCGACCATCCTTCAGGATCGTCGGATCGGGATGGTCCCCGGCCATCAGCGGATTGCGGAACCGCCCGTCGCCCAGATCGGCGATCCGCTGGTTGTCGTAGCCGCGCGCATGGTCGGGTACGGCGCCCTTCGCCCCCGGGGCGGCGGCGGCCTCCAGCGTCACGGGCAGCGCGGCCGCGGCCCCCGCCGCGCCGAGGGTACGAAACGCATCGCGGCGAGAGATCATCGGCTTGGCTCCTGCAAAATATCCCTCCGCCGGGCGTACCGGCGGAGGGCAGGCGGTCTCATGGGGAGACCCGTCAGAACCGCAGGCGCGCGCCCACGCGGTAGATCGGACCGGCGGCGCTATACTGGGTCACGGCTTCCTGACCCTGATAGGCATAGCGCTGGCTCGGCTGGTTGGTCAGGTTCAGTCCTTCGGCGCTGACCGAGAGCCAGTCGGTGAACTTGTAGCTCATCGACGCATCGACGTTGGTGGTGTCGCGGCTGAAGATGAAATCGTTCACCAGCGGCGCGTCGCACGGCGTACCCGCGACCGAGGGGTTGGCCGGGCTGTTCTGCAACCCCGGCGCGCACGAACCGCCCGCGATCGGATAGGTCTGCGAATAACCCTTGCGATAGGCGACCGAGACGCGCGCGCGGAACTTGCTCGTCTCATAGGCAAGCGTGCCGTTGACCGATTGCGGCGACACGCCGAGGAACGGCGCGGTCCCGGTGGTCGCCGGGATCGCCGCCAGATTGCCCGACGCCGCCCGACCCGGATCGAGGATATAGTTCAGCTCGGACTTGATGTAGGTATAGTTGAGCTGGATTCCGAAGTTCTTGAAATACCACGGCAGGAAGTCGAGCTCCTGCTGATAGCTGATCTCGAACCCGCGCAGGTATCCGCCCGGCGCATCGGCGAACTGGCGCGCGACGAACGGGTTGTTGGCGTTCAGATAGGCGAGCTGGATCGGATCGGTGATCTGCGCCCGGATCGCCTCGATCGTCGCCGCGTCGGTGAACTGCGACAACGGCCCCGAGAACGAGATGGTCTGCGGGAAGCTGGAAATCTGCTTGCTGAAGCCTGCGACGCTCAGCAGCCCGCCCGGCGCGAAATACCATTCCACGCTGGCGTCGAGATTGGTCGAGCGGAACGGATTGAGCCGCGGATTGCCGATCGTCAGCGTCGCGCCGACGGTATCGCCGGTGCTCGGGATGCTGAGCCCCGTGATCGAGGGCGAGAGGTTGCCGAGCAGCGGCCGCGCCATCACCCGCGACGCGCCGACACGCAGCAGCAGGTCGTCGACCGGCTCGAACACCGCGTTCAGCGACGGCAGGAAATCGGTGTAGCGGTTGGTGCCGGTGATCCCGCGCCCGGCTGGCGTCGTGCCGTTCGAGGTCACGTCGGTGATCGCGATGCGGGTACCGGCGTTGCCGCGGAAGGGTCGCCCGAACAGCTCGCTGGTCCAGTCGAACTGGACGTAGAAGCCGGTGTCCTTCTCCAGCACGTTGAAATTCTCGCGACCGCCGTTGCGCCGGTCGGTCAGGCGCCAGTCGCCCCATTTGTTCACGCAGTTGCAGGTGAAGTCGAACAGATTGTCGAACGCCGCGATGTTCGGCGCATAGAAGCTGGTGAGCGTGCCTTCGGGCACGTCCAGTCCCTGGCCGAAATCGATCACCTGGCCCATCTGCGACGCGCGCATGCCCGCTTCGCGCAGCGTCGGGTTCAGCAGGTCGTTGTTGCGCTCGAACTGGCGGGTGGTGAATTCATACTCGCGGTAGTTGCCGCCGAAGCCGATGTTGAAGCTGTCGTTGACCCGCCAGTCGAAATCGATCTTGCCCTGCTTGTAGGTGTTTTTGGTGTTGCGGAGGAAGCGGCGGATGCCGGAGAAGCCCTTGACGGTATCCCAGTTGTCCGGGTTGGCGGCGTCGAAGCCGAAGCTCATCAGCGGCATGTCGCCGCCGTCGCGTGCGTCGAAGACGAAATTGCCCGGCGAATCCATCCGGTTGAACTCGACGAGCAGCCCTTCCTGGCGATTGGTCGATTCCGACAGGCCGCCGACGAACACCGTGCGGAAATTGTCGGTGAACTCATGCTCGAACTGGAGCGACGCCTGCTTGAACTCGGTGGTATATTCGGACTGGTCGACCGCCGAGCGGAAGTCGATGTTGCTCGCGACCAGATAGTCGACGTTGCCGTTGGTGACGTTGACGTCCTGCACCCGCACCGCCGGACGCCCGATCAGCGATCCGCGATAGGCAAGCCGGTTGCTCGAGGGAATATAGCCGACCGAATTGGGGTTGTTGTAATAGTCATAGGGATCGAGGTTGAACGGGTTGGTGCTGAAGATGTTCGAGGTGGTCGGGTTGTTCGCCGCCACCGCGCCCGGCACCGTCGCCGACGGCGCCAGCACCGACGACACCAGCTGCCCCTGCGCGTTCAGCGCGGTCGAGAAGGCCGGGGTATTGCCGTAGAGCTGCTGCCCGCAATCCTGCGCCGGGACCAGGTCCGATCCGGCATTGGGCGTGCAGATACCCGGATAGAGGGCGCGTGCCGCCTGCGGCGTCAGGTTGTTGCCCGCCGTGTTGTAGGTCGCGTTGGTGTTGTTGCGGTTCAGCCCGACCGGCGACACCTGATAGATCGAGCTGCGGTTCTTGAAGCGCGAATACAGCCCGTCGATGCTCAGCCGCGTCTTGTCGCCCATCTGCCATTGATAGGAGGCGGTGAGGCCGAGGCGCTCATATGCCACGTCCTGCTGCTCGATGGAGGGGAGGGCGGGGAAGCGCACGGTCGAATTGTCGAACCGCCCCGGCGTGTTGAACGGCGCGCCGGGATAGAGCTTGGCATAGGCGGCGGGGTTCGATCCGGTCAGCGCGGCGATCGCATCCGGATTGGTGATCGCGCTGCCGAAGCTGGTGCCGGTCGGCGCGGCGAAGCCCGCGCGCTGCGGGTTCTCGTTCCCCGCCCAGGTCGATCCGCGATAGACATAGTCCGACTGGCCCGCGCCGCGGCGATACTGGTCGATCGCATTCTCGGACTTGCTCCACGCCGCCGAGACGAGCAGCCCCATCGTGCCTTCGTTGAAGGTCTTGGAGGCGAGGCCCGCGAGGCGCGGCGTCCACTTGCCGATATTGTCCTGATAGCTGCCTTCCGCCGACAGCGCGAACGCGCCCTTCTTGTAATCGAACGGTCGCCCGGTCTGGAGATCGATGGTGGCGCCCAGCGACCCCTCGTCGGTTTCGGCGGACGGCGTCTTCTGCACCTTCAGCGAGCTGAACAGTTCGGAGGCGAAGGTATTGTAATCGAACGATCGGCTGCGGTTGGGGCTGGTGCCCGAATCGTTCGATCCGGCGGTCGCCAACGCTTCCAGCCCGTTCAGGCGGGTGCGGTTGAAGTCACCGCCCAAACCGCGCACGGTGATCGAGCGGCCTTCGCCGTTGTCGCGATCGATCGACACGCCGGGCAGGCGCTGGAGCGATTCGGCGAGGTTGTTGTCGGGGAAGTCGGCGATGTCCTCGGCGTTGATCGAATCGACCTGCACGGTCGAATCGCGCTTGTCGACGATCGAGGTGCGCAGCGACGCGCGATAGCCGGTGACGACGATCTCGCCTGCGGGATCGTCGGCGGGGGCGGGCACCTCGTCCTGCTGCGCGCCGGGTGCGTTGCTCGCCTCGGGCGAACCCGCGGGCGGGGCGGGGCGATCCTGTGCGGAGGGCAGCGGCGCGGTCGTGACCGGGGCCACCGCCGTGCCGTCCTGCGCCTGTGCGCCCGTGGCGATCGCCAGCGCCAGCGCCGATGCGCCGATGCGCAACATTCCGTGAGCCGTCATCCTGTCATCCTCCCCAGTTCGGTCCCCGTGTCATTGCCGAGAAACCGGTGTCATATTCAGGCGAGCCTATCGCGCCATGGTGTCGAGATCAGTGAACGTGGTGGTCGGGTTGCAGCAGGCGCTGCACCGGCGAACGGGAGTCGGACGCCGGACCGGCGTGCGGTGCGGGCATCGGCATGGCGATGACGATTGCTGGCGTCACGTCCTCTCCCTCCACGGTCCCGCCATGCCGTTCGTCGGCATTTTGCTGGAAACCGGTGTCATAAGAGCGCGTCGGCACCGGCCTGTCAAGGCCGTCAATGGATTGCGTTTTCGGTCCGGCGGATTTCCTCGCGGCGCGGCGGGGCGTCAGTGCGCCTCGCCGGGGCCTGCCATGCGCCGGGGCCGGGGGGCCAGCCAGATGATGAGCGCGGCGAAGGCGAACACGATCGCCGACAGCAAAAACAAATGGTTGATCGCCAGCGTGCTGCTCTCGCGCGTGACGGTCAGTTCGATCGCCGCGCGAATCTGGTCGATCGAGAAGCCCTGCGCCGCCAGCGCCGACCGGGTGTCGTCGGTGTTCAGCCGTGCCACCATCTCGCTGCGCGCGACGATCATGTTGTCGCTGTACAGGGTCATCGACACCGACGTGCCGATCGCCCCGGCCATGGTGCGCAGGAAACTCATCACGCCCGCCGCCGACGCCGTCTCCTGCGGCTCCACCGCGCCCAGCGCGATGGTGGTCAGCGGGATGAAGAAGAACGGCATGCCGAACCCCTGCAATATCTGCGGGAACGCGAGCGTCCAGAAGTCCGCGCCGGTGGTCCAGCCCACGCGCAGCAGCGTGACCCCGGCGATCCAGAAGATGCCGAAGCACACCAGCGCGCGCGGATCATGTTTCTTCATCAGCCTGGCGACGATCGGCGACATGATGACCGCGCCCATCCCGTTGAACGCGGTGGCATAGCCCGCATAGGTCGAGGTGTAGCCCAGACTCGCCTGCAACCACTGCGGGATCAGTACGACCGAGGCGAAGAAGGTGCCGAACGCGAACGACAATGCCGCCACCGCGACCGCGAACCCCCGGTGGCGGAACACGCGCAGATCGACGATCGGCTGCCGCTCGGTCAATTCCCAAGCGACGAACACCGCCGCGCCGATCGCCGCGACCAGCGCGAGCATGACGATCGTCGGATCCTCGAACCAGTCATGCTCGCGCCCGATGTCGAGCATGATCTGGAGCGCGCCGATCCACAGCACGAGCAGCGCGAGGCCGGTGCGATCGACCTTCAGCTTCTGCCGCTGCGTTTCCGCAGGCGTCAGCAGCCGCAGCGCACCGACGACGCAAAAGATCGCCACGGGAATGTTGATGAAGAAGATCCAGTGCCACGACCAGCTGTCGCTGATCGTACCGCCGAGGATCGGCCCGAGGATCGGCGCGGTGACGGTGGTCATCGCCCACAGCCCCATCGCCTGCCCATGCTGTTCCCTGGGGAAGATGCGCAGCAGCATCGTCTGGGTCAGCGGCATCAGCGGGCCGCCGCACAGCCCCTGTCCGATCCGGGCGACGACGATCATCGCGAGGCTGGTCGACAGCCCGCACAGGATCGAGAAGACGCCGAACCCGATCATGCTGACGATGAACGTCCG
Organism: Sphingomonas silueang; assembly: GCF_040049155.1. Classification (NCBI taxonomy): domain Bacteria; kingdom Pseudomonadati; phylum Pseudomonadota; class Alphaproteobacteria; order Sphingomonadales; family Sphingomonadaceae; genus Sphingomonas; species Sphingomonas silueang. The sequence goes on from NZ_JBDZDK010000003.1 coordinate 362,655, forward strand.
CACCGTCCCGAACCGTCCGGCCAGCCACCCGGTCAGCGGCACGCAGATCGCCTCCGCCACCGCATAGGAGGTGATGATCCACGTCCCCTGGCTGGTCGAGATGCCGAGCGACCCGGCGATATGCCCAACCGAGACATTGGCGATGGTGGTGTCGAGCACCACCATGAAATTGGTCAGCGCCAGCACGATCCCGGCGAACAGCAGCGTCGGCCCGGTCATCGGCTTGAAATCGTCCTGCCCGGCCACGACGCCCTCCCGTCAGCGCGTCACGTCGACGCGCGCCGTCATCGACAGGCCGACGCGCAACGGGTGCGTCGCCAGTTCGCGCGGGTCCAGCGCGACGCGCACCGGCAGGCGCTGGACCACCTTGATCCAGTTGCCGGTGGCGTTCTGCGCCGGGATCAGCGCGAACGCCGATCCGGTACCGCCCGAAAAGCCGACGACCCGCCCGTGATATTCCACGTCACCGCCATAGAGGTCGGAGGTGAGCGTGACCGGCTGGCCGGGCCTGACCTTCGTCAGCTGGCCTTCCTTGAAGTTCGCATCGACATAGACCTGGTTCACCGGCACGATCCGCATCACCGTGGCGCCGGAGGCCACGCGCTGGCCGACCTGGATCGTCCGACCGGCGACCACCCCGTCGATCGGCGCGCGGATGACGGTGCGGGCAAGATCGAGCCGCGCCTGCCGCACCTTCGCTTCCGCCGCCAGCACGTCCGGCGCCGTGGCGGGGGTGGTACCCGCGACCAGCGCCTGGTTCGCGGAGAGGTTGCCTGCCGCCGCCGCCTGCTGCGAAGCGGCCTGCGCCACGGCGGCACGCGCCTGTTCGCGCGCGGCACGCGCCGCGGCGAGCGCGTTGGTGACTTGCGTCAGTTCGTCGCCCGACACCGCACCTTCGCCGACCAGCCGCCGCCGACGGTCATAGTCGACCTGCGCCTTGGCAAAGGCCGCGTCGGCGGCGGTCAGTTGCGCGCGGGCGCTCTCCACGTCCGCGCGCCGGGCGCGGACCTGTGCCGCCAGCGCGCCGCTGGTCGCCGAAGTCTGGCCGAACTGCCGCTTCGCCTTGGCCAGCTCGGCCTCGGCCGCCGCCAGCGCGATGCGGGCGTCGTCGTCGTCCAGCCGGACCAGCACGTCGCCGCGCCGCACCGCCTGGGTATCCGTCGCCGTCACCGCCACCGCCTGTCCGGCGATCATCGGCGTCACCTGTGCGGTATCCGCGCCGACATAGGCGTTGTCGGTCTCGACATAATGGCTGCCGACCAGCGTGTACCACGCGCCATAGCCCGCCGCGCCGATCAGCACGACGGCGGCAATGCCGGTCAGCAGCTTGCGGCGCTTGCTGGGCGAGGCTGCGTCGTTCTGCGGCACGGCGGCGGCGGGTTCGGAATCAGCCATGGGTCGGGTCCTTAGCAAGCGGCGCGTCGAAACCGCCGCCGAGCGCGCGCACCAGCGCGATGTCGAGAGGGAAGGCGCGGGCGTCCAGTTCGGCGACGATCGCCTGCGCCTGCAACACCCGGTCCTGCGCGGCGAGTACGTCGAGGAAGCGCGACAGCCCGCCGCGATAGCGCAGCTGCGCCACGCGGAACGCACCCTGCGCATCGGCCAGCGACTGCCGCGATTCGGCGAGGCGGACGGTGAGCGCGCGCCGGCTGACCACCGCATCGGCGACCGCGCGATAGGCGTCGGTGACGGTCCGGTCGTAATCGGCGACCGCTGCGTCATAGCCGCCGCGCGCCGCCCGGTAGCGCCCCTGCAACGCGCCGCCGCGAAAGATCGGCAGGCTTATCGCCGGGCCGACCGTGCCCGCGGTCGATCCGCCATTCAACAGATTGCCGAGGCCCAGCGACTGCAACCCGAACGCCGCCGACAACCGGATCGACGGGTAGAAATCGGCACGCGCGACCTTGATCCGGCTCGCCTCCGCCTCGACCCGCGTCCGCGCCGCGACCACGTCGGGGCGGCGCCCGATCAGGTCGGTCGCGACCGTGGCGGGCAGGGGGCGCGGGGCGATCGCCGCGCGGGGCGGCGCGATCGCGAGGCCCCGGTCCGGCCCCTTGCCCAGCAGCGCCGCGATGCGGTTGCGGGTGAGCGCGATCTGCTCGTCGGTCGCGGCCAGCTCGGCGCGGGCCGCCGGTACCGCCGACTGCGCCTGCTTCAGCTCGGCCTGGGTATCGAGGCCCGAGGCGACCCGGTCCGCCGTCAGCCGCTGCGTCTGCTCCCGCACGTCGAGCGCCCCCGCCTGCACCGTGCGCGCCGCATGGAGCCGCGCGAGATCGGCATAGGCATCGGCGATATTGGTCGACAGCGTCAGCCGCACCTGCTCCAGATCGAGCCGCGCCGCCGCCGCATCCGAGCGCGCGGCGGCATAGGCGGCGCGGTTGCGCCCCCACAGGTCGGGATCGAAGCCCAGTTCCGCCTGCACCCGTCCGGTATCGTTCCACCCCTTGGGCACGAAGGCAGCGGGAATGCCGTTGTTGTAGCTCTGCTTGGTCAACCCGGCGCTGCCCGATGCGTCGAGCGTCGGCAGCCGCACCGCGCCCGCCTGTTGCGCATAGCCGTCGGCCTGCAGGATGCGGGCGCGCGCGGCGGCGAGGTCGGGCGATCCGGCCAGCCCTTCGGCGATCAGCGCGTCGAGCTGCGGATCGCCATAGGCTTGCCACCACGCCGCGTCGGGCCACGCCGCATCCGCCGTGCCGCCGAGGGTCTGCGCCGTCGCATAGGATTGCGGCCCGGCCATGACGGGCATCGTTCCCAGCCGGGGAACGCTGGCGCAGGCGGACAGGAGCAGGGCCGTCGCCACCGCCAGCGGGCGGGCGGCAATGCCGGGGATCGAGCGTGTCATGCCAAAACCGTACTAGGGGGTACGCCCCAGCAATGATCCGCCGCCACCCGGTTGTCAACGGCAATCTGTACTCTATAGTACAGCTTATGAACGACCCCAGCAGCGACCCTGCCCCCGGACGGCGGGAACTGCGCAAACAGGACCGGCGCGCCGCGATCGTCGCCGCCGCGCGCGCGTCCTTCCTGCGGAACGGCTATGCCGCGACCTCGATGTCGGGACTGCTGACCACGCTCGGCGGATCGAAGGCGACGCTGTGGACCTATTTCCCCTCCAAGGAGGAATTGTTCGCCGCCGTCGTCGAGGACGTGACCGCCGCCTTCCGGCGAAAGGTGATGAACGAACTGGTCGGTCCCGCCGGTCTGGAGGACACGCTGGTCAACTTCTGCCGCGCGTTCATGGACAAGACCGCGCATCCCGATGCCGTCGCGACATGGCGGCTGGTGGTCGGCGAAAGCGGTCGCTTTCCGGAGGTCGGTCGCATCTTCTACCGGGAAGCGGCGGGCCATATCGAACGCGCGCTCGCCGACTATCTCGCGCGGCGGATCGCCGCCGGGGAGTTGCGCGACGAGGGCGCGGTCGACATGGCACGGCTGTTGATCGGCATGGGCGCCGCGCGCCAGAACCGGCGGCTATGGGGCGTCGAACCCGAAGGCAGCGACGGGATGGACGCCGAGGCGAGGCGCTTCGTCGGCTATTTCCTGCGGCTGTTCGCATCCCATGGTGCGACGCCATAAAAACATTCCGTTACCTCTGAAATCGACGACCGACCGCTGGCCCGTCAGGCCGGGGCGACGCCCTCCGCCTCGACCAGTCCGGGCGCGATCAATCGGCCCGCCAGCCGCACCCGCTTCTCGACCATGTCGACCGGCGTGCGGTGCAGCTCCAGCGCGTACCGCACGCCCGCGTCGCGCTGGAGATAGAAGGTTCCGCCGTCACGGATCAGCGTGCCGGTTTCGTCGATGGCGTCCCCGACCGCGCTCATCGCTGGTCGGTTCGGGCGGTGGGTTCGGTCATCACGATGCGCGGCGATAGGGGCACGGCATTTTCCTGTCCAGCGGGCTGCCGATCTGCTGTAGCCGTGCCCGCCATGCCGGGCATGGTTGCGGGGCGGGGGATATTTCAAAATGTTTCCGGGTTCTGCCCACAGCATTCGTATACCGGCACGACGGGGGTGATGATGAACAACGGGCAGGGGGCGGTTCGCGCCGATCGGGACGGGAAGCGCGGACGGTGATGCTCGCGACCGGCGTCACCTGGGGCATTTGCGCGGCGGCCACCGCCGGGGTCATCGCACGCCCGCTGCGCTGGCCCGAGGCGATCTGGGCCGTGGCCGGTGCCGCGTTGCTGTTGTTGCTCGGACTGATGCCGTGGGACTCGGCGATCGGTGCCGTCGCCAAGGGGCTCGACGTCTATCTGTTCCTCATCGGCATGATGCTGCTGAGCGAAACGGCGCGCGAGCAGGGGCTGTTCGACTGGATCGCCGCGACCGCCGCGATCCATGCGCGCGGATCGAGCACCCGCCTGTTCGCGCTGGTCTATGCGACCGGCGTGGTGACGACGACCTTCCTGTCGAACGACGCGACCGCCGTGGTGCTGACCCCGGCGGTCTATGCCGCCGCGCGCAAGGCGAAGGCCGATCCGCTGCCGATGCTGTTCGCCTGCGCGCTGGTCGCCAATGCCGCCAGCTTCGTGCTGCCCATCTCCAACCCGGCCAATCTGGTGCTGTACGGCGGGCGGATGCCGCCGCTGGGCGTGTGGTTCGCGTCGTTCGCCGTGCCGTCGCTGGCGGCGATCGTCGTGACCTATGCAGCGCTCCGGCTGGTCGAGCGCAGGCGGCTGGCGGCACCGTGCACCAGCGACGTCGTGCGCGACCCGCTGTCGAGCGGGGGCAGGGCGGCGCTGGTCGGCATCGCGCTCACCGCGCTGGTGTTGCTGGTCGTCTCCGCGCACGACGTGCCGCTGGGGCTGCCGACCTGCATCGCCGGGGTCGCGACGACGCTGGGCGTATGCCTGCTGGCGAGGCGTTCGCCGGTGGCGCTGGGCCGTTCGGTGTCGTGGAGCGTGCTGCCGCTCGTCGCCGGGCTGTTCGTACTGGTCGAGGCGCTCGACCGCACCGGCGTGATCGGCCATGTCGCCGAAGCATTGCGCGCCGCATCCGCCGATCCGGTGCGCGGCGCGGCGATCGGGGGCACGCTGCTGGCCTTCGCATCCAACCTGATGAACAACCTGCCTGCCGGGCTGGTAGCGAGCACCGCGGTGGCGCAGGCGCATCCGCCCGCGCTGGTCGTGGACGCGCTGCTGATCGGAGTCGACCTCGGTCCCAACCTGTCGATCACCGGCAGCCTCGCGACGATCCTCTGGCTCCAGGCGATCCGGCGGGAGGGCGAGGATGTCGGCTTCCTCGCGTTCCTGAACGTCGGCGTTGCGACCATGATCCCCGCACTGGCCGCCGCGCTGGCCGCACGCCTGCTGATCGGGTGAGCGGATCGCGCCGTATGTGCGCCGCCGCCGGAGGCACAGTCATCTTCGCGCCCGGCAACGCCGTCGCTGACCGGCGACTGGTACTGCGAAGGTCGCGGATGGTTCAGCCTTGCGACGCTGGCGAGTTGGGAATCAGGTAGTGGCAGGCTCGCTCCGGAATGGTCCGATACTGTTCCCGCTGATTAGAAAAGACACATTCTGCCCCAAATAGAAATGACACACGGCTGGTAGCAGCGGGGGCAGCGTGGAGCCATCCACAAGCGCAGCGCTGACCCCGCTGATGCGGTGAGTTT